>SHZC01000095.1 GCA_009692505.1 Myxococcales bacterium
GTGGTGTAGGCGCGCGCTCGGGTCCCGGTGAGGTGATCGCAGACCTCACGCGCGGTCGCGGTCGGCAGCACCCAGGCAACGTCCATCACCGCGGTCTCCAACTCGCCGAGCGGCTCGAAAGTGGCTTGCCTCTTCATGCGCGCTACTCTTTCACAGAGGGCTACTATTGGCAATAGTATCTGCGGCGATGAAACCCGCTCATCGTGCTCATCACGCGCGACCTTGGCGTCGGCGGCATCGTTCCCGCCGACACATTTCCCCTCGGGCTGTCGACTTCCTAATCGCTGCGGCTATGCTCACAATCTATGCGCTGCCGTCATACCCGAACTTCATCGGTGCTCACGAAGCTGCTCCTCGGCGGCCTTACAGTGGTCGCGTGCGTTGATGCGGAGCGCGTGGCCCCGAGGCCGCCGAACGTCGCGGCCCTTCGAGCGGCCTACGCCCCCCCAGAGGGCCTGCTCACCCAGCAGAACGCCCCAGCGGTCACCGGCGCGCTCGTCGAGACCCTCGGCCAACTCGGGGCCACCATCACCGTTCTGAGGGCGGTTGCGGGTGCCCTGGATTCCCTCAACGGGGGCGGGCAGAGCACGACCGAAGAAGCGCTCTCAGAGTCCCGACAGGCACTCTCGGTCAAGGGCACCGGGTGGATGGTCATTGAGTACATCTGCCCGGGCCCGGACTTCGACGCGCCCGTGGACGCGGCGGTTAATGGTCAAGCGAACTTGACGGTCCTGTTTGCGAACAGTGGGATCAAAGACGTCATCTGGGGAGCTCTCTCGCGCTGCGTAGTCACCGACGACAGCGAGACCCGGTGGCAGCTCGACGGGGCCCTCGAGGTGATCGTCGCGCTTGAGTCGGGAGAGGGGTTTGTCGCGCACTTCGCCGGCGGCCTTCAGCAGGGCGACGAGCCGAGAGCCGCTTTCGACCTGGACTTTCAAGTCGGCGAGACGGACGGCCTGAGGTTGAGTCTGCCAACGCCGGACGGTCAACACGTCCTCTTCGGCCTGCGGGGCGACGAGTTCGGTGACCTGAGCTACGAGATCATCGACAAGCTCGGGAGCTGGAGCTGCGTCCTCGGCGGCGGGGGGCTGAGCGGACAGTGTCGACGCGGAGACGAGGAGGTCGAGTGGACGCTCGAAGACTGAGCCTCGCGCTTCTTCTTGCCCTTCAGGCACCCGTGCTGGCGCACGCCTACCACGACACCTCGCCCGCCATTGAATACAGCGCGGAGACCCTGCATGCGCAGGAGTTTCGGCTAAGCCTCACCCGAGTCGAGTTCGGGGTGATCGATAAGCTCCACCTCGGCACGTACACGCTGCCGTGGTTGCTCAAAGTGAAAAATGCGCGCGGTCGCTACAAGTTCTACGACGACGAGGAGTTCGCCTTCTCGGCCGATCTGGGGCTCTTTTGGCTTTCGCTCTCGGACCTCGAGTCCTTCGATGACGGCGGGGGCTCCCAGGACGCCACGTTCGTCACGGTGCCCGTCCAGCTCAACGGAACCTGGAAGCTGAAGTCGAGCGACCGACTCTCTTTGGGCCTGAGTTATACGCCCATCTTTCTCTCGGGCGTGAGTGTGGTCGGCGAAAACGTCGACATCCGGGGAATCGGCGCCACAGAGACGGTCGCCCTTCACCCTTCCTACGAGCTTCGCGTCAGTCGCACTTTGGCCATGGTGCTCGACGCGCACGTGCTCGTGCTCCAACGCGCCCAACTCGACGGCGCGGAGAGCATCCAGCTGGACAAGCGGACCCGCGCGACCCTGTATCAGTCGGCCGAGGCCGATCTGAAGACCGGGAAGCAGGCGAACCTGACCCTGTCGGCCTTGTGGTCCTGGGAAGTCTTCAACCTGAGGATCGGGCTCGGCTACGGGCACTACAACCTGCCGGTCGCCCATCTCTTTTATCCGACGCCATTCGTGATGCCGGAGTTCGACTTCTACGCCCGATTCTGAAGGCGTTAGCAGGCTGCTGAAAAAGCAGTCTGCCCGGGCCAGGACGACCCGGCGGAACCACAGAGGCTTTGAAAAAGCCGAATGATTCCGAGCGGAGCTAAGCTGAACAAGGTCAGGACGACCCTTTTTCAGCGTCCTGTTAGGGCTCTTCCTCTTCGGCCGCAGGCTCTTCCTCGCCCTCGGCGGCGGTGGCGTCGTCTTCGAAGGCCGCCTCCTCGTCCTCTTCGAAGGCCGCCTCGTCGTCTTCGAACGGAGGCGCGGGCTCTTCTTCGTCGAAAGCCGGCCCCTCCTCGTGAACGACTTTCTTCGGCTCATAGACCGCAGCCACGCGACCTCGACGGCCACCCGCGCGAGACGCCCGACCGGTGTGCTCGGTGACGGGCATCTCGGCCCGAGCACCGCACTTCGGGCACTTCGGCTCAGGCTTGTTCAGGTCATAGAACTTGGTGGTGCAAGAGTGACAGGTGAACTTGCGACCGAGCGCCGAGTTGCTCACGGCTCTCTCCTTGATGGGGGGGTAGGGGCGGCGTTATGGAGCGATTCCGGGGCGTTTGCAATGCTAACGAGGTCGACGTCTTGCGGAGCCGCCTAAACTCAATCAAGACCCGCCAGATCGATCCCGTTCCAGAGGGCGACGAGGTAGAGCAAATCGGGGCCGTCGAGGGCGGTGAACGTATGGCGCGAGCCCTCTGGGTTGTGGACCACGTCGCCCGCGAGGTGGGTCTCACCGCTGGAGTCGACGTAGCCGCCCTGGAGCACGAGCGTGCGCTCCAGCCCGAGATGGGTGTGGGTCGGGAACGTCGTCTCGGGCCGAAGGCGAACCAGGCCCACACGCGCGCCGACCACGGCCTCGCCCCCGTCCACGTCGCACAGAGAGATGCCGTCGACCGGGGCGGACACCCAGGCCGCGGCGTCGTCGACGAGGTCGAGGATCATCCGGGCGTGCGCTCTGTCGACACCAAGGAAGTCGCTGACCCGGTCGGTCATCGCCAGAAGCCGCTTCACCGGCTCGACGGACGCGAGGAGCCGTGACCGAGCGGCCGGTCGGGGCGTCATGGGTGGGAGTGCCCCGCCGAGGGTGCACATGTCGGCCTCAAGCTCGGCGAGCACCTGACGGGCCGACGGGTCTGAGGCGAGCTGGGCTAAGACCTCGCCGACGAGCTCGGCCGGGAGCGTGCCTAAGGCATACTCGGCCAACCGGATACGGAGGGTGTCGTTCATACGCCCCCCATCCTTCCCGGGGAGCCGAAGATCGCGCGCAGGTGCGACAGCGCGGCCGCCACGCGGGACTTCACCGTGCCGATAGGCACCTGCACCCGCTCAGAGATCTCCGAGGACGAGAGCCCCTCGAAGTACCCAAGCTCGAGCACGACCCGCTGGGCCTCCGGCAGCGTGGCGAGGACGCGATGCAGGCGGTGCCGGTCGGGGCTCAGCGCCGGGTCTTCGTCGAGCACGGTGGTGGCTTGTGCCCGGCTCTCGTCGGTGCTCTCGACGAGGAGCGATCGGGCACGGATCCTCAGACGATCGAGCGCGCGGCTCCGAAGGCGCATGGACAACCACGTGCGAACCGTGCCCCGGATCGGATCATAGGTCGACGCGCCTCGCCAAGCCTCAATCAGGACATCGTGAACGAGGTCCTCAGCTTCATGTTCGCTCCCGAGCATACGGGCTCCCAGGGCCAGCATTGGGCCCGCGTGCGCATCGTACAGTCTGGCGAGCGCGACCCGGTCGCCGGCGGCCATCGCCGCCACGAGCAGCGCGTCCGGATCCGTCGAGGCTGACATCCTTACCCCTGCAAACGACGAGAGTGGGACAAGATACCCCATCCTGAGTTCGATACGCTGGACCTTGGCTTGTGGATCAACTTTGTCCTCGCGGTCGGACCACTCCGTGTGCACAACATCACCCATGGACGACGACCTCGCGCAAGAGGACTTCCGACACGCTCTCGCCCACTGGGTGTCCGGCGTCGTCGCGGTGAGCACCGAGGTGGAGGGTTTGGCCCACGCGACGACCGTCTCGAGCTTTGCCTCGGTCTCGATGTCTCCGCCGCTGATCCTCATCTGCCTCCAGTCGAGGTCGAGGCTGCTCACCTTGATCGAGAGCCGCGGACTCTTCGCCGTCAGCTTGCTCTCGGAGCGCCAGGCCGACGTGTCCAAGACCTTCTCGGGCCGCGACCGTCCGGTCGACGTGGGCTTTGGCGAGGTGCCGATCGTGCGCCTGCCCTCGGGCCTCCCGGCCGTCGCTGACGCTTCAGCGCACCTCGACTGCGTGCTCCACGATCAGTCGGTTCAAGGGGACCATCACATCTGCATTGGGCGCGTCACCGGCGTGATGTCCGCGCCCGACGGCGGCCCGCTCGTCTACTTCAAGCGGGCTTACAGAAGCCTCTTACTTTGACGTGTACTTGAGGACCGCGTCGACGACCCGCGGACGAACGCGGAGCCAGCCGGCCGCGTCGTCGACGCATGGGCTCTTGCCAAACTGAGTCACCAGCCGGTCCTTGGAGTTCTGGGCGTCGAACATCGCGACCTGACAGGCTCGAAGGTGGACCTCGTCGGAGGGGTCAAGGAGCAGACGGGCGATGAGCGCGCGCGCCCTCGGCCGATGAAACTCCAGCCCCGCGGCTTGAACCGCCGGCGTCCGAACGGTCGGTCGGGGGTCTCTCGAGACGCGATCGATGACCGCCCACGCCTCGTTCGTGTCAAACGACATGAGCGTCCGAACGCCGAGCTCGACGGTGAGGGCATGGCCGATGGCGAGGCCCTCCTGCTCGTCGAGCTTGAGGGCCTCGTCGATGAAGGGCACGCTTGAGGGGTCTTTCAGGATCCGCACGGCGTCGAAGACCCGCCCGTGCCAGAGGCGCGCGTCGGTGCCGCGCTTCGTCAGGAGAGCGTTCACCTCCGGCAGGAGCGACCGCTCGCCGGCGGCGCAGACGAATCGCGCCGAGAACGCCCGGAGTTCAAAAGGTGCCTTCTCGGAGCGAAGGCAGGTCTCCCAGAGCTCGCGCACCTCGGTCGAGCCGGCCTCGCTGAGCTTCCTCAGGCTCGCCAACGGATCCTGTCCCGACTGCCGTTCGCCCATCGGCTCTCCGGTGCAAGCGAGGTAGACGGTCTCGGCGGATGGGGATCTTCGCGATCGGGCGACGACGTCGGGCAGTCCAGCGTCGGTGACCGCGGGTAGGGGTCTCGGCGGCGTGCAGGCTTCGAGAAGAGAGGCGAGAAAGACAAGCCCCTTGACTACACCTAGGGTTGAGCGCATGGGCGATCACTGTGCACGTCCCGCCCACCGGATCAAGCGGTGTGCGCGGCTCAGGGGCCGCTTGACGAAGGCGCTTGGCCGGAGACGGGCAGGCGCGACTGAAGAAACTGTCCGAGGCGTGTCCCCACGGGCAGCCTTGAGCGCGCGAGGTCGGCGTGGCTTCGTGCCCCCGCCTCGTCTCCCAGACTCTCGGCGAGAGCAGAGAGCCGAAAGTGGGCGAAGGCCGACAGCGCGCCCGACCCGCCCTCGGCCACCCGCCGATACCGCTGCGCCGCCGAGAACAGGAGGTCGGCCGCCTCGTCGAGCTCGGCGAGGGCGAGCAACGCGACGAAACCGGCCGCATCGGAGACCCCGGTGGCCGTGAGGTGCTCAAAGGCCGCACGAGCCTCCTGAGCCCGGCCGGAAGCAGCGGCGTGCCAGCCCCGAAACAAGACCGTCTCCCGGAGAGGCTCGTCCCCTCCCGATGGGTTCGAGCGTGGCGCGGGGCTGGTCTGAGGGGGCGATCTGATTTCGCCCGTCAGCCCCCGGCAGAGCTCACGCTGCGAGTCTCCGAGTGCCACGGCCCGCTCCAACGCCCTTCGACGGACCTCGCTCAGCGTCGGCACCGTCAGCATCAACACAAGCTCGGCCGTGAAGTGGATCTCCCGCTCGGCGTGCTCGGCGGCCTCCGGCGTGGGCCGGCCGCCGGCAGAAGCGCACGGCGGGTCCAGCACATTCAAGACAGAACCGGATACCACTCCCGGCGCAGTGGCCCGGGCGGGTTCGACTCCCGGCGCAGTGGCCCGGGCGGGTTCGAAGGCCTGCGCGGACGTCGTGGTCGCGCCGAGCAGACACGTCAGGACAAGGCGGGCCGCCCGATGGCCAACCATCAGAACCCGATACCTACGATGAACCCGAACTCGGTTGACGCTGGGCGATATGGGGCTGTGGATCAGGTGATAGCCGCCCCCGATCACGCCGATGAGGCCCCCATAGCTCGACTCCAGGTTCTCGGTGCTGCTCGACAACATCAATCCGCCACCGTAGTTGATAAAGCCCTCACCGACCTCCTCGCACGCACCAATGGTCCCCCTCACGACGGACGCGAAGTCCCGCTCCGAAGAGACCGGCTGGAGCAGCCCGACCTCGAAGTGAGAGAGCTTCCGCGCCTTGATGAGCTCCCGGGGCTTTGAGTCCTTCAGCAGGACGGTGTCCATCGTTCGGGCCTCCGCCACCGTGACGCCCTGCGGCTGAGGGGTCAGCTCGTTTTTCTCCTGGGTCAGGGCGCCCGCGAGCAGCGTCGAGACGATCTCGGCCTCACCCGCCGCGAGGTTGACGGCGTTCTCCGTGAACACCGCGATGCGCTCAGCCGCCGGCAACGTCTTCATTCATCAAATCCGAGGTCCAAGTCTGGGTTTCGCACTCGAACCATGAGCTCCGCAACGGCCATGCCAAGGCGGCAGCCCCGTGGAGAATCGCCGTCAGCCCCGTGAGGAATCGGAGCCGACGCCCCAAGCCTGGAGCAGGCCTCCCCCAATGCGTCGGCGATCGGAGGGGTAGGCCGTATTCACGCGGACACAGTCGACCGCCAAACGCCGTTCACTCGTCGTCAACCTCAGGGGTCGAGCTTGCCGATGTGGCGGACGTCTTTGCCCTTGACCATGAAGATCACGAGTTCGGCGAGGTTCGTCGCGTGATCCCCGATGCGCTCCAGCCACTTGGCCACCGACTGGATGTGGATGCCCCGCTCGATGCTCGTGGGCTCCTTCAGCATCGCGGCGAGCACCTCCCGGAAGTACACATGGTAGAGCTCGTCGAGCTCGTCGTCGCGGTCGATGATCTGCTGGGCCAGGTCCGGGTCGCCGTGAACGAAGGCGTCAATCGCGTCCCGCACCATGCTCTGAACGACGCTCGCCATCTGCATCAGGGTGTCGAGGCCCTCCAGCCGATGCTCACCCGCGAGGTCAATCGCCCGCTCGCAGATGTTCACCGCGAGATCGCCGATGCGCTCGAGGTCCGTGACCATCTTGAGCGCGATCGTGATGAACCGAAGGTCCGAGGCGAGCGGCTGACGCCGAGCGAGGATCCGCATGCAGAGCTCGTCGGTCTCCATCTCCGTCTTGTTGACCTTGTGGTCAATCTCGATGGTGTTGCGGGCGAGCGCGGGATCCCGCTCGCCGATCGCGCGGACGGCGTTGGCGATCATCTCTTCTACGCGACCGGCCATGAGCAGGAGCTGATCGCGAATCTGGGCGAGCTCAGCTTCGTACTCGCGGTCCGTGTGTCTCTTGCTCCCCTGCATGTCTCCGCTCAACCGAATTTCCCGGTGATGTAGTCCTCGGTCCGCCGATCTTGTGGCGCCGTAAAGAGCTTGTCTGTTTGGGTGAATTCAATCAACTCGCCCGAGAGAAAGAACGCGGTCCGGTCCGAGACGCGGGCGGCCTGCTGCATATTATGGGTCACGATCACGATGGTGTATTGCTCCCTCAGCGCCGTCATGAGGTCCTCGATGCGGGCGGTCGCGATCGGGTCAAGGGCAGAGCACGGCTCGTCCATAAGGATCACGTCGGGCTCCACTGCCAGCGTCCGCGCAATGCAGAGACGCTGCTGCTGCCCGCCCGAGAGTCCGACGCCGGGCTCGTGGAGCCGGTCCTTGGCCTCCTCCCATAAGGCAGCGCGGGTCAAGGCGCTCTCGACGATCTCATCGGCCCGCGTCCGGTCGTAGGTTCCGGTCAGCTTGAGGCCAGCGAGGACGTTCTCGCGAATCGTCATGGTCGGAAAAGGGTTGGGCTTCTGGAAGACCATGCCCACCTTGCGCCTCAGCAGAACCGGATCGACGTCTTCACCGTAGATGTCCTTGCCGTCAAGCACGACGGACCCCGTGACGAACGCCCCAACCACGAGCTCATGCATCCGGTTGAGGCACCGGATGAAGGTCGACTTGCCGCAGCCCGACGGCCCGATGATCGCCGTGATCTGTTTGCGCGGCAGGACGATGCTCAGGTTCGACAGCACCGTCTTGCCACCAAACCCCGCGACGAGATTCGAGACGCTGTAGCTGGGAGTCAGATCGGTCAAATACACATCCTCAGTGGGGCCGCCGCGAGAGCCGCTCACGCAGGAAGATCGCGGTCCCGTTGAGCAAAAGCAAGGTGATCATCAAGACGACGATGGCCGCCGACGCGTTGATTCCGAAGGCCGCTTGAGGGCGGGAGATCCAGTTGAAGATTTGGATCGGCAGGGCGGTGAACGGCGACGACGGACCCTCCGGCAGGAACGTGATGAACGTGAGGGCCCCGATGACCACCAGCGGCGCGGTCTCACCGATGGCGCGAGACACCGCGAGGATCGTCCCGGTCAAGATGCCCGGCGCGGCCATCGGCAGGACCACCTGGCGGGTCATCTGCCAACGGGTCGCGCCCAAGGCGAGCGAGGCCTCACGCAGCGAGTTCGGCACGGTCCTCAGGGCCTCGCGTGACGCCATGATGATGACGGGGAGGATGAGCAACGCCATCGTCGCGGCGCCGGCCAGGAGGCTGCGACCCATGCCTGCGAAGCGCACGAAGATCTCGAGTCCGAGCAGGCCGTAGATGATGGAGGGCACGCCGGCGAGGTTGGCGATGTTGACCTCGATGAGCTGGCCGATGCGGCTGCGCTGGCCGTACTCCTCGAGGTAGATCGCCGCGCCGATCGAGACGGGGAGCGCGAGCGCGAGCGTCAGGAGGATGAGGTAGACGCTGCCGACGAGGGCCGGAAGAATGCCCGCGTCGCTGGCCCGCCGGGACGGGTAGCTCGTCAAGAAGGCCCAGTCGATGCGGCCGATGCCGTCGATGAAGAGCTGCCCCAGAAGGAACGCCAGCAAGAGCAGCGGCACGGCCATCGCGAGCCAGCACAGGACGATGAAGGCACGCTCGGCGACGGTGCTCATCCGAGCCGCCGATACTTGCGAGCGAAACGCTGGCTGACGACGTTCATGCTGAAGGTCATCAGGAACAGCATCGCGCCCACCACGAAGATGGTGCGGTACTCGAGCGTGCCCGTCGGGACGTCGCCCATGCTGACCTGGACGATGTATGCGGTCATCGTCTCCACGGGGACCCGCGGATCAAAAGTGAAGCGCGGCTGCTGACCCGCCGCTATCGCCACAATCATCGTCTCCCCGATGGCCCGGGACACGGCGAGCGTTAAGGCCGCGGCGATCCCCGAGCGGGCCGAGGGCACGACCACTCTTAAAATCGTCGTCAAGCGCGACGCCCCCAGACCCATCGCGGCCTCACGCAGCGCGGTGGGCACGGCATGGAGCGCGTCTTCGCTCAAAGACGAGATCATCGGGATGATCATGATGCCCATGACGATGCCGGGGCTCAGCGCGTTGAACCCGGCGAGGTCCGGCAGGAGGGCTTGAAGGGCGGGCGTGATGAAGGCGAGGGCGAAGAAGCCGTAGACGATCGTCGGGACGCCCGCGAGGAGCTCGAGCATGGGCTTGAGCACGCGACGGGCGGCGGAGGGCGCGAACTCCGAGAGGTAGATGGCCGACAGCAAGCCAAACGGCAGCGCGACGGCCATCGCCATAATCGAGGTGAGCACGGTGCCTGAGACCAGCGCCCAGATGCCGAAGTGTTTCTCGGCGAAGAGCGGGGTCCACTCTGTGTCGCCGAAGAACTGGAGCAGCGAGACCTCGGAGAAGAACTGGATCGTCTCGTAGCCCAGGACGAGGAGGATGCCCGCCGTCGTGAGGACCGAGACCGCCCCGCAGAGGAACAGGAAGACCTCGATGACGCGCTCGCTCAGCGGCGACGCACGCTGCGGCCGCACTCGCGACATCCCCTTGGTCTGGACCATTTGGAGTGGGCTCAGGGCGCCGAGGCCGGGGGACCCGACGGAGCCATCGCCGCGGACACTGGGGCCGCCGGCGGAGCCCCGAGGAGCAGCTCAACGCTGACGCCGACCGACGAACCCTGCCCGCCGAAGACCGAGCCGTAGGTACGCTTCGTGTACCGCTCCGTGGCCAAGGCGTAGCCCGTGGGCGTCAGCGGGATGTACCCGACCTCAGCCGAGAGCGTCGGCGCGTTCGCCAGATAAAAGGTCACGAACGCGGAGACCTCGGGGCGCTCAAGCTGCGTCTTTCCGACGTAGATGAAGATGGGGCGCGACAGAGGCTGGTAAGTCCCATTGGCGACCGTCTCCAGCGACGGCTCGATCGGCCCCGCGCCGTTCTCGGCCTTCTCGTCGTCGACGGGCACGAGCTTCAGCTTGTCCTTGTTCTCGATGTAGTAGGCGTACCCGAAGAAGCCTAAGGCCAGCTTATCGGTCGACACGCCCTTGACGAGCACGTTGTCGTCCTCGCTCGACGTGTAATCCCCACGGCTGGAGTGCTCCTTGCCGACGACGGCAGCGGTGAAGTAGTCGTAGGTGCCCGAGTCGACGCCTGCGCCGAAGAGGTGAATCTCCTGGTCTGGCCAGCCGGGACGCACGTCGCTCCACTTCTTGACGGTGCCCTGAGCCTCGGGCGCCCACATCTTCTTGAGCTCGGCGACGGTGATGGAGGTGGCCCAGTCGTTTTGCGCGTGAACCACGATGGTCAGGCCGTCGTAGGCCACGGGGAGCTCGACGTATTCGATGCCGTTCTTGCCGCAGAGCTCGACCTCGGCGGGCTTGATCGGACGGGACGCTCCGCTGATGGAGAGTTCGCCGCCGCAAAATTTCTTGAAGCCGCCGCCGGTCCCGGAGACGCCCATCGTGACCTTCTTGCCGGGGTTCGCCTTTTGGAACTCCTCGGCGACGGCCTCGGTGATCAGCGCGACGGTGCTGGAGCCGTCGACCGTGACGGGCGCGGCGGCGACCGCGTTTGCGACACCCCGCGCCGACTTCTTGGAGGGATCTTCAGGGGTCGAGCCTTTGCAGGCGGAGACCCCGAAGCAAACGGCGAGCGCGGTCGCGGCGAGACGGTTCATTCTGGAGGACCTTTCGAGACCACAGGCGCCAACGGACGCAGCACGTTGATGGAGGTTTGTGACGTGCGTGTGACGAGCGCGAGTCGATTGGGGAACGCGAGGATTCATAGCTTGGCTTCCAGGTGCATGAAGCCCGTGATGACCGCGTCGTCTTTGCCGGCCTTTTCGTATTGCACGTTGGGGATGAGCTTCATCTTGCCAGCGAAGGTGTAGCTGACGCCGGCGACCACGCTTTGGACCTCGTCGTCCTTGCCCGTCTTGGCGTCGGAGTTCGGGTCAAAGCGCACGAAGCGCACGGGCACCTCGATCTTCTCGTTGACCTTGCCGACCACATAGGCCGAGAGGGACAGGGCCTTCCGAGCATCGTCAACCGCCTTGACCTTCGCGTGGATGAAGGCGACTTCCGCGCCGGCCCGCAGCAGGTCATGGTCAAAGGTCGTGAGCAGGGCCGCGACGAGCCGGCTGTCGTAGGTCAGGACGTCCGGCTCCCAGAAGTCGCTCTGACCGCCGAGCCGCGTGCCATAGGCGGCGGTCGTGTGAATGACGAGCCCGTCGATCACCTCGTGATTGACGCTCAGCGCGAGGTCCTTGCCTTCGGTGCTCTCGGGCGACTCATAGCCCTCTCCGTTGAGCACCATGAGCTTGGCCCCGCCTCCCTCCCAGTCAAAGCCGAGGCTGACGCCGAGGTCGGCCGACGCGACGACCTTGTTCGCATCGAGGGGGCTCTTGGCGAGCACGCGGTAACCCCAGGCCTTGTCGAGAGGCTCGGCGAACGGCGTCGGGATCATGCCCGCTCGCACGTTCAGCCCGGAGTCCATGAGCTTCTTCCCCTCGATGTACGAGAACTTGAGCCGGAGCTTGTAGCTCCCGCCCGCCGCCTTTGGGGCCGAGAGGTCCAGAGTGAGTCGTCCCGACCAGTGGTCGTCAATCTTCGGCTCGATGTTCAGGTAAGCGCGCTCGAGGGAGAAGGCGTTGTCACCGGCCGCGCCCTCGGGTGCCGCGAGGACGTAGTGGTAGTTGAAGAACGACACCAGCGAGACCGACACCGCTGGCTTGTCCTCCGCCAGGGCCGGAGCCGCGAACGACATCCCGATGATCGCAGCAGTCAGCTGAATGGGCCGAGAAAAACGTTTCATGAGTCCGCCTCCGTGATGTTGCGGAGCGGACCTTGGTCCTCGATTGCGACGACTCGGCAACACGTCTGTGGCCGAACAGCAAACAGTTGAGGCGGGACGACTGTCGCGCGCGTGTCGCCTGATTGTCACAATGACCGGCAAAGATGGACGCACTATGAAGTTCGATGTCCACGCGATCTCTCCGATTCGCGCCGCAAGCTTGGCGGCCTCGGTCCCCTCTTTGCCCCGTGCCCGCGGCGACGTGGGTCTGTGGCTCGCCGAGGTGCAGGCCAACCGCTGCTTCGTCGACGGCACGTGCTTCGTGCTCGAGCGGGGCGGCGAGACCTTAGGCTACCTCCTGGGATTCAGCCGCCACGGGCACGGCTACTGCACGGCCGTGGAGGTCGTGGGCTCCGCGCCCCGGACGAGCGTGTACCTGCTCGTTCGAGCATTCATGCGGCGGCTCCATGTGATCGACGTGAGCCGCGCGGAGTTCTCGCTGCGAGATGAGCAGGAGGCTGCGCGCACGATGCTGGAGGCCTTGGGCGCCCGTCACGTCGGGCAAGTCCATGGGCACCCGGGGGGTGACGCTGCCGGGGGCATCTTCGCCTTGTCCATGGCGAACGTCAGCGACCACCCATTCTTGGCTGCCGAGCGGAGCGATGACTCGGTGGCCGTCTCCCGCGTACCGATTCCGACGGACCTTGGAAGCGGAGCGCGCGGGGGGCAAGGCTTCTCCCGTTACTGAGCTGAATCAGCGACGGTAATCGAGGCCCACAGAGACGATGTCGAAGCTCGTCTCGAAGCGTCCGGCGTTGGCGACCACGCCCGACAACCCCTCGCAGCGTTCGGGGCAAGGTGCCTTCGGGCGCTGCTGGAACGTCTTGCCGTAGGCCTCCGTGACCTCGCGGTCTTCCTGGAAGATGTGCGAGTACGCTGCGGAGAGCGCGAGTCCAGGCACGCCGACGGTGTCGAGGTGAAAGGTCAGGCCCCCGCTCAGGCCCAAGCGGTCAAACGAGGGGAAGTCGATGTGGCTGTAGTTCTTGGGTGCCGCCCCACTCTCCACGAAGCCGCCGGCGCGAACATCGAGCTTGCCGGGCACCAGCGCGACATCACCGCCGAGGCGAACCCCCATGCTGTCCTGCCACTGCTTCTCGATGACGAGGTCGTTGACGGGCTGTCCCTGAATCGTGCCTTCCATGTTCGCGTGGTATTTGTCGATGACCGACCAATTCTCCCAGACAAAGTCGAGCTCTACGTCGAAACCCGGATCGACATACCGCAGACCGACCCGCGCCGTCCGGGGCAGGGTGAGGGGCATCTCGACCTTGAGACCTTGGGGATTCAATGCCTCGTTGTCGATGTGAATGCCGCCTTTGGCGTCGAGCTTGACGGGCAACACCCGGCCCCCGGCGGCCAGCTCAAGATGGTCAGTTATCTTGACGAAAGCCCCGACGATCGCCGTGTACCCGAAGCGGTCTTCGAGGTCGAGCTTGGACGCGGTCTGTGACGAGACCACCCCGGCCCGGGCGCGGTCGGGCACCGGGTCCGACTCTGGATCGACTCGGGCATCCATGACGAGCTCGTACTCAAGCTTGGGCATGTCGACGTATTGGAGCGTGACACCAATCCCGAAGCGGTCGCCGTTGGACCAGGCCGCGCTCGCCGAGTAGTAGACGAGGATCAGGTCAGTCTCGGTGAGCATGAACGACTGCGGGCCGTAGTCCGGCCAGTTCTGCTTGCCGTTGGAGTGCGGGCCATAGATCGACGCGGCGAACATGGCGTCTTCCAGGCCGAAGTTCGTTCCCCCCGCGACAAAGACGCCGAGCGGGAAGAGCGTCTCCCGATCGCTGACCTCGGAGGTGTCGGCTTGCGCGCCCCGTGCGCCCCACCCCTCGGAGAGCGGCGCGCGGGTGAACGTGGACTCGTGGAAGACGAGGTTGTGGTTGTAGAGCAGCGACAAGGAGCTGCTCTGGCGTGCGAGCAGCGCGGGGTTGAAGTGCGCGGCGGTCAAGTCCTCCGACGAGGCCGCCACGGCCCCTCCCCGGCCCACGGCGCGGGTGCCGTTGTCGGGCACCTCGAACCCCGCGGCGTGGGCGAGCGTCAGAGGGGTCAGCGTCGAGACGGCGACCAGGAGGGTCGGCCAAGAGGCCGATAGGACACGGGATGGACTCGAAGGGCTTCGCATGGGTCATTCGCCTAACACAATGCCTTTCAAGGGGAAACCGAAAGGGGTATGTGTCCGCCCATGCAGACGCAAAGAAGAGTGACGCTGGCCGCGATCCTGTGTTCGACGGCCTGCGTGGGCCATCCGGACGGGTCGCCGAATATCCTACCCACGCTGCCCGAGGCCGGGCCCGTGGACCTCGCGCCCGTCCCCGATCTCGGAGACGGCGGCCTCCCGTCCCTCTATCCGGCGACCTACCGGTTCCAGTGTCTGCACATCCACAAGCTCGGCGAGGTGGCTCCCGACGGGACCCCTCCGGCGCAGGCCGGTATTCTGAACAACCTCTGGCAGTCGGACATCAGCCGGTACCGGCTGAACATTCTCATCGGCATCGAGGCCTTCGACGACGTTTCGAATATCGCGCGCACCTTCATCGCGTCGGGCGTCGGCCTCGACGACCTCTTGCAGTGCCGCGAGCCGACGACCGATAGCGTGAGGTTCGACTCCCCCGTGGAGTTCGGGGAGCCGCAGTTTGCCCCGGCGCCGATGGGCGAGCTGACGACCTGCGCGATCGACGGCGCAGGCACCGAAGCGCTGGGGACCACGCGCGTGGTCGTGCCCGCCGAGAGCGCCGTCTATATCTACGCCCAGGACGAGAACAACACGACGTTCAACTGCACGCCGGATGAGGCTTTGCCCCAGGCCGTGCCTCTGCGCCACGTCCGGGCGGACGCCACGATCAGCAGCGACACCGGGCGACTGACCGGGGAGCTGAAGGCCTGCCTGACCGCCTCCGACATCGCCAACTTATGCTCCTGCATCGGCGCCTGCGCGGCCATCGGGCCCGACGACGTCCAGCCCTCTGGAAGCTGTGGTGGGTGTCCGAAGGGAGCGATCCCCTTGGGCGTTCAGCTCGCGGGTCTGAGAAGTTCGCCCGCCTGCGAAGCCCTGGTCGGCGGGGATGCCTACGAGCTCGTAGCGTCATTCAACGCGCAGCGGCTGCCGGGCGTGCCTGAAGTCTGCATGCCCTGAGGCATCAGGGATGAGACAGCGTGCCGTGGCGGCGGGCGCGAGCGTCGGCCCATCGGCAGACCCACGCGGCAAGCGGCCACATCGCGAGGCTGAACGCGAGGGCCGTCAGGGGGGAGAGCTCACCCGATGGCACCGCTCCGGGCGAGGCCGCGAGACGGACGCAGCTGAGGAGCGCCGTGGTCGGCAGCAGGGCTGACACGACCTGAAGGGCCTCGGGCAGGACCGAGACGGGATACGCGATGCCCGACAGCAACATCGTGGCCGCGTGCAGGAGGCGACCGAGCGGATCCGTGCGCCGGTAGACGAGCGTGATCGCGGCGCCGATGAGGCCGAGCGGCAGGAGGGCGAACGTGACCGCGATGAGCGCGAGCCCGACGCGGAGGGTCGCCGCGAGGTCGAGCGCATCGCCCGCGAAGAGCCCCGCCGCCGTGAGGATGATGAGCGCCCGAAGCCAGGACCCCGCGACCGGAACGGCGGCGAGCGTCAGGAAGAACGAAGCGCCCACAAGGACCCCCGAGAGGTCGAACTCCAGCGTGCCCTCGAGCTGCCCCTGCCGGAGACGCTCGGCCGGAGCGGTCAGGCAAATCCAGGCGAGATCGGCGAAGACCAAGCCCACGATCAGAAACGAGAAGTAGGACCCGAAGACCTGCAGGGAGGGCGGCTGATGCTCGGAGAAGGTGAGAGCGACGAAGTGGGTCGAGGCCAGCAGCAGCGCGAGGCCGGCACCTCGGGCTACGAGGGTGGCCTTCTGGAGCTTGAGCCTCCGGGCCTCTCGCCGAATCAGGGCCCTCACGGAGCGGGTCCATGCGGCGCTCATGCCTTAACCCACGACGGGGGCAGCGACGAAGGGGGACCATCAAAGACGAGGCGGCCGGCGTCGAGGGCCAAGACTCGCGTGAACAGCTCCGGAGCTGCGCCTTGTAGCGGCCGATGGGTCGCCCAGAGGACTGCCTGATGCGGCTCGAGCGAGGCCACGCTGCCGATGAGCTCGCGCTGCCCGTCGAGGTCCAAGGCGCGCTCGAGCTCATCGAAGAGGAGCAGCTCGGGGTGAGCGCCGTTGGCCACAAGCGCGCGGGCCCAGGCGAGCCGCGAGCGCATCCCCGCGGAGCAGTTGCGGACGGCCTTGTGCGCGTCGCCGGCCAGGCCCACGCGAGCCAGCAGCGCCGCCACGGCCTGCCTTGGGGCCCCATCTCGCTCGGCAAAGTACGCGAGGTTCTCGGCGACCGTCATCGACAGGACGAAGCTCCGCTCATCGGGCAGCCCCCAGCCTGGGCTCGAGGCGATCCGGGACGCGCCCGTGCTTGGGATGACCGTGCCCACGAGCAGCCGCAACAGCGTCGATTTGCCCGCCCCGTTGCGCCCGATGAGTGCCACGCGGTCTCCACGGTGAACCCGGAGGCTGATGTCGGTCAGGGCGCGGATCCCACACGGGTAGACGACGGACACCTGATCGAGCTCGGCCAGCACGGACGGGTCATGCACGGGCGGGTCAGGATTGGTCACGGAGCGAGGCTAGTCGCAAGGGCGCCTGACTGGCGAACTTCGGCTATCGTCCACCCATGAAACCTCTCTGCCTGTGCCTCGGTCTATACCTCGCCCTTCTCAGCGCGGCGTTCGCCGACGAGCCCAAGGTCAACCCCGAGATTCCGCTCGTCCGGCATGCGCGTGAGGCCATGGGCACGGTGTTCACGCTCACCGTCGCCGATCCCTTGCCCGCCGAGCTTGTGGAGCGCGCCGCCCTGGCCGCCTTCGATGAGATTGACAGGCTCGAAGCGCTCTTGTCCGAGTGGCGTGAGACCTCGGAGATCAGCGCCGTGAACCGCGCCGCTGGCCTCGCGCCGGTCGTCGTCTCGGCCGAGACGTTCGACTGCGTCTCGAGGGCCATCGAGGTCAGCCGGCTCACCGATGGGGCGTTCGATCTGACCTGGGCCGCCTTCCGCGGGCTCTGGAAGTTCTCCGATGAGACGCCGCCTCGACTGCCCGACCCTGATCGGATCAAGGCCGCGCTCTCGAACGTCGGCTTTAGGAAGGTGAAGGCCGACAAGAAGGCCCGCACGCTCTTCCTCGAACAGCGCGGCATGACGCTCGGCTTGGGCGGCATCGGACAGGGCTTCGCCGTTGATCGCGCCGTCATCATCCTGCGAGCGCACGGCTTGTCCCGCTTCATCGTCGACGGCGGCGGTGACCTCTACGTCGCCGGCGAGAAGGCCGAAGGGCGTCCCTGGGTCATCGGGGTCCAGCACCCCCGCGATCGCGGTCGCCTCGTCGCCGAGCTCCCCCTGCCGGAGGGCGCCGTGGTCACGAGCGGCGACTACGAGCGGTTCTTTGAAATTGAGGGTCGCCGTTATCATCACATTATCGACTTGCGGACCGGCTATCCGGCGACGGGAAGCGTCTCGACGACGGTCTTCAGCGCGGACGCCACGCTGGCAGATGCGCTGGCGACCGGCCTCTTCGTGATGGGGCCAAAGGGACTCTCGAAGCTCGAGGCCATGCCGGGCGTCGAGGCCGCCGTGTTCTCCCCGGATGGCCAAATCGATTTTACCTCGGGCCTCAAGGGGCGTTTCCCGGCGCGCTGGAAGCCGTAGGGGCGCGTGGGCGGATCGTGAAGCGCTCACCTGCGTCCACGGCGCGCGCCCAGATGGACACCGCGTCGTCAGCGATGAGGCCCGTGGAGGAACTGCCGCGGGCGAGGCCGACGGGTAGGAGACTGCAGATGTGCAGACCGACTCCGTCCACATCACGATCTCCGTTCCCGCGGTACTCGCAGGGCCGGGTATAGGTGACCGGGCCCGCGTGCTCTTGGTTCTCGATGCTGTGCGTAGTGAGCGGATGTCGTGGCGGGCGGGCGCTCGTGCTCTTGGGCTCGCGCCTTCTGCATTCCTCGACCTTGCCCGCGACCATGGCGTGCCCGCGGTGCGTCCTGCCGAGTCTGACCTCGCCGTTGACCTTGCGACCCTGGAGCGCCTCGGCCGCCCCCGCGCTCGATGATCATGGTCGCGGACACGTCGCCGCTCCTCCACCTCGCACGCGTCGGTCGCCTCGACCTGACCCCGCGGCGGTCGGGCCTGTGGCAACGTGGATCGAGCTGCGCGATGATCCTCCGATGGAAGACCTCGGCCTGGACCCGGGTGAGACGGCCGCGATCCTCCTCGCGGAAGGACTGAACGCCGACGCCCTGCTGATCGATGAACGGCGAGGTCGAAGCGTGGCTGCTGGCCGTGGAATCGCGGTGATCGGAACCCTGGGCATCCTGGCCGGGGCCAAGCGCGCTGGCGCCGTAGACTCGGTGGCCCCGATCGTCGAGTTGCTCCGGGCGGATGGCTTCTGGCTCTCGGAGGCTCTGGTCGAGACCTTGTTGAAGGGGCTCGGCGAGGACCGCAGCCGGTAGAGGGGCGGCCAAGGGCGAGAAGAGAACGCACCCCATCGGGGCCTGGGAGTCCTGGCGGTCGCGTGCGGCGACTGACTCTCCTGGGGTTCCGGGACGGCATACCCATCGAAACAAGCGGCGCTGGAGGCCGCGGTCTTCGTGCATCATCAAGCCGCTTGACCACCTCGGCATGGGGGTCGACGACCGTCAGTGGCATGCGTATCCCGGCCCGCGCATCGAGGTTGAAAAACGCCCGGGCGTCGTCGAGCAGGCTACGAAGCGGACAAACACCTTGACGGCTGCC
>SHZC01000096.1 GCA_009692505.1 Myxococcales bacterium
CAAAGCAGCATCTTCTAGTTGTCTCCTGGCTCATTCATGTGAAATTGAACGGTTGGATAGTTGCTCGTAGACCTGTTCGAGCCTCATGCCTCGAGAACCCTTCAAGAGGATCCAGCTTCCCTGCTCAACATGCTCTTGAATCACTGGAACAGCGGCGCGCGCGTCTGAGACTGCCGAGATTCGAGATGCCGACATGCCGGCGGCGGCCGCCCCGTCAGCGATACGACGGGAGAGCGGCCCCACGGCGACGAGCCGGACGTCGGGCATGAGGGCGACCACACGTCCGAGCTCGAGGTGGGCCTCTAGGGCACCGGATCCGAGTTCGAGCATGTCGCCGAGCACCACGACGCCCGAGCGCGAGACCTGCTCGAACGCCCGCAGCGCCGCTCGCATGGACTCCGGGTTGGCGTTGTAGCAGTCGAGGACGACGTGCGCGCCGCCGGGCAGGGTTCGGACCTCACCTCGGAGCGCGGCGGGCGCGACGCTCGCGACCGCAGACACGGCGTCTTTGAGGGAGACCCCAAGCTCGAGCCCGACCGCGATGGCGAGGGTCGCATTTTGAAGATTGTGCGCGCCGCTCATTCGGAGCGTGGTTGGGAGGGCGGCACCATCGAGCCCGACGATCCCACTGACGCCCGAGACCGTCTCGCGGGGCGCGCTGTAACGCAGGCCCAAGCCGGGGCCCTCCCCGACGACGACGAGCGGGCACTTCAGCCCCCGCGTGACGAGCTCGGGGAACGCGATGGACTCCGGCAGAAACGCGCGCCCGCTCGACGGCAGGTGCCGGAACAAGGCGCCTTTCTCCAAGGCCACATCGGCGACCGTCCCGAGCCCCTCGAGGTGCGCCGCACCGATCGCCGTGATGAGCCCAAACGTCGGCTCCGCCATCGCCGAGAGGTAGGCGATCTCGCCCGGAGAGTTCGTCCCCAATTCAACGACGGCCGCGCGCACGCCCTCATCGAGACGGCACAGGGTCAGCGGCACGCCGAGCTGGTTGTTCTGATTTCCACGGGTCTTCAGCGTCGGGCCGATCGTCGTAAGCACCGCCGCCAGGAGCTCCTTCGTCGTCGTCTTGCCACAGGAGCCGGTGATGCCCACCAGCGGCCCCTGAAATCGCGCACGGCAGGCTCGGGCCCAGGCGACCAGCGCCTGCTCCGTGTCGGACACGCAGATGATGTGGGCGCCGCTCTCGCGGACCCCAGACGGCAAAGCCTGCAGACCGCGTTCATCGACGAGAAGCGTCGTCGCACCGGCCTCCACGGCTTGTGCCGCGAAGTCATGACCATCGAACCGGGGGCCGCGCAGACAGACGAACGTCGCCCCGAGAGGCAGGGTTCGGGAGTCGATGTTGACCTCGCCGAGCGGGGCCTCACCCCCGTCGACGCCCACATGAACGAGTCGGCCGCCGCAAGCTGCAGCGGCCGAGCGCGCGGTCAGGCCCATCATCGGCATGTTTCGTCGCCCCGCCACGCGACGAGCGCGTCCGCGCTCACCTTGACGTCGTCGAAGTCCAGCCGCACGCCCTGCACTTCCTGGTAGGTCTCATGGCCCTTGCCAGCGACGAGCACGACGTCGTTGGCCGTGGCCAGCGTGAGCGCGGCGGTGATGGCCAGGGACCGATCGAGGATCACGGTCGTAAACCCGAAGGCCGGCAACGCCGACAGGGGTCGCCCCCCGGCGATGGAGCCTGCCGCGGCCGCGAGCGCGATCGCCTCTGGGGACTCCGACCGGGGGTTGTCGGTCGTCACGATCACTGCATCAGCGACGGCAGCGGCCTCCCCCATCTGGGGGCGCTTCTTCACGTCGCGGTCGCCGCCGCACCCGAAAATGCAGATGACCCGGCCCTTTGAAACCGACGCGAGCGCTTCCAGAACCCGGCTGAGCGCGTCAGGCGTGTGGGCGTAGTCGACGAGCACCGTCGGCGCCGTTGAGGGGCCGGGCACGCGCTCGAGGCGGCCTCGGACGGTCGCCGTCAGGAGCGCGCGCGCGATGGCCTCGGGTGGCACCCCCAGAGCCCACGCGCTGGCGGCCGCGATCGCCACGTTTGAGGCGTTGAAGCGACCGATGAGCGGCGTCTCGAGCTGAAGGGCGCCGAGCGGCGTACACAAGGTGCCTCGGAGGCCACGCGCGTCTTGCGAGAGCGTCTCGTAGTAGACCTCAACGTCGCGCCTGAGGAGCGAGACACGCCAGACCCGGACGCCGTCGCCAACCTTCGAACACAGCGCCTGCCCGAAGGGATCATCGACATCGATCAGCGCCGTGCCGGTTGGGTCGAGGTGCTCGGAAAAGAGCCGCGCCTTGGCCTCGCCGTAGTCCTGCATCGTGAGGTGGTAGTCGAGGTGGTCGGGCGTCAGGTTCGTAAACGCGGCGACCAGGAATCGGGTCTCGTCGACGCGGTGTTCGACGAGGCCAATCGAGCTGACCTCCATGGCGACCCGAAGGACGCCGGCGTCGACCATCTCGCCCAAGAGGCGCTGCAGTTCGGGGGCCTCGGGCGTCGTGTGCCTCGTCGGCACGACCCGCTCACCGATGCGGTGCGAGACCGTCCCGATGAGGCCCGGGGGCTCGCCCGAGGCGGCCACGCAGTCCGCGATGATCGTCGTCACCGTGGTCTTGCCGTTCGTGCCGGTGACACCACAGATCGACAGGCGCTGAGACGGCTGCCCGCAGGCGAACGCCGACAAGGAGGCCAGATCGCGTCGGGGCTCGACCAAGTGCAGGCAGCCGACGTCCGCCGGCAGGTCAATGGCCGTATCCCGAGGCACGGCGATGATTCGGGCGCCCCGCGCGAGGGCTTGAGGCAGAAACTGCAGGCCGTCCGTCCGCTGTCCCGGCAAGGCCACGAAGAGGGTCCCGGGCACGACGTCGCGGCTGTCGTGGGTGACGTGCGCCACATCGTAGTCGAAGGCGATACCGCCTTTAAACTCCAGCGCCGCGCCGTCGACGCGACGGCAGAGTTCGGAGAGCATCAAGGCGTGGCCCCCCCCCCAGCGGAAAGCTCTTCGGCCTCTGAAGGGGGCGAGGCGTTGTCGGCGTGGGCGAGGCGGGGCTGCACGTGTCCGGGCAACGCGAGCTTCACCACCAGCGTGTCTCGACCTCCAAGAACGGTGCCCGTCGGCGGACGCTGCTCGACGACCACCCCCGCGCCCGTGACCTCCAGATCGACCCCGAGCTCGGCAGCCTGCCTGACCACACTCGCGAGCTCGGCGCCGCGGAGATCAGGCACGGTGACCCGCGCCACGGCCGAGCCGGCCGGGTTCCACCAAGCCTCGGCGCTGGGCTCAAGGACAAGCGGCGGCTCATCAACGGTCATCGTCTCTGCGTGCGCGGCCTCGTCGGTCGTCTGGGCCACGATGGGCTCGGTCGCCCGCGCCCCCAAGTGGGGCAGCGCCTCCTGCGCAATCATCCGAAAGACGGGGGCCGCGACGACCCCGCCGTACTGGGCCTTGGTCGGCTCGTCGATGAGCACATACATGACCAGTCGGGGATCGTCGGCGGGTACGAAGCCCACGAACGAGGAGGCGACCTTGGTGTGGCTATACCCGCCCAAGAGGGGATCGACCTTGTACGCGGTGCCGGTCTTGCCTGCGACCTTGAACCCGGGCACCACTGCGCGCCCGCCGGTGCCGCCCTTGAGCGTGACCATGTGAAGCGCCTGCCCGATTTGCTTCGCCGTCGCCTCGCTGAGCACCCGGCGCGTGATCCGCGGAGGGAACGTCTCGAGCACGTCGCCACGGGCGTTGCGGATCTCGCTGACGATCCGGGGTCGCATGAGCTGACCCCCATTGGCGATCGCCGCCATGGCCCGCGCCATCTGCAGCGGCGTCACCGAGAGGCCGTAGCCATAGGAGATCGTGGCGAGGTGAATCTGCCCCCACTTGGACGCGGGGTGAACGGCGCCCGACACCTCGCCGGCCATGTCGATCCCGGTCGGCTCTCCAAAGCCGAAGGCCCGAAGGTAGGAGTGGTAAAGCTCCTTGCCCAATCGCTGACCCACCTGGACGGCACCGATGTTCGAGCTGAACTGGACGACCTCATACGTCGTCATGGAGCCGACAGCGTGGACGTCCTTGATGAGCTTCCGCCCAAACTGCCAGGCGCCTTTGTGCCCATCCAGAATGGTCTCAGGCGTAACCTTGCCCGCATCGAGCGCGGCGGCGACCAGGAAGGGCTTGATCGTGGAGCCCGGCTCGAGGGTGTCCGTGATCGGCCGATTGCGCCAGTCGCCCGGCGAGTGCTCGGTGAAGACGTTGGGGTTGAACACGGGCGTCTGGGCGAAGGCCACGATGTCGCCGGTCTTCGGCTCCATGACGACCACGAACCCACCCCTGGCTCCCATGTCCGCAACCTGCTTCATGAGCGAACGTTCGGCGATCTCTTGAATCCGCAGATCGAGGGTCGTCACTACGGTGGACCCCGAGAGCTGATCCTCCGGCAGATAGCCGCCGACGAGGAGCTGTCGACCTCGGGCGTCGCGGAGCGTGTCGAGGACGTAGGCCTTGCCCTGGAGATAGGCGTCGAAGTCGCGCTCCACGCCTTCGAGGCCCTTGCCGTCCAGACCGGCGAACCCGAGGACCGCCCCGCCCGTCCCCAGAAATGGATAGTACCGGCGCGGCTCGTTGGCGAGGTAGATGCCAGGCAGCTTGAGCGCCTCGACCTCTCGGGCCAGGGCAGGCGTGACCTGCCGCTCGATCCAGGCGAACTCATTCTTCTTCTGGAGGCGCGCGAGAATGCGGTTGGGCTCGACGCCCAGGAGCTCGACGAGGCGCGCCGTGGTCCCCCGCTCATCGGCGATCTCGCTCGGCACGGCATAGACCGAGGGGACCGGCGCGCTGACCGCCAGCGACTGACCATTCCGGTCAAGGATGGCGCCGCGCTCCGCCCGCACCTCCAGCTTGGTCAGGTGCTGGCCCGTGGAGCGTTTCTCGAAGTCCTCGTGACGGCTGATCTGCAGGTGAAATGCCCGCCCGAGGATGGAGACAATCATCAGTCCGAGCGCGACGCAGAGGATGAGAATGCGGTCCTTGCGCGGCCCCGGCTCAACGGGCGCGCTGGGCCTTCGCGTGTTGACACGTCTCAATGGGAGTGCCTCTGGATCGTGTTTGTAGCGGTGACCTGCGGTGTGGTCGACGAGTCGGGATGGACCGTCTGGGCGGCATAGGCGACGCGGTAGCCGTTGCGCTCGGCCATCGGCAGGAGCCTTGAAGGCGCGAGCAAGGCGGCGCGGTCGATGATGAGCTCCCGCTGCGTATTGCGGAGCGTGCTCTGGAGCTGCCTCTCCCGATCAATCTGATAGGCGGTCTGGTAAAATCGGTGCCTCGACTCAACGACGCGCAGGAGGCACAGGACCACGGCGGTCACGGTCAACAGCGTGAGCAGGAAGAACTTCATGCGGCCGTCCCTTTCAGATCGCTTGGGGAGCTACACCGACGGACGGCGCGGAGCTTGGCGGACCGCGAGCGTGGGTTCTCAAGGAGCTCGGCGGCGCTCGCGGTGACCGCCTTGGTCGTGAGCAGTTCGAACTCGGTCGGGGGGGCTGGGGGCGGGGGCAGGCCCGGTCGCGGCGCCGGGGCGTTACGACGGCCGGCGAGCGTGGCGAAGGCCGTCTTGACCCGGCGGTCTTCCAGGGAGTGGAAGCTGATGACGATGAATCGCCCACCCGGACTGAGCAGGGCTGGGACCACGGCGAGCAGGCGGTCGAGCACGTCGAGCTCGGAGTTGACCACGATGCGGAGGGCCTGAAACGTGCGGGTCGCGGGGTGATGCGAGAGCTTGGCGACCACCCGCCGAGGCAGGCAGCTGTAGACGACCTCGGCCATCGAGCGCGTCGAATGGGGGCCGCTGCCTCGCGCCCACTCGCAGAGTGCTCGGGCGATGGGACGGGCGAAGGGCTCTTCGCCATAGGAGGACAACCAACCGGCGATCGTCTTCGCGTCGTTCTCCCGCAGCAGGGAGAGCGCCGTCACCGGAGCGTCGGGGTCCATCCGCATGTCCACGGGGCCGTCGGCACTGAAGCTGAAACCGCGCGTGGCGTCGTCGAGGTGAAGCGACGAGACGCCCAGATCGGCGATGCAGCCATCGATCGTGCGGACCCCTTGTGAGGCGAGCACCTCGCCGATCGCGCTGAAGTTCGACCTCACGCCCTCGAAGCGGTCGCCGTGGGGGGCGAGCCTGAGCGCGGCGGCGGCGAGAGCGAACGGATCCTGATCGAACCCCAGGACGCTCGCGCCTTCGTCGAGCAGGACCGAGGAGTGGCCTCCGAAGCCGGTGGTGGCGTCGACCCAACGTTCTCCGGGTCGCGTCGATGCGTAGGCGCGGAGCTCGTCTCTGAGGACTGGAATGTGCGGCCACTGCTCCAACAACTCCCCCTATCAACTCCCCAAGAGACACCACACCCGCGTCACATCCAGGCGCTGAAGTCGTCGTTCTCGTACTTCGAGGTGTCGTGAGCCTTGTTCCAGGTCTGCTCGTTCCAGATCTCGATGTGGTCATTCTGACCGATAATAAAACAGCAGCCAATCGCCAGCGACGCGAACTGCCGGAGGGGTGCTGGGACCCCGATGCGGCCAATTCTGTCCAACGTGATGCGACGGGAAGCCCCACCCACGACCCGAGCGAGCTCTCGACCCGCATTGGATCCACTGGACTGGGCATCCGACAACATGCGGTCGAAGTGCGTGCGCTGGTAGATGACGACGCACTGCAACTTGATGTGGCGCGACAAGACGAGCTCAGACCCCTCGCCGAGGCTCCACTCAGCCCGAAACTCCGCCGGCAAGGCCACGCGCCCCTTATCGTCGAGCGTGTGGTCGTGCTGGCCCCAGACGGGACTTGGGTTTTTTCTCGGTTCAGCGACCATCGATCCCACCAAATTACACGGATTACCCATGCAAGTAGACGAATCGACACTAAATCCCACTCCTGCCCGACCGCAATCTCAATTCAGTGCGAAAATGGACCTCTGAAAGATTTGCGATTGGCGTCGAGATGTGGGGGGCCATGGGGCATGACGCCACAAGATGTGCCCATGGCCACCGCTCTGTCCGCGGACAAACGACTGTAAAAGTGGGAGAGGGGAACAGGTGGGAAGGCGTGGGACGGGGCCAAGGCGGTGCGAGACCGCCGGTGCGAGACGGCCGAGTGGGGGGGTCGAGCTTAGAGGTAGACGCCGAAGGTGAAGTTGGCCTGCCAAACGTGAATGCCCAGGCCGCGTCGCTCCTCCGCCTCAATCTGCTGGACCTTCTGGTCGGTCAGCGCCTGGCTGTACGACGGCGGGGCGGAGCCTGCATGCGTCATCACCTCAGACTCGATGCGGGCGTTGATGTCCTCGCGAATCTTCGACGGTCCAGGCGTTCGGAAGCGGACGTCCGCGCCGATCGCGACGTGGTCTCCGAGGAAGATCTCCAAGCCCGGGCCGGCTTGAAAGCTCGTGCTCTCGCCGTCGATCTTGAAGAGATCACCCGCCAGGTGCGCCCCGGTCCCACCCACGACAAAGAGGTTGAAGTACTCGGTCGGCAGGAGGTTGACCATCCCGCTGATCTGGTACCTGGGCGAGAGCAGTCGCTCCCCTTGGGTGCCCGGGTCCTCGTCCATCTGCGTGGAGAACTCCGCACCCAAGAACCTCAACATCTTCACCCGACTGAAGACCCCGAACTGACGCTTCGCGGCCTCGGCATCAACTACGCTCTCGGGCACATGGGCGTACTGAGCCCCGACGCCGAGGGTGAAGAGGGAGTCACTGTCGGCGTGTGCAGCCGTCGCGGTCACAAGCCCGGCGGTCGCGGTGAGGAGGCCGAAAGTCGCGGTCGAGAACATCTGGGGGCGTGCCATCTGGACCTCAAATCTTGGTTCTGATTTCGGATATGCCCCCTTATTCGGCATAAATTGCCTCCATATCCTCCAATGTGTCCGATATGACCCTCCATTGCGCGGCGCCTAAGAACTGCTATCGTGTTGCGCCCTTTTTCGCACACTCAAGTGGGAGCTCGAACGCCATGATCACGGTCAGCGAAGTCACGATGCGGTTCGGCACCAAGGTGCTGTTCGAGAACGTCAACGTCTCCTTCAACCAGGGCGAGCGCTACGGCCTCACCGGGCCCAACGGATGCGGCAAGTCGACGTTCATGAAGATCCTCTCCGGGGATCTCGAGGCGGTCTCCGGCAGGGTCTTTCGGCCCAAGCGCCTGGGGATCCTCCAGCAGGACCACTACCAGTTCGAGAACGACCGGGTCATCGACGTCGTGATGATGGGCAACGCGCCCCTCTGGGGAGCGATGTCGGAGAAAGACCGCCTGCTCGAAAAGGGCGACAACCTCACCGACGACGAGGGCATGCGCTTAGGCGAGCTCGAGATGGTCATCGCCGAGGAGGATGGCTACACCGCCGAGGCCGAGGCCGCCGAACTCCTCGAAGGTCTGGGGATCTCGGAGGCCCAACAGGCAGGGCTCCTTTCGGGTCTCGTGGGCGGCGACAAGGTGCGCGTCCTCCTCGCTCAGGCCCTCTTCGGCAAGCCCGAGGGGCTCCTGCTCGACGAGCCGACCAACGGCCTCGACCTCGGGAGCATCCGCTGGCTCGAAGGGTTCCTCGCCGAGTTCATGGGCGTGCTCGTGGTCATCAGCCACGATCGCCACTTCCTCAACGAGGTCTGCACCCGCATCGCCGACATCGACTACGAGACGATTATTATCTACCCGGGCAACTACGACGACATGGTCGCGATGAAGGCCGAGGCGCGGGGCTCGCTCGAGCTCGTCAACTCGGCCAAGCAGAAGAAGGTCGAGCAGCTTCAGGAGTTCGTTCAACGCTTCCGAGCCGGATCCCGCGCCAGCCAGGTCAAGTCTCGCGAGCGACAGCTCGAAAAAGAGCAGCAGGCACTCGCCGATCTCAAGCGGTCGAACATCGCTCGCCCGTTCATCCGCTTCGATCCGCTGCGCCCGAGCGGCAAGCAGGTGCTGGCGATCGACAACGTACGCAAGCAGTTCGAACACCAGACGATCTGCGATGACCTCTCGCTGCACGTCTTCCGCGGCGAGAAGCTGGCCATCGTCGGCCCCAACGGCATCGGCAAGACGACCCTGCTTCGCATGATCATGAACGAGATCAGGCCGGACGACGGCAAGCTGGAGTGGGGCTACGAGACGATGGTCGGCTATATGCCGCAGGACCATCACGAGGTCATCGCCCGCTCGGATCAGTCCGCGCACAGCTGGCTCTCGCAGTTCGTCAAGGAGCAGACCGAGGAGCAGCTTCGGAGCATCTTCGGCAAGCTCCTCTTCGGCAAAGACGAGCCCTTCAAACCCACGAAGGTCCTGTCCGGCGGCGAGACCGTGCGCCTCATCTTGGCGAAGCTCATGATCACCAAGCCCAACGTCCTCGTGCTCGACGAGCCGACGAACCATCTCGACCTCGAGGCGATCCGAAGCCTGACCGAAGCCCTCGATAAATATGAGGGCACCTGCCTCTTCGTGACGCACGACCGTCAGATGGTCGTGGACGTGGCGACGCGCATCATCGAGCTGAGCAAGGAAGGGGTCCGCGAGCTTTCGCCGGAGCAGTTCGCCGATGGTCGCTTCCTCGAGACGAGCAAGCAGTTCAAGAAGATGTAAGGGGCTGCGAGCTCAGGGCGGAGGCGGGAAATCCTCGCAGCTCGAGTCAACCAGGCAGGGCCGATGGGTCGCCTCGCCGGTCGTGAAGAACTGGCCCATGAGGTTGACTAGGTACGTCTCGACATCGAAGGCGCGGTTGGGCCTGGGGAACGCGAAGCCGTGCGCGCCTTCGGGCTCGATGACCGGGAGCCTGAGCGCCAACGTCTTGCCGCTCTCGGCCTTCCGCGTGATGCGGAGAGGGTCTGCCCGGACGGGCAGGTCGAAGCCGTTTTGCCCGTCGCTGAGGTCATCGACATCGTGCAGCGGCTCGAGCCGCGAGAGACCCATGACCACGCCCTCGTCAATGAGCGTCTCGGTCTCCTCGAGGGTCACGATCCCCGCAGCGAGCGCGAAGGAGACGCCCGTCGCGACCGGTACGTTCGTATCGCCAACCGTGACAATCGACAGGAGATTCGCGCCCGGGGACGGTGTCCCATCGGAGAAGGCGGGTGGGGCGAGCACATGGTTTCGCGCGTAGTTTATGGCATCTGCGGGCTCGCCGATCATCTGGGTGATTTGAGCAAAACGCCGAAATCGCGGCGTCTGGCGGGAGAGCCCCCAGCCCTGAGCCGGGGCGACGAAGGGGCTGCCGGCCGGGAAGACGACCCCGCGAAAAGTCATGTCGACCCCGAAGCGATCGAGCGCGACGAAGGGCGTGTCCTCGCCTTCACGAAAGACCTGGAGCAAGAGCCCGTCGCCGAGCCCATCCGTGCTCTCCAGGCGATGCGGCTGAAAGTCGGGGCGCCAAGGCTCGAGGTTGAACATCCGCCTCAGCTTCGGACCACTCGGCGCGTCGGTGGCGACCGTGACGCGGAACGTGCCCTGGGCGTCCGCGTAAGCCGTGCCGCTCTCGCCCGTGCGGAGGTTGGTGAGCACGACTCGGGCGCCCTCTGGAACCTCAGCGATGTCGCCGAGCTCGAGCTTGGCGATCCTCGTCGCGTCTGTGAGCAGGAACCGGAGCGAGGTGTAGCCCTGCGCCCGCCGCTCACCGACCAGCAGAGGCCCGAACGCGCGCAGCACCGTGGCCTCGGGCACCCCTTGCTGAGTGCTCCGCAGCGCGAGGTCCGTCAGGCCGCCCCCCCCGGAGATCGGCACGACGGAGGTCAAGCCCGGCTCGATGCCGCCCACGATGCCGGACATGAGCCCGCCGTAGCTGATCCCGCTGAAGTGCAAGCCGGCCGTCGGGCCGCCGAAGTCGACCTTCCCGTCGCCATCAAAGTCCCCGGCGAGCGTGCCGAGGGCGCCCGGCAAGTTCCACGGACGCTCGCCGTCGAAGGCCTTCACAATCTGGATGAGCCGCATCCAATCGAGCGCGGACTGACGCACATTGTCGCGGGTGTGGAGCGCGTCGGTCGTGAACGTGTCCCCGGCCGAATCCGGCACGCCGTCGTTGGTCAGATCACGCGCCCGAAAGCCCTCGAGCACCTGCGCGAAGGGCGTCATCTTGAGGACCTCGAGCACCAAGTCGAGCTGTTCGCGGAGCCCACCCGTGATGGGGAAGCCGTGCCCGAAGGCGTCGATCGCGCAGGTGGCCAGGCCGAAGCGCGCGAGCGATCCGGCGTAGGCGAGCGAGTGCATCCGGGTCCCGCCGAAGCCATGGGCGAAGAAGACGACATCAAACGGGGCCGTCAAGCCGGGCCGCGCCTTGGGGATGAGGCACCAGAACGGGACTTCACGAGGCTCGACGACAAGCGCGCCTGAGACTCGGTCGACACGAAAGTGCTCGTCGTCATCGTCGTCGTAGCCGGGCACAGGGTTGCCTCGATCATACGTCCGGTCGCCCATGAGATAGGGCGAGAGGAAACGACCGGCGACTACAAAGTCCACGTTCTTGTACGAGTCGATGAACGCCCGCAGGACCACGGGGTCCGATGAAACGAACGACGGGGCGATGAGCGAAAATGCGGTGTTGAGCTTGTCGCCCTGGAGGATGGCCGGGTGGTCCTCGGTGGGGTCGAGCATCGGGTCGAGGCGCAGGAGCTCCGGCGGAAACTGCTCGGCGAGCTCGGCGAATGGACCGTAGCCGTCGAGGCCCCGGCGAAGCTCGACCAAGTCCTTGGTGACCGACTGGGTCGTGAACGTCCAGGTGAAGGCGATGTCGTCAAGGTTGAGTTCATGTTTGGCGAGCGCGTCGCCGAGGCGGCCGAGCGCTTCGGACTGCTGGAGGTGATGCACGAAGTCGAAGGGCGAGCGAACCGACTGGCCGGCCTCGTCGTGAAGTAGAGCGGTGAGCACCACGGCGTAGGTCCGATTCTCGCGCAGCGGCAAGAGCGTGCGGATCATCAGGGTGTTTGTCTCCCGCTCGTAGAACGTGACGAGCCCCTCGTCCGTATCGTCGTCGGGTCCGAAGGTATTTTGGAAGTCGAGGACGGAGTCGCCATCGGAGTCTTCACCCGGATCGAGCTCGCCGTTGCCGTTCTTGTCCTCGTTCCGGGTCTCGACGTAGAGGTTTGATCCGTCGCTCCGGGGATCGCCGTCGAAGTAGGCGTCAGGGCGCGGCAGACTGAGCGGGAAATGGCCCCGACCGAGGTCGACGAAGAACCGCTCGCCGAAATGCTCGCCCTCGCTCACGTCGACGATGACCACCGGATCGTCTTCGGGGGCACGGCCTCGGCCATCGAGCGCGGCGACGTCGAGCGGGCGGTCGAAAGACACGGTGATGGGCGCGAACGTGCCGAAGCCGTCGAACTCGAGCACCAGGGTCCGCAGCTCACGCTCGGCCTCAGTCGGCGCGATCACGGAGAGGTTTAACCTTCGGCCGGTTGGCGAGGTCGGATCGGGTCGGGTCGCCAGGTCGTTGGGGAACGGGATCTCCGGGAGCGGCCGAGCCTCGAAGTCAAAGACCACGCGTGGCCCAGCCCCCTCGGGCGTCCGCCGCAGACCGACGGGGGCGTCGTCCGGCAGGCATGAGGCAAGGCAGCAGGCCAAGAAGAGCACAGACCGGACAGACACCATCGAGAGACCTCCAAGATCGAGACCGCAGACTGCCGTGAAACGTTTCGGGGATCGAGGCTGGTGTTGTCAATTGACCGGCCACCGCTCGGGCGGTTGTCAATTGACCGGCCACCGCTCGGGCGGTTGTCAATTGACCGGCCACCGCTCGGGCGGCAACCTGCTTCGATGATCATCACGCGACTGGAAACGCCGTTGGAGGTCGACGAGGTGCTGTCCCGCTTGAGCGGCGAGCAAGTGCTGCTCTTCTTCGGCACCGAACGCCCGGAGACCGGCGCCTCTTGGTGTGGCGACTGTGTCATCGCCCACCCGGTCATCCGCGCGACGCTCTCCGCCATCAGGAGTCGTGAGGTGACGCTCCACGAGTGCCCCGTCGGGGACCGCCAAGCCTACAAGGACGTCGCCGACCACACCTATCGAGTCGATCCACGGGTCCGGTTGGCGCGAATCCCCACGTTCCTCCGAATCGTAGATGGTCAAGAGATCGGACGATTAGTGGAGGCCGAGTGCTCAGACCCCGATCGTCTCCTCGAGCTCATGGCTCGGGCCGACCCTCGCTGAGGCCCGGTCGTGTGCGTGTTCTTTCCCCTCTTTCTCCTTCTCGTCGTAGGCGTCCCTTTCCTCCCCGCTCCCCTGCCTTTCATCGTCCTCGTCGAGATCCTCCTCTTCGGCGTCCTCTTGATCTTGGTCGCGAGGCTCCGTCGCCGCCCGACGACCGTCGGCGGCCTGACGCTTGAGCTGCTCACGGGTCGTCCCTGCCCCGCCTGCGGCTCGACTTCGACCCGCCCCTGGATGAGCGGCCAGACGCCCTTGGGGCTCCTCTGCGGGGCCTGTGGACGGCGCACGGCGGGTGGTGCTTAGGACAGGACGACCCTTTTTCAGCGTCCTGTCAGACCTGAAGGAATCGCTCAAGCAGCCTCGGGCCCTCCGGCGTCAAGATGCTCTCGGGATGAAACTGGAGCCCGAAGGTCGGGTGCTCCCGATGCGAGAGGGCCATGAGCTCCCCATCCCCCGTTCGGGCCTCGACGCGAAGCTCCTCCGGCAAGGTCCGCTCGTCGACCGCGAGGGAGTGATATCGGCCCGCCAAGAGGTGCTCTGGTCGCCCCTCGAAGAGCCCCCTGCCCTCGTGCCGAAGCTCGCTCGCCTTGCCGTGCATCAAGGCCCGGGCAGGAACGATGGTCGCGCCGTGGGCAAAGGCGATCGCCTGGTGGCCGAGGCAGACCCCCAAGACGGGCAACTGCCCCGCGCAGGCCATATAGATCTCGACGGTCAAGCCGGCGTTCTCGGGGCGACCGGGGCCGGGCGAGAGGATGAGATGGGTCGGGTTTTCAGCCAAGCAGGCTTCGAGACTTCGCGCGTCGTTGCGGACCACCGTCACGCTCGCCCCGAGTGCCCCGAGCGCCTGAACGAGGTTGAACGTGAAGGAGTCGTAGTTGTCGATGAGCAGGACGCGGGCAGGTCGTTTGGCCGGCAGCGGCGGATTTCCTTGATTCACGCGCACACTATACGCTGGCACCCGCCCCGATGAGTGACCCTCGCAAACCGTCTACCCCTCCCATGCGCCCGATGGTCCCGGGCTCGGGCACCGAAGTCATCCTCGCCGACGTGGAGGGCGACTGGTCGGGTGAAACGGGAGCCGGCGTCGTCGAGCGGCAGACGATCAGCTTGCCGATCATTCTGCCGACCGCGCCGAGCGAACGCTACGTCATCGAGCGGGCGTTGGCTCAAGGCGGCATGGGCTTCGTGCGGGTGGCCCGTGACCTCACGCTCCAGCGCCGCGTGGCCATCAAGGTCCTCAACCCCGACTGCCCAATCCCCGGCGCGGCGGCCCGATTCCTCGAGGAGGCTCGGATCACCGCCCAGCTCCAGCACCCCTCGATCGTGGCGGTCTACGAGATCGGGGTCGCGGCGGACGGGCTGCCCTTCTTCACCATGCAGCTCATCGAGGGCCAGACGCTCTCGGCCCTGGTCGAGGGCTTGCGAACGCGGGACCCCTCCGTGCTCCGACAGTTCGGCCGGGCGCGGCTGCTGCACATCTTCATTCAGGTCTGCAACGCCGTAGGGTACGCGCACAGCCGGGGGGTCATTCATCGCGACCTCAAGCCCGAGAACATCATGCTCGGCGCCTTCGGTGAGGTCTTCGTCATGGACTGGGGCTTGGCCAAGATCGTCACGACCGACGTGCCCGAGCCGGTCGTCGGAGGGCGCCCAACCGACGACCGCGCGATCCGAACGCGGATCGGCGACGTGACCGGCACCCCGAGCTATATGCCCCCTGAGCAGGCCATGGGTCTCGTCGACGCCCTCAACGCCCGCTCGGACATCTACGCCTTGGGCGCGCTGCTCTATGAACTGTTGACGCTTGAGCCGCCGCACGGGAGGGGCACCGCGGCCGAGGTCCTTCGTCGGGCGCGAAACGAGCAGCCGGTCCCGCCGAGCGTCGTGGTGGGTGAGGCCGCCGTGCCCGCGGAGCTCTGCGCGGTCGTGATGCGCTGCCTCGAACGCGAACAGTCCGAGCGGTTCGAGTCCACGGCGGCGCTGGTCGACGAGATCGAGGCCTTCATCTCTGGCGGTCAGACGATGATGGTTCGCAAACGCGGCGCGGCTCGGACGGTGCGCGAGGCGTCCAGAGAGGCCACGGTGTTCAAGGAGCTCTCGCGCCGCCGCCGACAGGCCGGACGTGAGGCCCAAGAGGCCGTCTCGCAGCGCCTGCCGGCTGATCCACCGGCGTTCGTCGCTGGCCTCTGGGCGGCCTGCGACGCGGCGGAGCGGCTCGACGCTGAGGTCCACGTCGCCTTCGAGACGGCGGTCGCGCTCTACCTTCAGGCGATCTCAGAGGCCCCGGAGAACGTGCTCGCCCACGAGGGTCTTCGTGACCTGTATTGGTATCGATTTCTGGAGTCCGAGCGGCTTAACGATCGCCCGGCCATGGCGCTGTTTCGAGGCCTCGCGGCTCAGCATGATCCCAACTTCGCCCTACGTCTGGCGCTCCTGGGAGAGGGCGGCTTGACCCTCACCTCCGACCCACCCGGCGCGACGGTGACGTTGTTCCGATACGCCACAGTCGATCGCCGGGCCGTGCCCGTGGAACCGCGGGACTGCGGGACGACGCCGCTTTCCATCGAGCCGCTTCCGATGGGCAGCTACCTCGCGGTCCTGGAGTCCGATCGGGACGAGACCCTTCACCTCTCGTTGAGCATAGGCCGACAGGAGCACCTCGAGGTGGAGGTCGGGCTCGTAAGCCGCGGCCGGACGCCCAACGGTCTCGTCTACGTGCCTGGAGGTCTGGCGTTCCTGGGCGCCGCAGAGCCGGAGCTTCAGGCCCCTCAGCGATGCCGAGTTCGCATCGAGCCGTTCCTGATCGGCGTCGAGCCTGTGACCGTCGGTGAGTACGCCGAGTTCGATGGCCGCAGCTACCCTCCGATGCACGGTCGCCACCCCGTCACCGACCTCACGGCACGCAACGCGCGGGCCTACTGCAAATGGCGCGAGGCTCGGGACGGCTTACCTTGGCGCCTGCCGACGGAGTTCGAGTGGGAGTTCGCCGCCCGCGGAGCCGACGGTCGCGCCTACCCTTGGGGAGACACTTGGGATCCGTCCTTCTGCCACTGCCTCGACGGGCTGGACGGTGGGGTCTTGGCGCCGGTCGGCAACCTGCTCGACGAGGGCCCGTATGGCGCGCGCGACCTCGCCGGTGGGGTCCGGGAGTGGACCGCCACCGCGCACCCAAGGGACGCCCGGCGTCGAGTCATCAAAGGCGGCGGGTTTCTGTCGAGCCGCGCCGCGTGTCACTTAGGGGCGCGCACCTATGCCGAGATCGATCGAGGGGCGACCGACGTGGGCTTCCGCCTCGCCCTCGACGCAGCCGCCCTCAAGCGCCGTCGCTGAGGCCCCGGTCAACGGCGAGCGACCAGCCCCGGGTGCGGGCGGCACTCGTGCAGAGCCCGACGCCCACCGTCGGCTGATACCCATGGCCTGACCTCCCTACTGGCCACGCGGACGCAACCTCTGACTTCAGGCCGTCTGCTTCGGATCGTCGGCGTATGGTAACGGCAGATACAGATTGACCATCAAGGAGGTTGCGCGGCAAGAAGTGGTCGTGAATCCCGCGCCAGCGTGGCAGATGGAGCGGGCCAATCAGCTTGGCGAAATCAACGATGGACTCCGCGACCGAGACGCGAGCACGAACCGTCCATGAATGAAGTCACAGATCAAATCATTCAAGAGTTTCGAAAGCTGCACGCGGCGGAAAAGGTTCGCCTTGTCCAGCAAATGTGGGACGAGATCTCCGACGAAGTCGCCCTGCTTCCGCTTACAGCGGCCCAGAGGCGGACGCTTGATGACCGAATTGACGACCACGAAGCGAATCCGGGAGATGTCGAGCCGTGGGAGCACGCTCGCGATGAGGTCATCCGCGCGGTGTGACCTTCCGCCTCCTCGCCCGCCGGGCTGCGAAAGCAGATATGCATTCGGCCGCGCGATGGTACGCGGGGCAACGTTCTGGGCTTGGACAAGAATTCGTCGACGAACTCGATCTGGTATTGCGGCAGGTGGCGGAGAACCCCTTCCCGTTCCAATTGGTCCATCGCGACGCACGACGGGCAGTCGTGCATCGGTATCCATACGGGGTCTTGTATAGGGTCGAGGAAGATGCGGTGGTCGTCTTCTGTGTCATCCAGCTCCACCGAGATCCCACAACATCGCAATCGCTTACATCAAAGTAGCAGTAAGACACCGCTTGCAGAACGCGAAGCTGGGCTGCGGGTGTTTTGCTCCGCCTCGCGCTCGACGCAGCCGCCCTCAAGCGCCGCCGCTAAACGCCCCGGGGTGCGCGGTAGGCGGACGGCTCGGACTCGGTTGGGGCTGGGCCTCGGACGCTGAGCCGCGGCAGGTGCGCGCCGATTCGGGCGAGGACCTCGTATTGGATCGTCCCCGCCCAGGAGGCGAGCTGCTCGGCGGTCAGCGCCTCATCGCCCTGGGATCCGAGCAGGACGACCTCGTCCTCCAGGCTCACGCCCGCCACGTCGGTCACGTCGACCATGAACATGTTCATGCAGACCCGACCCCGAATCGGCGCCCTTTGTCCACGGATGAGGACGTAGCCGAGGTTCGACAGGCCACGGTCATAGCCGTCGGCATAGCCCACCGGGACGACGGCGATTTGCGTGTCGTGGGTTGACTTGTAGGTGCAGCCGTAGCCCACGAAGCTGCCCTTCGGCAGCGCCTTGATCTGCGCGACCCTCGTGCACCACCGCAGCGCCGGATACAGGCTTATGCTCGAACGGCCCGTCAGGACCGCGGCGATCTGGGTCTCTTTCGACGGCCAGTGGCCATACGCGCCGATGCCGATCCGCACCATCTCGAAGCGTTGCTCGGGCCAGAGGAGCGCGGCAGCAGTATTGGACAAATGTCTTATTTTTACGTCGTGGCCGGCGTCCTTGAGTCGGTCTACGCCGGCGGCGAACGTGGCGAGCTGAGCGCGGGCGTAGGCGTGGTCGGTCGTGTCCTCGATGTTGGCGAAGTGGCTGGAGAGGCCCTCCAACTCGAGGTGCGGCGCGCGCCGGATGAGCTCGGCGAGCTCGACCATGGTGTTTGCGTCCACGCCCTGCCGGTGGTTGCCCGTCTCCAGCTTGAGGTGGATTCGGACCGGGCGACCGAGGGCGGCGAGCGCCTGGACCGTCTCGGCGTTGTAGACGACGAGCCTGACGTCCAGCTCAGGCACGCGGCCCAGGTCGTCGAGCGGCACATAGCCGAAGACGTAGAGTGGGCACGTCGTCCCCAGAAGCCTCAGGGCCTGAGCCTCCTCGATGGAGTCGACGCAGAGCCAGTCCGCGCCCCCCTCCACGAAGGCGGCGGCGGCGAGCCCGAGGCCGTGCCCGTATGCGTTCGCCTTGACCGTCGGCGCGAGGATGACGTCGGGCCCGACGAGCCGTCGAAACGTCTCGATGTTCGTCGAGAGCCGCGCCGAATCCACCTCGAGATAGGCGCGGCTCACGATGCCAACACTCGACCCAGCTTGAGGCCCGCAGTACAGGCGGCGAGGCTACCCACCAAGGTTACGGCCCCGTAGACGACGGCCCGGAGAGGCGCGCCGCCTTCGACCATTCGCAGGGTCTCAAGCGCATAGGTCGAGTACGTCGTCAAGCCGCCCATGACACCGACGCTGAGGAGCAGCCGGGTCGACTCCGACAGCCGAAGGTGCTCGACCGCCAGGGCGTACACGAGCCCGATGCCGAGGGAGCCAAGGACGTTGACAAGCACCGTGGCCCAAGGAAACGACTTGAACCCGAGTTGTTGCCCGAAAACCCCAACGAGATGCCTCAGGCCGCTCCCGAAAGCCCCACCCAGGCAGACCAGCACAACGTCCTTCATGCGG
>SHZC01000097.1 GCA_009692505.1 Myxococcales bacterium
CTCCCACTCGGTGACGGTGTCTTTTGCCCGAGGGGCCGAAGATCGCAACGATCACTTCGCGGCCATGATCATCCGCTCCGTGGGGGCCACCCGACCCGAGGTCGTCTACTTCACGTCGGCCGCTCCCGACGCACAGTGAGCCGGGCGTCCAGGTTCCTGCTCTCGACGCTCTGCTTCGCGAGTGGATGTTCCGGCGAAACGTCGGGGCTCGCCGATGGGATGACCGCTCCGGGCACACCGTCGACCTCAGATGGCGGCGCAGCCACTGACGCCAGCGCCGGCGGTCCCCCGGAAGCCGGCTTGTTTGATTTGGGCCCGCCGCCTGCTCTCCAAGCCGTCAGCGGTGACTTGACCTTCGCGCTCCGAGGCGACCCCCTTCGAGCGGACAGCGCGCACCTCTACAGCGTCGTCGCTGACGGGCGGCTCCAGCAACGCCTGACCGCGACAGCCGCCGACTGGCGCGCGCACGCCGTGGGGCCGGACCCGCGCTTCGTCGCCGCCACCCGCGTGCTCGCCGACGGGCGCGGCGAGGTCGTGGTCCTCGACGTCCGGACGCACGCGGAGCGGGTCATCAGCCCGGTCGGCTGCGATGCCGGTCGGGGGGGCGTCGGCTGGCGCGACCAGGTTCAGGTTATGTTCACCCTCTCGTGCGACAACGAGGACGCGCAGATCTTCGTCGGTAGCCGAGACGAGCTCGAGCGCCGCCGCGAGGCCCTGCTTCAGATCACCGACGGCGCGGACCCGGTCGGCGGCCTCTTCCCGGCCGCGTCCACGACGGTCTACGCCTATACGCTCCTGGTCGACGACTGCGTGCGCGGCGACTGCGTGAAGCGCAGTGAGATCTGGATCGGAGACTCCGACTCAGGCGACCGCTGCCGCGTCACGGATGGGGCGCCGCACATGCGCGACGTCAGCACGGTCACCGAGGCCGAGAAGGTGCTCGGCGACCTCGATCCGGCGCTGAGCGCGGACCTCACCTCGGTCACGTTCTCTCGGACCGTCGCCGGACGCGGTCATGGTCCACGCGGCCACCTCGACGCGTTCCGAGAAGGCATCGATCTCGCATCGCTCTACCAGGGCAGCCCGACGTGCGGGGCCGGCAGCGTCATCAACCTCTCCGACGAGCTCCTGGGCGAGCCTCAGCTCGACGCCGAAGGGCAAGCGGTCACCATCGACGATCGGTTCCCTCAGACCGCAACGGCCGGTGGGCTCCTCGCCGGCGCGGTCCTCTCGGTGGCCGCCCGGACCGACCTCTCGCCTGCGACCGCACCGCTGCAGGTCACGGACCGAACGGGAGACCGCCTCCTGCTCACGGACGCAGACGCGGTCGTGACGGCCGCGCGTTGGATCACGACGCAGTTCGACACCCGCGGGATCCGCTGAACGCGTGGGCTCAGGGCTTGCGGGCCCGGCTGACGAGCTCGATTCGCCCGACAAGGTACGGGGACTCGCTGCCGGCGACCGCGTTGTTGTAGATGAAGAGCGTGAACTGCGTGGGCCCGGGTGTGGGGGCCGGCAGCGAGGTCGTCAGATCCCAAGTATCGATGCGTAACTGACCGTCTGGCTTGCGCCCTGGCGGTTGATAGCGGGCGGCGATGGGGACGTCACCGATCGAGATGGTCACGAAGCAGAACCCATGGCCGCTCACGCTCGCGTGCTCGATTTGCAGTTCGGCCTCCCGGACGGCCGGCGGCAGCTCGAAAGCGACCTTCAACGCGGCCCCCGGCAGGAGCTCGTAGGCCCCCTCGACGCTCTGCGCCGAACCACTGATCGAAACCGAGACGCCCGTGGACTCGATGCGCCCGTTTCGAAGCTCGACGCGCTGGTGCGCAGGTGCCGTCAGGTCGGGGACCATTCGCCGGCGGGAGACGTCCATTCCCATGGTGCCCGTCCCGGGATCCCCGTGCTGGCTGGAACACAGACTCGCTTCGCCATCGCAGGCGAGCGTGCAGCGGTCCCGGCTCGTGCCCGCGACGAGCTCCTCGCATCGCGTCTCGCAGGCTCGCTCCTCCTTTTCACAGGCCCCGCGGAACGGGTCAGTCCGAATGAGCGCGACGCAGGCCGTGGTCAGGGGAATCAGGAGGAGAACGGCGGCGATTGGTCGAGAGCCCACAGAACTTCCAGTAGACTCTCGTGCCATGCTCGGTCAAGCCTCTCTTCGACGACTGCAAGTCTCTCTCATGGCCGCGTCTTTGAGCCTCGCCTGCCCCGCGTCCGCGTTCGCCCACGGGGGTCAACCCCGGGTCGTCGACATTGTGTTTCCGGACGCCGGCGGCAGGGATGTCTGGGCGATCACCGACAGCCAAGGCCTGTATGCCCGCGTGGACGGCGAGTTTCGGTGGCTCTGCGAGGACGCCGTCGTGCTCAACGCCGGTTTCCAAAGCGTCGTGCCTGTCGGCGACGAGGTCGGAAATGCGCTGGTCGTGGCCACGAACTTCGGCGTCTTTCTGACGGACGACGGCGGCTGCACGTTCGCGCCCGTCGGCGGCGCGCTCATCGATGTCGTGCCGCTCGGGGTCTACGGCCACCCGACGCGCCCAAATGAAATCCTGGTCGCGACGCAGACCCCGCAGCAGCCCAACGACGTGTACGTCAGCGACGACGGCGGTCGCTCGTTCCGCGCCGCTGGTCTCGAAGTCGACGGCCGCGTGCGCTCCATCCTGCGGGCAGAGGCCTCGCCGGAGCGGGTCTTCGTCTCTCACGCCCAAGGCGTCGCGCGCAGCGATGACGGCGGCCGCGTCTTCACCGCGGTAACACTCGGGCCTCCCGGGGTGAATGTGGCTCCAGAGGAGTTCCTCTTCCTCGCCGGCCACCCAGTCAACCCCGACGAGGTCTGGGCCGTCATCGAACGATTCCCCGACTCCATCGTGATCCGCTCGCGCGATGCCGGGCAGAGCTGGATGCCGATGCTCACCGTGGCCGATACGCCGAGCGGATTCGTCTTTGATGCCGCAGGCGAGTCGGTCCTCCTCACATCTCGCTTCGACGCCTGGCATCGGTCAGAGGATGGCGGCGACACTTGGAATCGTGCCGCGGAGGGCGTGCCGCTGATTGGCTGCCTGGAGCGCCAGCCGGGGACGGACCGGATCTGGGCGTGCTCCAACGTCTTCTTCATGGGCCCTTGGGTCTTGGCCTACAGCGACGACTTCGCCGCGTCGTTCTCGACCGTTCTGCCGCATTACAATGGCGTGTCCCGGACGTGGGGCTGCGCTGCCGAGACGCCCGCTGGACAGGCCTGTGAGGGCCTCTGCCCAGGCCAAGAGATCGGCGCGGATTGCAGCCTGGACAACCCCGCTCAGCCGCCCGCCCCGGCCACGTCACCGCCCGTTCCGCCCACCGGCCCCGCGAGCCTCAATCCGGTCGGGCAGGACCAGGGCGTCGCGGATTCGGACGCCTCGACTGAGCCTCCAAACACCGAGGCCCGACCCTCCGGGGATGCGGCCTGCGCCTTTGCGTGGCCCCATCGGGACGCGCCCCTCGCCCTCTTCGCGCTCGCCCTCCTCGTGCTCCGCCGACGGCCAGGGTGAACCGATGGCCCCGCGCCCACTCGTCGTTGGCTGGGTCCTGCACCTCGCGGCGTCGATGGTGGCCTGCGGAGCGCCCGCGACGCCGACCGTCAAGGCCTTTAGCAACGCCGCGCTGAGCACCGATGAGACGGTCGCTGGGCTCGGCGACAGCCCCACGACACGGGCCGCCCTCTGCCTCTCTCGCGCCGCCGAAGCCCCCGCTGACGCTGCGGCCCTGCGGTGTTATAGACAGGCGATGTCCCGACTTGGCCGCAACGCCGAGGTCGTCGCGCAGCTCCAGCATTGGCGCGTCACCGCTGACTCGCCTGAACGATGGGTGGCCCTTGCCGAGGCGCTCGAGGGTCGCGCGCCGACCCTTGGCCTTGAGCTGCTGGACCGTTGCCTCAGCCGCCGCCCGGTGCCGCTCCCCTGCGCGCGGGCTCGCCTCGAGTGGGCCTTGGCCGAGCACGACGAGCACGCGCCGCCGACGCTAGCAATTGACCACCCCGACCTCGTCCTCCTTCAGGCGATGCAGAAGGGGGCCTTCGCGACCCTGAAATCACAGACCCACCAGGGGCCCTTCGCGGACGCGGCGACAAACCGAGTGCTTTGGCGCGCACAAGCGACCTTGGCGTTGGCGCTCGGGGAGCCGGCTCAGGCCACGGTGGCGTTGAAGGCTTGGGCGACCGTCAACCCGGATGATCCCGAGGTTCACGCGCTCTCTTCACAAGCGGCCCTCGCGCGGCAGCAGCTCGGCGAAGCCCTGACGTCGGCCCGAACCGCGCTTGACTGCGACGACTCGGCCCCAAACGCTCACCTCGCTTGGGCAGCCGCGGCCCGCGCGGCGAGGCATCCGGCCGAGGCCATCGAGTCGCTCAACTTTGCGTTGAACCGGCGGCTCGAGGACCCGGCCCTCGGGGTCGAGCTGTCGAGCGTCTACCTCGAGGCCGGGGATCCCGCGTCGGCTTGGGCGCACGCCGAGCGCGCCGCCCGTGGCGATGTCCTGGATGAACGCTCGGCCCTCGTGCGGACCTTGGCGTTGATCGCCCTTGACCGCGTCGACGAGGCTCTCCCGCTGCGTCCACTGGTCTACGCGCAGCCTCGCCTAGAGTCGTCGAGTCGCTTCGCAGTCGCGGCGGCCCTCGACGAGAGCGGGCACTCCCTTCAGGCAGACGCGGAGTGGTCGGCTGCGGTTCGTTCGCTACCTCTCGACGCCAAACTCTGGGTGGGCTACGCCCGCTTTCTGATCTCGCACGGGACGCCTCAGCGCGCCATTGACCTTCTCCGAGGCTCGCCGGAGCGAGCCCACGACGAGGCCGCGTTCGTAACCGTGCTCTCCGCCGCGCTCGAGGCGAACGACGATCCAGGCGGAGCTCGATCGCTGCTTGCAGAGGCCGTCGACCGCTTCCCCAACGCTTCGGGCTTCGACGAGTGGAACGAGGCGATCGCTCGCCTGGACTTCATGGGCGGTGAGCCGGCGTTGGGGATCGCCCGATGGGAGGTGCTCGTCGCCCGCCTGCCGCCGGAGCACGCGGCCCTACGCCATCTGGCCTTGGCCTATCGGGCGCTCGACCGACCCAGAGACGCCCTCCGGGTCATAGAGCCCCATGCGCGCGCGCACGCCGAAGACGCGGACGTCGCCTTGGAGTGGGGTGAAGCGGCCTTCCTCTCCGATGAGGAGGAGCGCGCCCTCGCGCCGCTGAGCTTCGCCTCGACTCACCCGGCGACACGTGCTCGGGCGTTGACCCTGCTCGCCGCGTCGTTGACCTCCATCGGGCGCCTCACCGAGGCCCTACCGGTTTACGAGGACGCCATCGAGGCCATGCCGGCGAGCCGCGCGCTCCGTATGACGCTGGCTACCCTGCACACCCGTCTTGGGGACCACGAGGCCGCCTTGTCCGTCGTTCAAGCCCTCCTCGCGCGCCACCCTGAGGACGCGGGTGCACAAGAGCTACGTTCGAGCCTGGATGGGGCCTCTGCGCGCCCCGTAGACGCTCCGTTAGTCGCGTACCCGTCCGCACTGCAGGACGCTGACCTCAAGGCCCTCGTTGACGGCCTGCCGCCCCCCGGAGGGGACACCTACGCCACCGTGCTCCGCGACGAGCGTTACGTCTCCTTGGGCTCGACGGGCGTGGAGCGCGTCACTTTCCGGCGCAGCATCCTCTTGCAGAGCCCTGCGGCAGTCGAACGCTACCGCGAGGTGGTCGTCCCCTTTCATGTCGCCCATTCACCGACCATAACGACGGCCCGCACCCTGACCCCGGACGGCGAGACCATCGGGCTGCCGGAACACGGTCGAAGCGTCCGAAACCCCCACGACGGCAGCCCGCTGTCCGGCGACTCGCGTGAGCTTCTCCTGCGCTTCGCCCAACTCGAGCCCGGCGCGATCATCGATTACGAGGTGGTCGTCCTTCGCCCGCAGGTGCACGGCCTCGGCGCTTACTGGGACCGCTATATCCTGGCGAACATCGATCCCACGCGGCGCGCTCGATACTCCGTGTCAATGCCCAAGGGCGCGCGGCCCTCGGTCTGGGCCACGGCGATGGGTCCGGGCGTGTCGCGCTTCGAAGGTGGCCGCCGGGTGGTCGACTACATCCGCGAGGATCTGCCCGGCTACGCGCTCGACCGGGTCGAGAAGGCCGACGACTCGCCGATCCCGAGCGTCTCCGTTTCGAGCACGCGCACCTGGTCGGACGTAGACGCATGGTACTCCGCGATCTTCGCCGACCAAGCCCAGGCCGACGAGACTTTAAAGTCCTTTGCGCGGACCCTCGCTCCCCCCTCCGCGAGTCGAAGACAGCGCATCGCGGCGGTCTTCAAGTTTGTCCTGAAGGAGATCAAGTATGTGGGGTTGGAGTTCGGGCTCGGTGCGTATCGGCCCCGTCCGGCGAGGCTGACCTTCGAGGAGCGCCGGGGCGACTGCAAGGACATGACGGCCCTCATGGTCGCCCTGCTCGGAGCGTTGGACGTGCCGTCTCAGGCCGTACTCGTGCGACCCGAGAGTGGCGGTGCCCACGACGAGGACCACCCCTCCCCCGCCCAGTTCAATCATGTGGTCCTCTACGTTCGTGACGACAAGCGGGAGCATTTCCTCGACGCGACGGCTCGGCAGTTCACCCTCGACGCCGTGCCCCCGGCCCTCAGGGGGCGACCCGCGCTCCTCATTGACGGTCGCGGCGGGCGGCGCGTTTTCATCCCTGCCGGGAGCGCGGGCCACAGCCGCCTCGTGGATGAGTGGATCTACCGGCTCAGCCCCACGGGCGGGGGGGATTTGACTCGCAGTCTCACGGCCACCGGTGACGTCGCTGCGGAGGCCCGCCTCGTCCTCGCCTCCGTCGACCGCTCGAGCTCTTTGGATCTGCTCTCCTCCCCGGGCCTGATATTGGGCGGCGCGCTCGTGCCCGATCAGCTCACCCTCGACGGCGCGCTCGACGTCGAAGCACCGCTTGGCTTGAAGGCCACGGTCAACCACCCGGATCTCGTCGGCGTGCGGAGTGACGGCGCGCTCGTCGTCGCCGTCGATGTCGACAGCCTGATGGCCGGACCCTTCGCGCTGTCGCGAAACGTCGATGGCCCCTCCCCTCGGCGATTCCAGCGCCGCGTGCGGCTCGTCGCGCCGCCGGGCTATCACTTCGACGAGCCCGGCCCCGAGGCGCCCGTCCGAGGTGAGTTTCTGGACGCGAGCCGTGTCTCGCGGAGGACCACAGACGGCCTGCTGGCCGACATCGTGGTCTCCGTCAAGTCGCTCCCACGGACGCGACAGGAGGGCGCGCGCTTTGAAGCTGAGCTGATGGCGGCCAGAGCGCGCCTCAATACACGCCTGGTCCTCCAGCCGGGTCCGGAGTTCGACCGCGTGGCCTTCTACTTCGCGCTCGCCGCCGAGCGCCCCGACGACCTCCACATCGTCGAGCTGCTCAGCGCCGCGCTCCTCAGGGCGAACCGGGGTGCCGAGGCCGCCAGGAGCCTGCGCGCGCACTTCGCGAAGCACCCGCGCTCTGCATCCCTCGCGGCCTTGCTCATCGAAGCCCTCGGGGAAGCCATCGGGCAGGACACGAATCCCGCGCAGGCCCTGGGCGAAGCGCGCGTAATTGCCTTGATGTTCCCCGCCGAGGTCAGGGTGCAGTCGGCTTTGGGGGACCTCGCGGCCGACGTCGGCGCGGTGCAGATCGCCGAGCAGGCGTACCAGGCTGCACTGTCACTGGACGCGGACAATACGCAGCTGTTGAACAACCAGGCGTGGCTCTTGCGCGACGATGAGACCCGGCACGAGGAGGCCGTCGCGCTCGTTCTTCGGGCCCTCAGCATCGATCCGAAAGCGGACGCGGTCTGGGACACGCTCGCCGTGCTGCGGCTCCGGGCCTCCGACTTCGCCGAGGCCGAGATCGCGGCGAGGGAGGCCTTGAAATGGGCACCCGAGGAGCGGGCCTCGGTGTATCGCGAGCGGCTCCTGGCGATTGACCAAAGCCGGCGGGACAGCCTGCGTTTCAGCCCGTCATCGAGCGGGGCAGACGGCTCCAGCGCGGACGGCACGAGATGAGAACCGCCAGCGTCAGGACGGCGAGCACCACGAGAGGCGTGACCGCGGCAGCTTCGGGGGAGACTCTCCCGGCGCGCATGAGGAGCTCCAACGACCGGAGCAGCGCGTAAAATCCAAAGGCTGAGAGCGCGCCCGCGATGATCGCCGGGAAGACGCCGAGCGCCGCCCCCAACGCTGCCCCCAAGACCGCCCAAAGAGGCGCGCTCGCCGGGAGCGCCCATCGCCTCGAGAAGACGAAGGCCTGCCTCAGATCGGAAAGCGACAGGAGCCGCGAGGGGAGGTCATTCGGCGCGGCCAGGGGTCCCAGGGACCGGAGCGAGGTGCCTTCGAGCTTCAATTCGGCGCGCCCCACCTGCGCGTGCAGGTCGGGGCCCCAGAGCCGCACATCGCGGAGCACGGCAGCGTCGAGGGACAGGGCCTCGACGCTGCCGGCGCGCAAGAAGACCGCCCCCGCTGGCAGGGACCATACGGCCCAGAGCTCATGCATGGGGAGACGGGCAGCCATGGCCATCGATCCGGCGAGGGGCACGCTGTGTCCCGCACGCAGCGGCGAGACCAAGGCAGCTGCGACCAGACGTTCCCGCAGACGGCGGGCGGCGGCGGGTGCCTCCTCAGCGGCGATGACGAAGGCGAGGAGACCACAGGCGAGGCCCGTCGCGAGCACGGGCGCGGTGAACACAAGGGGGCTTCGACCCAGGGCGAACGTCGCGACGAGCGCGCCCTCAGCTCGCCACCGTCCAAACGCCAGCGCGCAGCCGAAGCAGGCGACCAGCGGGAGGACGACCTCGGCGAGGAGCAGCGCCCCATCCCCCAAGCAGGCGAGGGCCTCGGCGGCTGACGTCTGCCTCAGCAGCGGGCCGAAGTGCACCAGCTGAAAACCCAGCAGCGCGGCGGTCACGACCCCGGTCACGAGCGCGCACATCCGGAGCAGCTCCCCGAGCCCAGCCTTCAAGGCGACGGGCGTTCAAGCTCGCGAGCGCCGATGTCCGTTCGATGCTGCGAACCGTCAAACGTGATGCAGTCGCAGGCGCGCAGGGCGTGCGAGAGGGCGTCAGCCAAGCTCGAGCCCGCCACCGTGACCCCGAGCACCCGACCTCCATCCGCAAGCAGCCTGCCGGCCTCGTCGAGGCGTGTCCCGGCGTGCAGGATGTCCGCGTGCAGCGACGCCTCCTTGAGCCCCTCGATGACCGCGCCACGCTCGGGCTTGTCCGGATACCCCTTGGCCGCCATGACGACGCACGCGGCCGCGCCCGGGCGGAACCGAAGGTCATGACCTTCAAGCCGGCCGCTCGCCGCCGCCAGGAACGCCGGCACCGGATCACACGCGAGGAGGGCGAGGAGCACCTGAGCCTCTGGGTCTCCGAAACGCGCGTTGAACTCCAGGACCATCGGCCCGCGTGGGGTCAGCATCAGACCGGCGTAGAGGAACCCCCGAAACGGTGAGCCCCGACTGGCCATCTCGCGGAGAACGGGTCGCAGGATGTCGCGTTGCACCGAGCCCAGCCCGGCCGCGTCGATGGCCGAGGTCGGCGCGTAGGCCCCCATGCCGCCGGTATTGGGTCCACGGTCCCCCTCCAGGAGGCGTTTGTGGTCCTGGGCGGGCGGGAACAAGAGCGCGTCTTCTCCATCGCACAACGCGATGACGCTGACCTCTTCGCCGGAGAGCCGCTCCTCGATGAGCGCGACGACCTCGGGCGTACCGTCAAGGATCTTGACCAATGCCGCGAGGGCCTCGTCCCGCGTATCGCAGACGAACACGCCTTTGCCCGAAGCGAGGCCATCCGCCTTGATGACGACGGGCCCATCGGGGAGCGCGCGCCGGGCGGACTCAAGCGTCCGATGGGCCGACCAATCGGCGGTTGCGACTCCGGACGCCCGCATCACGCGCTTGGCGAAGTCCTTGCTCCCCTCAATCTCAGCAGCGGCCGCTGTGGGACCAAGCGCGTTGAGGCCGGCAGCCGTGAGGGCGTCGACGAGGCCCAAAACCAGGGGCGCCTCGGGCCCGACGATCGTCAGCTCGATGGCTTGCTTGCGAGCGAAGTCGACGAGGGCGGCGACGTCGGACGCGGGCACATCGATACACGTCGTTCGCGGCTCGGCGGCGATCCCTGGGTTGCCCGGCGCGACGAAGATCTCCGAGACCGAAGGCGAGCGGAGCACCGCCCGAACGAAGGCGTGCTCGCGTCCCCCGCCACCGACGATGAGGACTCGCAAGGGGACCTCAGTGCCTGAAGTGACGGCGGCCGGTGAAGAGCATCGCCACGCCGAGCCTGTCCGCCGCTGCGATCACCTCATCGTCCCGGACGCTGCCGCCGGGCTGGGCGATCGCCGTCGCGCCGGCTGAAACACAGGCCTCGAGGCCGTCGGCGAAGGGGAAAAATGCATCGCTCGCGACGACGGTGCCCGAAAGCTCATGCCCAAGCGCGCGGGCCTTCTCGGCGGCGAATCTTGCCGAGTCGAGGCGGCTCGTCTGTCCGGCACCGACCCCGACGATGGCGTCGGGCCGCGCATAGACGATCGCGTTTGACTTGACGTGCCGGCAGACCCGCCAGGCGAGATCCAGGGCGCGGAGCTCTTCGGCGTCAGGTGCGCGGCGAGTCACCAAGCGGGCGGTGCCGAGGTCGTCGGGCGCAGCGTCGCGGGTCTGCGCGAGGAAGCCTCCAAAGACGGAGCGCACGTCGAGCTGAACCTGCGACTTTGGCCAGGGGGACAGCCGCATGACGCGCAGGTTCTTCTTCTTGGTGAGGTGCTCAAGGGCCGCGTCGTCGAAGCCCGGCGCGATGATGGCCTCGAGGAAGGTCTCGCCCATGAGCAGGGCCGTCTCGAGATCGACCTTGCAGTTGAAGGCCACGATGCCCCCGAAGGCGCTCGTCGCGTCGACTGCGCGGGCGCGGGCATAGACGGTGCTGAGAGGCTCGTCCTCCGGCCCCTCGGCCACCCCGCAAGGGTTCGTATGTTTAACAACCACTGCGCCGCGGCCCCGCAGATCGAGGGCGAGCCCAAGCGCGGCGTCGAGGTCCAGCAGGTTGTTGTAGCTGAGCTCTTTGCCGCCCAACTGTTCGGCTCTGGCGAGCGAGGGGGCGTCGTTGGGCGCATCGACCGCATAGAACGCCGCGTCCTGGTGGGGATTCTCGCCGTACCTCAGACCCTGCACCCGCCTCGCGGCGAGCGTCAAGGTCGCGGGGAGCACCTCGCCGGACAGGTAGGCCGCGACGGCGGCGTCGTAGGCGGCGGTGTGCGCGAAGGCCTTGGTCGCCAGCGCGCGGCGGAATGCGAGGTCGAGCCCCCCGGCGTCGAGCGCGGCGATGACCGAGGCATAGTCCGACGGCTCGACCACGACGGCGGTGAAGGCGTGGTTCTTCGCGGCCGCCCGGACCATGGCGGGGCCCCCGATGTCGATGTTCTCGATGGCCAGATCGTCGGTGATGTCGGGCCGTTTGAGGGTCTCGCGAAACGGGTAGAGGTTCACCACCAACAGCTCGATGGGCGAGATGCCGTTCGCGGCGGCCGCAGCGACGTCGGAGGCATCATCCCAGCGCCCGAGCAAGCCACCATGAACCCTGGGGTGAAGCGTCTTGACGCGCCCGCCCATGATCTCGGGGAAGCCCGTCAGCTCGTCGACGGCCATGACCTCGAGACCTGCGCCCTTCAGCGCCGCCTTCGTGCCGCCGGTGCTCACAAGCTCGAACCCTCGTGCCTGAAGCGCGGCGGCGAACTCGACGAGCCCGGCCTTGTTCGAGACCGAGAGCAAGGCCCGACGCTGGCCGCCCATCAGACGCTCGCCGCTCATCAGTCGATGCTGATGTTCTGTTCGACGAATTCGAGGAAGTCTTGGAGGCCGAGCGACGAGGCCGTCTCGCGGAGCTTCTCGAGCCCCTTGACCTCGACCTGTCGGATTCGCTCACGCGTGAGGTTGAGGATCTCACCGACCTCCTCGAGCGTAATGCCGCCCCGATCAGCGACATCGAGCGCGCAGGTCTCCGCCATCTCCCAGACGTCGAGATCGGGGAAGTTGAGCTTGATGGAGCCGGTCTCGGGGTTGACGTCGAGGTAGAGGTGGTGCTTGCACGAGACGTATGGGCAGGGTCTGACGCCGCTGACGCACGCGGACCGATGCGAGGGTCGCTCGTATTCAACCGAGCGCAGCTCCTCGGAGAGGGCCAGCTCGTCTTTGCTCAGGCGCTTGGTGGCGATGGTCCGGGAGCGTCGGCGCCCCTTCTTGCCGGGTCGGCGACGCTCAACTCGACTCCCTCTATTGATGGAGTCGGGGAGCACTCCAGCGTCCACTGCGACGCTTTCGGGCGTGTCATCGACTGCTGGCAAACCGCCCTGCTTCAATTTCGCCCCCAGTTGCACCGCTCGAAAGTGCCCGAAATCTCGCGCAAATTCACAAAATCTTCCCGCAGTCTCCGAAATCGCGAGGACAACTAGCACACCGTCTTTTCGAGGGTCAACCCATTCAGCCTCATTCAACGACGGGCAAAACAGGTTCTTCCTCGGCCGTCCACAAAACGATGATTCCACCCACGATGGCGGCCACACCGGCAACGATGCCGAGGTCGGCATATAACGCGAAGTCTCGGGCATCGGCCCGGGCGTCTTGGGCGGCCGCCGGCGTTCGGCCAGACCCATAGCGGGCCTCGGCGTCGAGGGCCGAGACGCCAAAGTAGGTCGCCGCCCCCAGCGACAGCGCGCCTGCCCCCATAAGGCTGAACGCGACGGGTCGATTCAGGCCGCCCTCCGACGGACTATCGACCGCGGGCGCGTTGCCGCCGAAGATCTGCCGCCGAACGTCCTCACCGCTCGCCGTATCCCCCGCTCCGGTGCCTCCGCAGTGGCGGCCCAACGCGCGCCAATCGGCCGTGGAGGTCGGCGTCGCCTGACGATGACCCGCGAGGTATCGCCGACCATCCTGCGAGACTCTGGCTACGACCACCGGCCCATCCTCGAGGATCATCGCGAAGCAGACCTCGGTGGCCTCATGGGCTGAGGCCAGGGCGGCGAGCGCCAGGGCGGTCGCAGGCTCATCTCGGTCGATGAGCGCGGTCGCCGCCATCTTCCGCAGCCCTGCACTTGCGGCCGTCAGTCGAAGCTCGGCCGGGGCGAGGGAGAGGTCAACTTCCTTGACCAATAAAGGCTCACCCGCAGCGAACAGCCGGGCCGTCAACCGCAGAGCGGGCAGCTCGCCCGCCGTCAGCGGAGCCGTCCCGAGCGGGGTCCCACCGAGGAAGACGAGCGTGCCGGGCACCTCGCTTTGGACGCTCAACTTGCCGGTGAGTTGAGTTTGGATACGCGGCCGAAGGCGTTCGACGAGCGCGACGACCTCAGGGGGCGGATCGACGGCCGCGTTCGGGAAACGGGGGATCGCGCGCAGTCCACGCTCCAGCGTCTTCTCCGCCGCGCTCAACTTGCCCCCGGCTATCTGCGTCTGAGCGAGCAATACAAGCGCCCGCGTCGCCGCCTCGGCGTCCAGCGTTGAAGGGTCGGCGAGCAAGCCATCAGAGGCGGACGCGAGCAGCTTCTCGGCAGTGCGGAGTCGGGCCTTCAGGTACTCCTCTTCACCTCTCGATAGGGCCGCGAGGGCCAGACCGCGCTCCTTGTTCAAAGGGTGCTCGAGGCCCGTCGCCAGTCCTGGCGCCAGCTCCGACGCGCCCTCGGTGAAGGCTTGCAGGATCTCGTTGGCGACGGCCGAATCGCCCGAGGAGACGACACCCAAGACCACCGGCGCGGCCAACGACGACTGAACGGATAGCAGAGATGCGAGCCCGACCGCGGCCGTGGTCGGGACGTCGTGCCTCATGTTCGGCGTTCGGCCTCGTCTTTGAACGCCTTGAGATTCGCCGGCAGCGTGGTCGAGACGAGCGAGTTCGTCACCGACGACGGGATGAAGCCCTTCAACTCGACGGCGATGTCGTAGGTCGCACGGGTTCGCCCGTCGGGCAGGGCAAGGAGCAGCCAGCCGCCCTCGTTGGCCTTCATCATGTCGCCCTCGATCAAGGTCCACCTCAAGCTGAGGCTCGGGGTTCCGCGCAGCTCCAGCGTATAGGCAAGCTTCTTGACGACCGACAGCTCGAAGCGGACCCGCCAGACATCCCCCTCGCGCGACAAGACCCGCGCCCCTGTCTGGTTGGGGACAAAGCCGGGGTAGGCCTCGAAGTCGACGAGGACCTCGTAGACCTCTTCAGGGCTGGCATTAATCTCGATGGAATGGCTTGCGCCCTTCACCGTTCGCCTCCGTTGGAAATTGGCTGCGGACAGTACCAAGGGACGGCCGCGCGTGCCAAGAACGGCGCGAGGACCGTGAGATGCCTCGCGGTCGCGCCGGAGAGTCGCCGAAGTGCCGCCTGATGGCGGGCGGGCTCGCGGGGGCCGGCCCAGGACGAGGCCGCATCGAGCGCGTGAGCAAACGTCTCGGCCCGGAAGGTGGTCTCACCGTCAAGCGCCCTTATCTCCAACTCCACGTTCGAGACGTTCGGGCCGCAGATCAGGACGCAGCCATGGGCGGCCGCTTCGACGAGGTTTTGGCTGCCACGCCGGCTGAAGCCCCCACCGATGAGCGCGACCGGCGCCAGCGCGTAAGCTGCCGCGAGCTCACCGAGGGTGTCGAGGACGACGAGCTGCGCGTCTGGTGACGGCCCCTCAGATCGGAGGGCCACCTTGAGGCCGGCGCGGCGCGCGCGACGGGCGATCGACCCCGCGCGGTCCGGGTACCTCGGCGCGAGCAGGACGCGAAGCCCATGTGACGGAAGGCGGGATTTCAGGGCCTCGATGAACGGACGCTCCTCGTTCGTGAACAGCGAGCCGACAACCACGTCGACGGCACCTACGGCCGCGCGAAGGTCCGGCGTAGGATGGGGAGGTGCGCTAAAGTCCGCGTCGTGTTTGCCGTTGCCGCAGACGGTGATGCGGCGGTCTGGCACGCCCAACCGGGAGGCGCCCTCCGCGTCAGCCTCGGTCTGCGCGCAGAAGAACGACAGGTGCCGTGCAGAGGGCGCGAGGAGTCGCGCGATACGCAGCGATCTCGGCCCGACCTTCCCGTCGACGACTCCGATCTCGAGGCCTCGTGCGAGACACCGCATGATCCACGCGGGATAGAGCTCGAGATACTCAAGGATGCAGAGGCGCGGCTTGTGCCGGTTGAGGAAGCGGTCCACGAAGGGACCGAGAGGCAGGGGCGGTCGACCGATGAAGCGGTGGCCGAAGAGGGACGTGCCCATGGAGCGCCCGGTCGTCGTGAACGCGGTGACGCGAACCTCGACCTCGCCGCCCTCACGCAGCGCGGACACCAGCGGGGACAAGGCGCGTTGGTCCCCGGCCGAGGCTCCGTGTACCCACACCGAGGGTGGCGACGGCTGGCCCGTCGGCAGGTCCATCAGCGTGGCGTGACGACGAGATTATAGGCGTCCGTCGAGTTCTCCGTCGGCGTCTGGTACTGCACCCAGACCTCCCGAACGATGAGATAGAGCCCGGACTTCGGCACGACGACCGACATCATGCCCTCCCCCTCCCCGGCCTTGAACGCGTCGGCCCGAAACGTCATCTCCCCGTCCTTGCCGTACCCCTCCAGCACGAGATCCATGCCCGGGACGCCCGAGACGGAGGCGCTCACCTCAGCACCCGGATCGGCTTGGAGGTCAAAGACATCGCGGTCGGACACGTCCCGGCGCAGACGACGACCGATGTACGCCGACATCTCGGCACCCACGGTCAGGCGCGTGGCGGTGTTCGTCTCGTCGTTGGGCTCGACCTCCGAACGCAGTATGGGCACCGGGCGGTCGCAGACGTACGCCGAGACGACCGCGCCGATGCCGACGAGGGCCATCAGGACCAGGGTCCACCACAGGCGAAGGCGTCGCCTCATGTCCGCCGAAAAACGAGCGAACTCGCGCCGGGTCGCGGCTGCGGGATCATCGAGCTCCTCGGGCTTGAGGCCCTCGAACGTGCCGCGCTCCCAGTTGGGATCCGCGCCCGTCTGGGAGAGGGCCCGCTTGCTGACGGCCAAGAGCGCGTCCATCGTTTCACGAACGCCGCTCGGCCGACTGTCCTTGTCCTTCGAGAGCAGCCGACGAATCAGGGACTCGCAGCCCTCGGGCAGGCGCTCGTTCGGGATCAGCTCCGAGAGGGGTCGCACGACGCCGGAGAGGTGCGCCTCCAGGACGTGCATGACCGTGAGCCCCCGGTGCGGGAAGTCTCCCCCAATCATCCGATAGAGGAGCGCGCCCAAGGCGTAGAGATCCGTCCGCCCGTCCACGGGCTCTCCCCGGACTTGCTCGGGCGACATGAAATACGGCGTGCCGACGATCGCGCCGTGGGCGGTCTGGAAGGCGTCACTCGAGCTCCCGACGTCGAAGCCGCCTTGAACGGTCTTGGCGAGGCCGAAGTCAAGGACCTTGATGAATTCGTCGCCGCTCGATGTTCGCATGATGAAGACGTTCTCGGGCTTGAGGTCGCGATGCACCAAGCCCACCGCGTGGGCCTCACCCAGGCTCGAGCAGATCTGGTGCGCGATGGCCACGGCGCGGGCCGCGGGCAATCGACCCTCGCGGTCGAGCAGTGCGGCGAGGTCTTCCCCCCTGAGGTACTCCATGACGAGGTACGCTATGCCCCGCCAGACCCCGTAATCGAAAACGGCGATCGTGTGTGCGTCGGTGAGCTGCGAGACGAGCATGGCTTCTCGGCGGAAGCGCTTGGGCAAATCGGAGTTTGAGGCTCGCTCGGCACGCAGGACCTTGACCGCGACCCGCTTGCCGATGCCGACGTGCTCAGCGAGGTACACGGTGCCCATGCCGCCCTGCCCGAGCCTGGACAAGACCCGAAAGCGCCCGTCGATGACCTCGCTGATGAGCGGATCAACTGGGCCTTGTTTGGGGTCTGGCTGCAGCCGAGTCTGGGCGCGGCCGCAGCCGGTGCAGTACTGGTTTCCGGTCGCGTCACGCACCCCACAGCTGGGGCAAGAGCTGGTGGCCGCCAGGCCCGCCTGAGCCGGTCCCTCGGTCATCGACTCACCACAAACGGCACGCGAAGCAGCGGCGCGGGCACGGCCCGACCGTCACGGCTGGTATAGGTCAAGACGCCATTGAGGCGGCCGACCGATACGACACGATCGCCTAAGCGCATGAGGCTCGGCCCCTCAACCTCCAGCCAGACTGGACATCCGCCCGAGCACGTCGCGAGCTGCAAGCGATCGGGCGTATCGGGTGTGCCTCGAAGCGCCGAGATCGCGGTCCCTGCGACCCGAAACTCCCCCGTCAACTTGCCCAAAGTCGCCGCCTCGTAGGGGAGAGGGGCGGCCTTTTTGGCGAGCCGACGAAGCTGCGAGGCGTCGGGCGTGCCCGGCGGGGCCGCCCGGTTGAAGTTGATCTCAATCGAGACGGCCGGTTGCGCCGGCGCGTCGACGAGAAGCCGCGCGCTCACCGGTTTGAACCCCGACGGCAATATGAGCCGGAAGTGGCCGTCCACGCCGGCTGTGCCCCGCACATCTCCGAGCTCTACCGAGGCGCCCGCGCGAGTACGGCCCTCGACCACGAGGTCGAGCGGCCCCGCGGGCCTCCCAACAACCGCGCCATGGACCTGCCCCAGGAGCGGGAGATTGAGGACGACGGGGATGGGCGTGACGGAGACGCGCAGGCGCTCCGAGAAGATCTCCGCCGGGGCGTCTTGTCGCTCGAGACGCAGCTCGATCGGCAACTCAATGTGTTGGGCATCGGGCGGCGCCGCGTCCAACTGGGCGCGCACAAAATCGGCGTCGAAGACGAACCTCTGGATGAACGCGCCCTCACTCATCGATGGACCCGCCTTGGACGTCGCGTGGGCCACGGCGGCCGTGAAGCCGGTTACAAAACGCAGGCGGAACTCCAGCTCGCTCCCCGGCGTCGGGACCGGTGTCGGGCCTGAGCTCGGGGCTGGACTCAGGCCAAACGTGGGAGCGGACGTCGGGGCATCTTCGATTCGGTAGTAGACCTTGATCTGCAGGCCCAATTCGCGGGCTGCGGTCGGGTCGTCCTTGGGCACGACCCGGAGCTTGACGCGGTTGTCACCCACGGCCATCGCGGCCTCGGGCATCTGGAAGTGAATCGTGCCTGCGGCCTCGAGCGGGCCTTCGGGAACAGCCCCCGCCGGAAGGAAAACCTGAGCCGGACGCGAGGCCGACAGCCCCACCGAGACGGCATACCCGGTCCCGCCACGCCGAACGTCGAGGGTCCCAACGACGCTGGCCTCGAAGGCATGGCGGGACCGATAGACCAGCGCGGAGAAGACGAGCGCCGTCAGGCCGATGAGGCCGAGCACCCACGTCACCTTCCGGATCCGTCGCCGCTGGGCGTCCCGCTCAGTCTCGGCGGTCGCGGCCGCGATACGTGCGACAGCCACGAGCTCCGCCGCCTCCTGCCGGAGCAGCTCGGTGGCTCCCGCGCCTGCTTGTCTCGCGGGTGATGCGGCCTGTTTCGTGCGCACCTTGGGAGTGGGGGCGGCTGCCTCGGGGGCGGCTACGGTCTTCCCGACAGATGGGCGGGGGGCCGTGGGCACAGGGGCCGGCTGCGGGCCGGGCGCAGGCTTGAAATAAAGAGGCGCAATGCCCATGAGGGTGCGCTGCGTATCCTGATGTGGGGGCACGAGGTCCGGCTCGGTCGGAGTCGAGGCGTCCTCGATCGGGG
>SHZC01000098.1 GCA_009692505.1 Myxococcales bacterium
GAATCGCCCGGAGGGGCACGGTCACCTCACAGTGTCGGAGCCCGTGAAGGTCGCGGCCGGGGTGCACGATGACCTCGACATCGAGGCGCGTGCCCAACTCCAGCGGTCCACCGAAGCGGCGCTGGCTCTTGCGGGCCCCTCGGGCGACCACGGAGAACCGCCCGATCTTCTCGCCGAGACACTCGACGATGAGATCGGCCTCTTTGAACGCCCGCGTATGCAGGACCAAAGCGGGGGTTCGGACGCGTCCGTTCAAGGGGCGTCGTTGGGCTCAGGCCCGACAAGCCCGGGCCTGCCCAGATCGAGCCTGAGCAGCTCAGGCTCGATGCGCGCCGATCCGGGGATGAGGACCGGCATGGGGGTCGCATCAACTGCGGGCTCCAGGCTGCGGGCTTCGAGCCGGGGCGGCGAGACTGAGAAGATCGCCGCGAGCATGGCCGCCAAGATCAGGGTCGCAGCGACGCTATAAGCGGCTCGCCAGCGGATGGAGTCCCAGGCGGCCCGGCGCTCTGCTGCGTCGGCGTCGACGTGCGCTTGAACATCGGCGGCGCGGGCATCGGCGACCTCACCGTCGAGCAGCCGCAACGGCAGCGACGGCTCCATGCCGAGCTCGCGGGCATAACTTCGGATGAAGCCGCGCACATAGACCATGGCGGGCAGGCTTTTCCAGTCTTCGGCTTCAAGGGCCTCGAGCGTCGACCGCGGGATCCGTGTGCGGCTCGCCAGATCGTTGAGTGAGATTCCGGCGCGCAGCCGAGCGGTGGACAAGAATGTCCCTGCGCCGGCAGCGGTCGTGACTTCGGGAGTAACGGGATTCATTGAACAGAGCCCTCCCCCGCAGTGAGTGCAGCAAGCTGCCGCTCACAGCGGTCGGCCAAGGGGGTCGTACCTGACAGTTGAACGCAACGCTGGAAGCTCTGACGGGCCGGTTCGCGCTCGGCGCGGCGGGCGTGCACGCGACCAAGGTGGAAATAGGGCTCGGCATAGCCGGGACAGCGCCGCACCGCCTCAGAGAACTCACGCTCGGCCTTGTCGAGGCGACTCTCGTCGAGGTGGACGAGACCGAGGTTGTTATAGGCGGGGCAGAGCTCTGCGTTGAGCTGTCGGGCAACGGTGAAGTGTTGGAGCGCTTTAGCAAGGTCTCCCTTGCGGTAGTACGCCCAACCCAAGTTGTTCTGCGCGTTTCCTGGCGTGGTGTAGTAGGGGTTGGCAGTCAGATCGGTGAAGACGGCGATCGCGTCGTCCCACCGCTCCAGGGCGAGGTAGCAGGTCCCGAGGTTGTTTCGGGCGAAGTGGAAATCAGGTCGCAACGCGATCGCGCGCTCGTAGTGGCGAGCCGCCTCAAGGTGCTCGTCACGGCCCATCCGAATGAGCGCGACGAGGAAGAGGGCATCGGCGCTATTGGCGTCGTCGACTAAAGCCCGCTCCGCCTCCGCGAGCGCCAAGCCAACGTTGCGATTCTCGGGCTTGGGATCGAAGAGGTAGCCGTACGCGAGCTTGTAGTGGAAGTCTGAGTCTGACTTTTTCTTTGCGATCTCGGCTTGCGTGGCCCCACAGGCTGAGATCGCGAAGGCCGCCAGAGGCAGGCAGAGGGCGGTCATGAGCATGGGTCTACAGCGTCGCATCGCCGACGGGATTAGCACAGGGAGTTACGAGAGTCAACGCACGGCCGGGGCCCGTAATCCCACGCCATTTGACGTAAACCCCGCCCTCAACTGCCCTGGATCGCCCGAAGTCCGTCGACAGGGTGCAGCTTCGAGCCTGCCCACGCGGGGAGAACCGTCGCGAGGAGCGAGATCACCATCGCTCCGACTGAGCCCATCACATAGTCCATGATGTCAAAGACGATCGGAAGCTGTGAGATCCCATAGACCTTGGGGTCGAGCTCCACCCCGTTCGCCAGCAGCCCCTGGCAGAAGACGAAGGCCAGAACGACGCCGAACGCCGTCCCGACGGCGCCGATCATTCCCCCCTGCGTGATGAATAGCCACAAGATGCTCGCCTGTCGCGCGCCCATCGTCTTGAGGATCGCGATCTCGCGCGTCCGCTCCATGACCCGCATCACGAGGATGCAAGCGACGAGACAGGACGCCAGAACGACGAGCACGGAGAGCACGACGAGGATGGCGATGCGTTGGTAGAACAAGCTGGCGAAGAGGTTTCGGTTCTGCTGCCGCCAGTCCATCACGGAGAACTCGTCGGGGCCGAGTCGCTCGCGGATGACGTCGGTTACGACATCCGAGGCGAGCACGTCGTCGACAGCGACCTCGAAGCCCGTGATGACGTCTCCGAGCCCGAAGAATCGTTGCGCTTCGCCAAGGGCTACAAAGGCCAAGCGTGCGTCGTACTCGTGGAAACCGGCCTGGACGATCCCCCCGACTCGAAACGTGCCCGAGCTTGGAGTCCGGGCCTCGGCACCCCAGGACTCGGCGGTTTGGCGCCGCAAGGGTGAGACGAGCGTGACGAGATCACCGACCTTCACGCCGGTCTTTCGGGCCAGCTCGCGGCCCAGCAAGATCGCCGGGATCCCATCGGGCCCGGGCAAGCTGAGCGCGTCGAGCGAGCCCTCGACGACGTAACGATCCAGGGTCAGGACCCCCCGCACCCGGTTCGGCTCAATGCCCTTTATGACCGCTCCCTGAGTGCCCGTGCGGCCGGAGACCATGGCCTCGTTGAAGGTCATCGGAGAGGTCGCCGTCACCCCGTCGACCGCGAGGATGAGGGCGTCGACCTCGCGGTGGGTCGTGAAGCGCACGCCGAACTCCCGGACGAAGATGTGCGAGGAGAACCCGAGCACCTTCTCGCGAAAGGCGATCTCAAAGCCGCTGGTGACGGCGAAGCCCCCAATGAGCGCGGCCACGCCGAGGGCGACCCCGGCGATGGCGAGCCCGGTCACGAAGGACAAGGCCTTTGAGCGCCGGGCGCTGAGGTGCCGGGCGGCGATGTCGAGCTCAAAGCTCAAGGGGCCTGGGTCAAGATGTCGATGATGTCGCGCTGACGGCCATCGCCGTCGAGCATCCCGCCGATGCAATAGTCCGGCTTGTAGTGGAACGTGTCCTCGGGGATCGTAAACTGCTCACAGGCGGGGGTCTGCCCCTCGGTGTCCGTCGGGAGGTCGCTCAGCCGACGCCACGCCATGAAGGCCAGCGGCGTGTGGCTGACGGCCGACTTCAACGTCGTCAGGTACGGCCCCTTCTTGCTGGCCCCGGTCGCCGCGGATCGGACGCGCCAGTCGGTCTGGGTGATGGCGATGTCCAACTGCCGACCGTCCACGTTGCCCGCCAGCGGCAAGTATCGGAAGTAAGCGCGGACGGCTTTGAGGTGGTCCGGATCGACGGGCGAAGGCACGTCCTCGAAGGGCTCGGCGGTGGTCTCCGGCAGGATGCTGAAGCCAACGAAGTCGGCGGCCACGGTCCCCCCGTTCGTCTTGGAGACCAAGAGCGGCCGAACCGTGCGCTGCCAGGCTCGATAGAAGCCAGCCAGCCTCGCGGCCGACGAGAGCCCCAGCTCGCCGCTCACCTGCGCGGTCGTATTGTTCATCAGGAAGTCCCAGCTCAAGCCAGGGCCGACCTTGACAGCGGGGTTGACCTCCTTGATGGCGATGTAGATCTCCCGGTACAGCGTGATGAAGTTCGCGTAGTCGTCTTGGACGGACAGACCTTCGCCATCAACGAGGTGGAAATAACGGTTCATGTCCTGACCGACCGTGATGTAGCGGAGGCCCGGGAGAAGGGCCAGCTCGCGGAAGGCTCGCTTGAGGTTCTCGCGGTGCTGCGGCTCGCCGAAGCGGACCTTCGCGCCGATGGGAAAACACTCGGACAGGATCTCCGTGCGACCGGGGCTGAGCAGATCCACGTTCACGGCGATCCCTGCCATTCGCAGGCCCTTCTCTTCATCGAGGCGCTGCACGATGTCGTCGGCCAAGACCGCGACGCGCGCCTCTTCGGCCCGGTCACTCGGCACACAGCCCCGTGAGGAGTCCCGAAGGCGAAGGCTCACGTAGGGCAGGTTCAAGACGAGCAGCCCGAACTCATCAGTGAGCCGGTCGACTGAGACGCCCACCCTCGGCGGGTTGGGATCCTCGGGTCGATCGGAGATCACGGCGAAGTCCTCGTCGTCGACCGGCACACCTCGCTGAGCGACCAATAGATGGCCGTCGCCCAAGATCGGCTCGATGTCGTCGGGCAAGTCGCCGAGCGGATCGGGCGGCTGCGGACCTTCGGGTTTGGGAGCGTCCTCGCACGCGGGGCACGCGAGGAGGGGGACGCTGAGGCTGAGGACTGTTGAAAAAAGCCAACGCTGAAACACGAGAAACCTCACAGAACTTCTGGATTTTGGGAACGCGCCGACAGCGATCAGTAAATAATGACCGAGCTTGTGGCCTTCTTCTCGGCGGGCTTCGAGGCGGGCGCCGCTGCGGCGGAGCCGGTCCCCTTTGCGGCGGCTTTGCCCTTATTCTTCTTGTTGCCCTTGGGCGTCTTCGTCTCGACGTAGATGGGGCTCTCGACGGCGCCGCGGTCCAAGGTGGTCTCGTAGTCTGGCCGATTGTTGACCAGATCGACGCTGTGCTGCGTGCCCGTCAGGCGATCGACCACTGTGTCGTCGGAACCGGCATCGTCGCTGGTGATCTCCGCGAGCGCGGACGCCACGTCCGGGTCATCGGTGGCCCGCTCGGACTCGGGGCGTTGGGCGCGCGCGGCCTCGAGCGTCAGACCCTCGGTCCGGTCGAGGAACTTCATGCAGAAGGTCCCGAAGAACTCCGTACGATCCTCCGCCACGAGGTGCGTAATCGCGTCCTCCCAGTGGGCGGCGCGAAGGGCCTTGGTGCCGCCCTTCGGCGTAGACCAGTCGACCGCGGTAGGTCGACCATGCTTCTCCTGAACCTGTCGCACGAAGTCGCTGAAGGGGACGTTGCGGCTCGAGGAGGTGGAATAAGCGACGAGCACCTTCCAGAGACGATCATTCCGAAAGAAGTAGTACATCTGCGCCTCCGCGTCGTCGACCCGAAGCATCGCTTCATCGGCGTTGGAGACGAAGTCATGGGCGATGAGGGACGACTCGTAGCCCGTGCGCTGGCCAGTAAAATGGACAAGCGTCTTGTCGATCGACGCGAGCTCTTCGGCCTTCCGGCGCATGGCCCGGTCAATCTCAAGCGGATCGCGAAGCTCCTTGAACTTCGCCTCGTACCGGACCGTCACCTCCTGGCGGATGGTGTCGAGCACGGCCGCCGAGGTGTTGCCCCAATCAAGGAGCCCGAGCACATGGGAGATGCCGGCCTTTGGCTGCGGGCCGGAGGGGACGGACGCCGGTGCGGCGCTCGCGATGGACTTAACCTCAGGGCGCGCGCCGTTCGCGGCAAGGGGCCCGGTGGTCATCGAGAGGACGAGGAGGAAGCGTGGGAAGGCGCGCATGATGAGTCCTTTTCGAAGCAGGAAAACGCGGCGTCGTCGAGGTTACACCACAGCGATTGACTCGGTGCAAGGCGGTGACGGGGCCCGCCTGTAGAGGGACGTGCGGACCTGATTGACAATTCAAAGGACCGGACCTAAGTTCCCGCCCCGATTTTCCGGGGCAGTATGCGCGCCGTTTCCCTCAAGCTCACTGTGGTCTTCGCCCTCGGCGTCCCCGCCGTCGGCCACGCCCAGTCGACGCCTGTCTCCGAGCTGTGGCGGGAGTGGGACACCGTCTCGCTCGAATGGCAGCGAGAGGTCGACGTCTTCGCTCCTGACCGCCAGCGCGGCCGCGAGGTCCGACGAGCACTCGCCGACGGCCTCGACCCACGCGATCCGTCCAGTTTGCCTCGGCCTTCCCGTGCGTCCGTGCCGGCAGGACCCCGATGACGCAGGCAGGGTCCCAATGACCGAAGAAGTGCTCGACCTCTCCGAGAGCCCCGAGGGCGAGCCCAGCTTCAGCGGCGCACCACGAGTCGACTTTGTGGGGCGCGTGCGGGAGCTTCACCGGCTGCGTGAGGCGCTCCGCAACACGATCGACGAGCAGCGAAGACGCGCGCTCCTTGTGGTGGGCGCGGCGGGGATCGGCAAGACCCGACTCCTCACCGAGTTCGCCGAGACCGCCGAGAGTCACGTCGACAAGGTCACGATCCTGTCCACCGTCTGCCGACCGGATGGCGGTCCAGCGTATTCGATCTTTCGGCGCCTCTTGCTCCAGCGTTTCTACGGTGCGCCCGGAGACCGAGAGGACGTCGCCCGCGAGAAGCTTCGCTCGGGCTTCGTCGAGGTCCTACGAAACGACGCGGCCGGCGAAGAGGCGGCCCACTTTATCGGTCAGATCATCGGCCTCCCCTACCCTGGCTCACCTCATATTCAGCGCGTCGATGGCGAGCCGAGGCGGGTCGAGGAGCGGGCCGTCGCCCTGCTGACGCACGTCGTCCGAATGGACAGCCTTCGGACGCCGATGGTCCTGATGATTGACGATCTGCACTACGCCTCGGACGAGTCCATCGCGCTCTTGTTGCGGTTGTCCCAGGGGCTGAACGACGCGCCCGTCATGTTCCTCGCGTCGGCCCGCCCGGTGGCCGGCGAGCGACAGAAGAACTTCGTCGAGGGCTTCCGCTCGATCGGCGAGGCCGTCGAGCTCGTCGGGCTGTCCGACAAGGACTGTCGGCGAATCGTCACGACCATGCTCGCCCCCGCCGAGGGCCTGCCGGAGGGGTTCATCCGGCTCGCGTGCGAGAAGGCACTGGGCAATCCATTTCAGCTCGAGCAGATCATCCAGCTCCAAATTCAGCGAGGGGCCATCGAGCGGAGAGACAACGGCTGGGTGATCTTCGCCGACCGCCTTGTCGATGTTCGCATCCCCAGCACGCTGCGAGATGTCGTCCGGGCGCGGCTCGGCGGGCTCGGCGCGCTCGATCGGAGCCTGCTCGAGAAGGCCGCGGCGTGCGGCGATGTCTTCTGGAGCGGCTGCGTCGAGATGCTGCGGCGCGTCGACGAGGGTCACGTCTGGGATGAGGCGGACCGCTACTGGAGCACGACCCGACGCTCCGAAGAGCTCAACCAGGCCCTCACGGAGCTGCGACGCCGCGAGATCGTCCTGAGGGCGGCGGAATCGACGTTCCCGCACACCCGCGAGTTCAGCTTCAAGCACTCCGTCGAGCGCGAACTCCTCTATGAGGGCATCGAGGGGCCGCGGCGACAGCGATACCACCGGCAGATCGCCCAGTGGCTCGAGGCACATGGGGCCGAGCGCTCGGCCGAGCTCATCGAGCGCGTCGCGGTCCACTGGGAGCGTGGCTCCAACTTCCGCAAGGCGGCCAACTACTATGTGCAGGCGGCTGACCTCGCGCTAGCGGCCCACCTGAACCAAAAGGCGGCCGCGTTTTTTGGCAAGGCCTTGGAGTGCCTCTCCGAAGATGACGCGATGTCGCGCGCCGAGGTCTTCCACAAGCTCGGTCGTGTCCACATGCTTCAGGGCGATCATGCTGAGGCGCTCGGGCACTTCCAGGAGATGCTGCGGCTCGCCTGGCTCCTCGACGACGCCCGACTCGGCGGCCTCGCGTACAACAAGATGGGCCAGTCCTATCGCTCGCTCGGCGAGTACGACCTCGCCCTCAACCACTTCAAGAACGGGCTCGCGCTCTTTCGTCAGACCGAGGACATCCGTGGGCTCGCGATGAGTGCCGACGACGTGGGTCGGGTGCACCTCGCACGAGGCGATCTCGACCGAGCGATGGAGCGCTTCAACGAGGGACTTCGGCTTCGGCGTTTCCTGGGGGACGAGCGCAGCATCGCCGTCTCGCTTCAGCACATCGGCAGCATCCATGCCGAGCGGGGTGACTTCAGGGAGGCCGTTTCGACGCTGCGTGAAGCGCTCGACCTGGCGCGAAAGTGCGCCGACAACCGGACCATCGCTGACAACCTCAACAACCTCGCGGTCGTTTGCTACCAGCGCGGGGAGTACGAGCGATCCGAGGCGCTGTGGGCCGAGGCCATCGACATCGCCCGCGAGCTCGGCGAGCCACCGCTCGAGGGCCTGCTCATGACGAACCTCGGCGAGGTCGCGCTCGTCTTGGGGCGCTACGAAGAGGCGCGTGTCCGGCTCACTCAGGCCAGCGCAATCCTCGAGAGCGTCGGTGACCGGCGGTCCTTGTGCGAGGCCCTGCGAAACTTGGGGTCGGTCTACCTCAAGCTCGACGATTACCCCAAGGCGCTCGACTTCAGTCAACGCGCGCTCGACGTCGCGCGAGAGGTCGGCGCACGCATCATGGGCGCGCTCGCCGAGCGCAACCTCGGCGAGGTGTACTCTCGGACCCTGTACGACGATCTCACCGAGCGCGACGCCCGGATCGAGCTCGCCGCAGAGCACTTCGACTCGTCCATCCGAGCACTCGAGGCTGCCGGCAACCAGGCCGAGTTGGGCAAGTCCCTCCTGGCGCACGGCGCATTCCTCGCAGAGATCGCGCACGTGGAGCACGCCACCGCCCAGTTGGAACGGGCTCGCGGGATCTTCACGAGGCTCGACATGCGCGACAGCCTTGAACGCGTCGAGCGTGTGCTCGCCGCGCTCTGACCGGGCCCCGGCGCGTCGCCTCGCCGGGGTGCTCGCATCGATGTGCCTGCTCGCCCCGTCGGCCGGCACTGCTGCCGTGATCGCGCCCCCGCCCGGCAAGGAGGTGGTCGTGCTCGACGAGAGCGTGATCATCGTGCACGACCCGCTGACGTCCCGGCAGACCGTGCTCGTCCAGCACACCTTTGAGGGGACGGGCTCGCCCTTCGGGATCCTCATCCCGACGCCGAAGCCGGCCAACGTCGAGGTCATCTCCGACCGCGTCCACCGGGCCTTCGCCGCGCAGATTCACCCACGGGCCCAGACACAGCGCAGCCTCGAGCTCAACTATGTCTCTTGGGCCGGCGCCTGTTCGGTGCGGGAGGTCGGGGACCCCGAGGTCGAGGTTAGCGCGGAGTCCAAAGCCTCCGGGGCGACCGCCATCGCTACGAACCTGGGTGCTGCGCCCGAGCCGCTCCACGACTGGCTGCTCAATGAGGGCTTCACTGTTGCCCCGGCGCAGGCGCTCGTCCTCGATGAGCTTAGGGGTCGCGGATGGTCGATCGTGGCCGTCGCCGTTCACCCCCCGAGTGGGAACGCGGCGCCCGCGCCACGCCTGCGTGGTCCCGCGCTGGCGATCACTCACGAAGCCGACGAACCGATCTACGCGGCGAGTCACCCACCGTTCGCGCTCACCCTATCCAGCACCGTGCTCGCACCCCCTCTCGAGCTCGGCGTGCTCACCGAGTGGGCCGTCGGCCTCGATGTTGAGTCGCCGCCGACGCCGTTCTATGCGGATGCCATCACCGGCCGAGAGACGCTGCGGATCGGCAATGAGTCGCGGGGCGAGCGCTGGAGCTTCCGGCGCGACGGGACCCTGACCGTCTACGCCTTCCCGCGTCCGACGGGCTTGGGCATCGTCCGCTTCGTTCGGGTGGCCGCGCGCCCTCCAACCCATCCGGAGGTGAGGCCAATCGAGAAGGTGCACCGGGTCGCGGTGCCGATTGAGCTGCTGATCATGCTCATCGGACTGCTCGTCTACCTCTGGACTCGGGTCGCTCGCGGGCGCCGACTGCCGAGGCTCACGCTGCGGGGCTGAGCGGGTGGCCTTCGCCGGCGAGCCAGACCCGAATCGCCACACAGGCCGGCGAGGTCGCGAAGGTGAGCAGATCCCGCACGACGTCGCTGTCGGTCACCAACATGACGAGGTCCGAGCGCGACAAGGCGTCCCGCGGACGGTCGTCGAAGTCAAGCCGACGAAGCATCTCGAGCGCCCCGCCGCTGCCATCGGACAGAGCCATCGCCAAGCGCGCCGAGTAGGTCTCGAGGGCGGCACGGAGCGAGGCCGGCGGAAGCGACTGCAAGCTCACTGCGGCGGTCCTCGCGAGCTCGATGAGGGCCGGCGTTCTGCGGGCCTCAGGCAGCGCGAGCTCAATCTGCGCGCGCATCCGGTCATAAGTCGAGCGGTCGCGGGGACGCACTGGGAGTTCAGCCCCCAAGACCCCGAGCAGCGCGCCCATGAAAGCCCCGAACTCCCGATCAGTGAGCTTTCGGGCGAGCAGTGTTCCCTCGGCGAGCGGGACCAAACATCGAGCCAGGAGGAAGCTCTTGGATGCGTCGGGCGAGCCGTCGAGCACGGCGCTGCCGAGTATGACGGCCGAGGGATCCCCTGCTTCGACCGTCACCGTGTAGGGCCGGTTGGGGTTTCTCAAGACCGTGAACCCACCGAGGTCCAGGGTGTCCGCGATCTGCCGAGCCATCGACGAGAGCGGATCGTCGTCCCCGATGAGATCCGCCGCGGTGACGCCATGTCGACCGGCATCGGCGCAAAACGGAGGGGTGAGCGCGGGCCCGACCTCGCGCAGAAGTTGAAGGACGGCCGAGGGCAGCGTAGGGGGCAACAGAGGCCGCCTGAGTGCCTCAGGGAGTGCGCCCCGAGCCACGAAAGGGGGCGCGCCCCGAGCCGCGAAAGGGGCACCCGAACGCGCGCCGCCCTCCACCCACTGGCAGGCGTCCGCGAACCAGGCGCGAGCCGGCTCCTGTCCAGCGAGCTCCGCGGATACGACAAGATCACGCCAAGCGTTGACGTCGAGCGGATCGGCTTCGAGCCTCGCGCGGGCCCGCTGCGCGCTGCTGCCTCCCCCCACAGCCCCGGCCGGCGGCACAGCGGGCGGGCGGGCTTGCGCTTGAGAGCCGGGGTGCCCGGGGCTCGTCGCGAGGCGGTCCTCATCCACGCGACGAGGCATCGGGCTGGGCAGAAGCGTGAGCACGTCGGGCGTTTTCATATCCCGGGGCTGAGGCGCGAACTCTAACCTGTCCGGCGACTCGAGGTCGTGGACGACGAGCGCGCGAAACTCCACGTCCGTGGCGTCCGTCGGGGCCGGAGGCTTCACTGTGTTGGCGAGCGCGGCCTCGTCGAAATGCTCGCGAAGTTGAAGCCTGCCGAGCTGCAAGGGCGCAGCGGAGGGTTGCGTCGGGAGCGGATCTTCGGTCGCTGGGCGTGGGTCGATCTGATCGAGCCGCTCTCGGAGGACGACGAACTCCCGGTGGCGCCCGTCGGCGTTCATGTGGGCATCGAGCCGGTCACGGGCCTCTGTGAGTCGCCCAGCAGCGGTGAGCGCGCGAACCTGACCCGCCTTCGCCGAGATGACGCGCTCGGGTTCGAGGACGATGCGCTCGAGCCGCTCGTAGGCCTGAAGGGACGCGCCCGGATCCCCCTTCGCGAGGTAGACGGCGGCCAACTCCTCGAGTGCTCGACCGCCCGGATCAAGAAGGCCGACCGCGGCCCGCAATGCCTCGACGGCCCCTTCGAAGTCCCCGCTGTGGCGGGCGCGCAGCTCTCCGAGACGCGTATAAACTTGCGCCCGCTGGTCGTCGTTCTCCGTCAACGGCAGGAGCAAGGTCAGCTGTTCGCAAGCCATTTCGAACGCCTGAGCGTCGGTCAGCATCTCAACGAACAACCACCGCTCGTCGTAGCGGGAAGGGTCGAGCATCAGGATGTGGTCGAGCGTGACCCGAGCCGCCGCGCGGTGACCGAGCACGTTGAGTTGGAGATCCATGAGCTGACGAGCGACGAGCAGCGCCTCGGCAGGCACGATCAGTCGTTTGAGACGCCGCTGCAGGAGCTCATCGACCTCGGTGAAGCGTGACTGGGCGGTGAGCTCGCCGACCGCGAGCGCCGCCCCCTCGTCGGCCCGGGGATCTCGCCGAACCGCCTCGAGCAAGCAGAGGAGGGCCTGCTCCTTATGCCCGGTCATCTCCAGGAGAGCCTTGCCCGCGAGCGTCAGCTCCTCCGCTGCGGCGACATCGCTGAGTCGCCGACGCGCCAACTCCGCACGCAGATCCGCGGCCTCAACTGAACGGCCAGCCCGGTCGGCCGCGTCGAGCAGCAGCCAGACGGGGACGGGATCTTCCGGTGAATGTTGGGCGGCCTCCCGATAGAGAACCTTGGGGTCTTGGCCGCCGAGACGATCGAAGATCATGCCAGCGGTCCATCGTGTAATGGACGTGGCGCGGTCGTCGTCGGTCATGCGGGCAATACGCAGGAGGAAGTGCGCCCAGTCGTCGCCGTCTCCGGCGGTCGACATGAGCGTGTGCAGGCCCTCCCACCCGCGCGCATTGGCGGGCTCAAGCGCAACGAGCCGCTCCCATAACGCCACCCGCTGATCAATCGGGAGGCCCGCCTCGTCGGCGTTCTCGGCGGCCTCACGCCAGAGCACCATCGCGTCTCGACGATCCCCGGCGAGCTGTGCGAGGCGCGCGAGCCGCTCGGCGGACTCGGCCCGGTCATCTCGCTCGGCGGCATCGCGATACAGCGCCCAGAGCGCGGTCGTGTCGTCGGGGTCATCCTCGGCCAGGAGTTGAAACGCCGCCCGCGCCTCGGTCGGCGACAGGAGCGCGGCGAGCTTGTGGATCAAGATCGAGCGACGCACGCCAGGGTCGGACCGAGACAGGAGCGTGCGATACAGGACGACGAGCCGCTCGCGATCGCCGCGCGCGATGGCCACGCGCTCGAGCGCCCACACCGCGGGTACGAGCGCGGGCTGCATCTCCAACGCGGTGTCATAATCGTCGAGCGCGCCCTCGTCGTCGCCAAAGTGGTCGTGGGCGATCTCACCCAGTCGAAACAGGAGCAGGGCCCGCTCGCGCAAGTCTTCGGAGGTGTCGGCTCTCGCGCGGAGGACGCGGGCGAGATCGGCGTGGCGGTCCCTCAGCCCATAGAGCCGCTCGAGTCCGGCGAGGGCGTCGGGGGCATGGGGCCTGAGCGCGAGGACCTCCTCGTAGCAGCTCGCCGCGTCGTCGAGCTGCTCAAGGCGGAACTCGTGGACCTCGGCGAGGCGCGAGAGGATCGCCACTCGCTCGAGGTCTTCGGAGTCCAAGTGCGCGAGCTCATGTTGGTAGAGCGCGGCGAGATCATGCCACCGCCCGTGTTGGTACAGGAGGCGGCCTAAGCCCATGAGCGCGGGCAGGAAACGGGGCTCAAGGACGAGCGCGCGCCGCCAACAGTCTTCGGCGCGCCTGGGCTCTCCCAACTCGTCGAACGTCTCGGCGTTTCGAAGGAGAAGTGCCAATCGTCGGGGCACGTCTTCGAGCAGGGACCACTCCCGCTCTGTCGCGGCCACGAGGCCATGCGCGTCGCCCTGGATTTGGTGGAGTCGCTGCAGGCTGCGAAGCGCGCGGAGATCATCGGGCCTGACGTCGAGCAGCGCCTGCCAGTTGCGAATGGCCGCCCGCACGTCGTCGAGTTGGGTCTCGTGCAACAGCGCGAGCGCGCTCAGCGCGGCCCGTCGAGCGTCCGCCGTCAGGTCATGCCCCAACCACCGTTCGAGCATCGCCGCGAGGTTCGCCGCGTTCTCCTTGCCTTGCCAGATGCTGCGCAACGACTGCAGCGCCCGCACATCCGGGAGGAGATCGGCGGTCGCGAGGTGGGCTTCAATCGCTTCACAAAAGAGCGGGACACCTGCATCAGCGTGGCCGCTCGTCGCCTCGACGACCTCGCCCGCGTGCGTCAGGAGCTCGGCCCGAATCGACTGGTCGCGGCAACGATGCGCCGCGTCGACCGTCGACCGGACGTAGACGTCGATGTCCAGGTTCTTCCACGCGATTCGCCGAACCGAGGCGAGCGACGGCAGAAATCCTGGACAGAGACGAAGTGCTTTGTGGTGGCAGTCGAGCGCGATCTGAGTATTTCCCAAGCCGGACTCGGCGTTGATGGCTGCCCGGTAGAAGGCCGCAGCCGCGTCTTCGGGCGTCGTCGCGCCTGCGAGAACCTCAAGCAGGGCGTTGGCGGCGCCCCACAGGCTGAGGCTCTCGTAGTCCGCGATCAGCTCGCGCAGCACGGTCTTGTCACCCGTCAGCAGCATCGCCGCCTGATTCAGGAGGTGCGGCGCTCGCTCGACATCATGAAGCTGAGCGATGCTGAGGACCGCGCAGAGATAAATCACGCGGCCGCGCAGATCGTCGTTCATCGGGCGGCTGGTGAGCGCGACCAGCTCGGAGACGAGCGCCTCGACGCGCCCGCGGCGCAGATGGATCCGCACGACGCCATCAATCGCGTCCGGCGTATCGGGCCTGAGCCTGAGGGTCTCCCGGTACAGGGCCAGCGCGTCGAGATCTGAGTCCAGGACAGACTCCGCCAGCCGCGCCATCTCCAGAAGGATCGAGACTCGAGCACTCGGATCCTCTGTCAATCGCAGGCGCCGGCCGAGCACTTCCACCCTTGACTGCGCGTCGCTCTCGGGGATCACCAGCTCGAGCCGAATCAGGATCTCCGGATCGTCGGGTGCCAGCACCGCCGCCTCACGGAGCGCGCGCCTAGCCTCGGATGGCGACTCGAGCCGCTCGCCGAGCAGCGTGCCGAGCTGCAGATACAGGCCGGCGCGGGTGCGCTCGTCGCGGGTCAGGGCGATCTCGTCGTTGATCAGGCTCTTGAGGCGCGGCCAGTCGTTCTCCGCGGTCGCCAGCCGACGCAGACAACGCAGCGGCGCGACGTGCTGCACATCGGCTTCTCTCGCCTGGGCGAACGCGTCAAGAGCTGCCTGGGGATCACCGAGGTGCTCTTCGTAGATGCGACCGATCTCCATCCAGTGCCGGAGGGCCCGGCGTGGGCTCGGCGAGCGTTGGGCCTCGGCTCGATACAAGGCGATCGTCTCGGCCCAGCGGCTCTCGGGAGCGACCACAGGCATCTCCAGGCTCATCGCGTCACCGCCACGCCGAGCGTGCGTCGAAGCTCGAGGGCGTCCGGGCTCAGCGCGAAGGTCATCAGATCGCGGGCAGGTCCGACCGATCGGATCGACCGAATGTCAAACGTGGCGGCGGCCATCGATCGAATATGGTCGAGGGCGACTCCGAGGTCACAAGACACGAGAAAACCGGCTCGGTCACGGGTCATCGAGATCGCCTCGCCCAAGAGCGTGAAGTCAGCCGCAGCGTCGCTGAACTCGGCCAGGCGGGCCTCGATCGTCGCGATCGTGCGACGCGGAAGTCGCTGGGCTCGGTCGACGAGGCGCGCGCGGAGATCCGGGGTCATCGGACCTTGGCCTCTCACCCGTGAGGTGGCGCTCGGGGCGATCGTGGTGAGGACCACGGACACCGCCTGTGCCACGGCGACCGGGCCCACGCGATCGATCAAGAGCCGACCGGCGTGCAGCCCCTCCACGAGGGAACCCAGCCTGAACGCCTGAGCCGCATCGATGGGCGATGCGAGCACATCAGTCCCTACCATGAGGGAGGGTGAAGGCAAGTAGGTGCCCGCGAGCCGCGTGGGGGCCTGTCCGACCTGCCAGACCTCAAGCTCGTCGGCACCCAAGCAGCGGGACAGTTGCCCGAAGTCGGCCTGCCATCGAGGGAAGCTCCGCCCAGAGAGGCGCGTCGCTCCGCCCGGCGGACGCTCTGCAAGGAGATCAACCAAGATAAGTGAGAGGGACTCAAAGAGGGCACCGGCGAGGCACTCTTCGCCCTTGGCGCGAAGCCACTGGGCCCTCTGCTGACTCGTCAAGCGACCTGACGGATCCACGACCAGACGCTCGCGACGCTGAGCGAGGAAGGCGCGCTCGGCCGGGTCGGCGAGTCCGAGATACTCCAGGGCGCAGCGCGCGAGGTAGGCACCGTCGGGCGCGCTGCGGCGGAGGGAGAGCAGGGCAAACGCCCGGAGATGATCGGGGTCGAAGGGATCCTGAGTGAGTTGGGCGTAGGTGGCCTCGATGCCCCGGTCCACGGCGTCGGTGATGTGCTCAACCGGGATCGCCCCGGGCGGCAGGCGGTCGACCTCATCGAGCAGACGCCAGACCGAAGGCAGATGGCCCGGAGCGAGCTCAACCGCCCGTTTGAACCAGCCGGCGGCCTGTCGCGCGTCCCCCTTTACCCTCGAGAGAATCTCGCCAATCCCATGTGCGCGCACGGCACGGCGGCCGGAGTCCTTCTCTTGGTCATAGAGTCGACGCAGGGTCTTGACGACCGCCGGCCAATCGCGGATCTGGGCGAAGAGCTCCGCGGAGATCTCCAGCCCCGTGATGTCGTCGGGACTTCGCAAGAGCAGCTCATCGCAGCGTTGACGAGCGTTGCCGGGCTCACCGAGCTCGCTGTGAAGGCGCGTCGCCCGTGTGAGCGCGTGAGTCGCGACGACCGGATCGGAGCTGACCGAGGCGCGGAGGAGCCACTCCAGGCCACGCTCAGGCGCTGCGGCCTCCACCGCCAAACAGCCGGCATCCAGGAGGCCCGATGTGTCGAGCGGGAAGAGGTCGACGAAGGCCTGCAGTGTCGCGAGCGCGTCCTCGTTTCGTCCCAACTTGAAGGCGAGAAGCCGAGCCTTGGCGATATACAGCGCGCGAACGTCGAAGGCGTCCGAATCGGGCGTCCCAGCAAGGTCGCGGCTGTGCAGCGTCCCATCGATGCGACGGCTGTGCAGCTCGACGAGCTCCGACCAATCCTCGTCGGCCTCGAGCACGCGGGAGAGCTGCTCAAACGCGACGCCATCTTCGGGCGCGAGGGCCGCAGCGTGCTCGAGCAGCGCGCGGGCGCGGGACGGTCCGGCTCCAGACGACTCGGCGACGTCGGCCAATCGACGGTAGACGCTCGCGGCGAGCCCTGGGGTCTGGAGCAGCCCTGCGAGGCGCTCGCCGTGCTCGAACGCGCCCGCTTGATCCCCTCGGCGCAAGGCCTGACGCTCCAGGGCCAAGGTCGCGATTAAGGAGGCCGGGTCCTCGACCGAGAGTCGCTCGCAGGCCACGCTCAGGCCCTGCTCATCGGCGGCCTCTTCGCACGACGCGATCAGGGTCGAAAGGAGGAACGGGCGACCCGCGTCGTCCTCGTGCGGCAGACGGGTCCAGAGGGCGTGGATACGTTCAGACAGCCGCCTTGAGCCCTCGAGCCGGGCCATCCACTCTTCGAAGCGGTCGAGTCGATCAGGCGCGTCGGCGAAGGCCTTGAACACCGCCTCGTCGGGGGTCGAGGCCCCTCCGGCGATCCGTTGGACGGCCACCGCCGAGCGGTCATCCGTGGCCTTCTGGAGCAGCCGCTCGACCTGGGCGCCGACCTCGAGCGTGTCGCCAGCGAGGGCCGCGTCCCTGGCCGCACGAAGGCCGGAGGCCGCGCTTCGCGTCCCGATGGACAAGAGGGAGTCGTGCGTCGTGGCCTCGACGCGCATTCGGCCATCACGAGCAGCTCGACAGCTGGGATCGAGTGCGAGGGCACGCCCATAAGCTTCCGCGGCCCCTTCGCCATCCGCGAGGCGCAGCTCGAGGATCTCACCGCAGCGCGCGTGCAGACCGGCCCGGTCGAGCAGGTTCTCCGTTCGTGCCGCGAGCTCCTCGATGGCATCGACGAGCGGTCGCCACTGATGCAGACGTTCGAGCGCCATCACCCTCAGCGCCGTGGTGGTGACGCCCCCGCCCCCTTGCCGGCTCCAGCGATCGAGGGTCACCAGCGCGTCGTCGGTTCGACCATGGACCATGAAGTAGTCCGCAAACTGAGCGGCCAGGAGGGGCTCAAACGCGACCAATGCCGGCTGTTCTGCCTGAAGGGCCGCGAGTTCGGCCGGCCGCGACAAGCGGACGGCCACCCGGAAGAGGCCGTCCATGAGGCCCGGCGACGATGGGGCGAGCTCGTAGGCGGCCTTGAAAAGCGGGAGCGCTTCGGCTGCGGCGGCGAGCGGGTCCCCGTCGATGAGTTGAGCCTCGGCGGCGTCGTGCAGCAGGCGCGCCCGGTCGGCCGGTTCCTCGACGATCTGCGCGCGTCGTGCGTCGATCTCAATGCGGGCGGCGCGCCCCCCGAGCCGCGTGAAGACGTCTGCGGCGTCCGCGAGAACCGAGGCGTTATTGGGCTCCAGCGCCAACACCCGCGCATAAGCCCGCCCGGCGTTTCGGTCATCGCCAAGGCGTGTCTGCAGCACCTCGGCCGCGCGCAGGAGGAAGGGCGTCGCGGCGAGCCCCGTCGTGCCCGAGCGTTCGACCAAGCCGAGGTACAACGCCGCCATCTCCCGGTGCCTCCCGGCGCTCTCATAGAGCCGCTCGAGGGCCAAGAAGCTCGGCAGGAAGTCGGGTGCCAGGGCCAGAGCCCGCTTGTGGTACTGAAGCGCGGCATCGGGATCGGAGAGCTGAACCTCGAGTAACCGCGCGACTCGGTAATAACGGGTCACGAGCGCGCGAATGGACCGGACCCGCACGATCTCGGGGACGTCCAGAGCGAGGGACTCCTCGAGCGGGGCTATCTCATTCTCGAAACGCTGCTTCACATCCTGCCAGCGGGCTTGCCGCGAGGCCTGTCGCCCTAACGCCGCGAGGGCCGGGGTGAAGGTGGGCATCGCCGCGACGGCACGCTCGAAGTCCAGGGCAGCCATGGACTCGTCGGCGAGCACCTTCTGGGCGATGAGCCCCATTTGGTACAGCGTATTAGCCGCCTCAAGAGGATCCCGGGCCAAGGCGGCCAGCCGCTCCAAGTGCGCGCGGTGGTCCTCCGCTCGGCCGAGCTTGCGTGCGAGCTCCCCTGCGTGATGGAGCAGGTAGGGATCGTTGGGCAAAGACTGGAGAGCGTTGTGATACTCGCGCAGTGCTTCGGCCTTTCGCCCGAGCCGCTCGAGAGCCCACCCAGCCTTGTAGTAGGTCTCGGCGACCTCGTGCTTCGCGGACGACTCGGTGAC
>SHZC01000099.1 GCA_009692505.1 Myxococcales bacterium
GCCGCGTCCGTAATGCCGGCCGGTCCCGGCGGCTATGCCAAAACGCCCGCGAGGATCGCATCGGCGAGACGCTGCGCCCCTCGGCCGTCCACGCAGGCTCGGCCCGCCGCGGACAGCCGCGCGCGCTCCGTCGGATCGTTCAGTTGCTCGACCGCAGACACCAGCGCCGGCAGGAGGTCGGGCTTGTCCCAGTCGCCGATGTAGCGCCCGAAGCCCCGGGCGCAGAACTCGCGGATGTCGTGGGATTGATTGTCAACCAACTTGATAATGACTGGGGGCGTGCCGATCGAGGCGAGCTCGTACAAGGTCTGGCCGCCGCCGCAGATGCAGATGCAGGCCTCGGCCATGAGACGCTGCATGGTGGGCGCGTCGACGTCCTCGAGGACTGTGAGGCCGTCAAGGCGCTTGACCTCGTGTCTGGCGGTCGGGGAGACGCCGGGACCCAGGATGACGCGCCGCTCGATGCCCGGCAGGCTGACTCCAAGGTGCTCCAGGACGGGACGGGTGAGCTGCCGCGGGTCGCTGCCCCCGAAGGTGAGGAGCAGGCTCTTTACCGGCCCCTCGAAGCGACGCGGCGTCAATTGTTCGAAGGGCGAGCGCAGGGGTGAATACTGGCAGCCTAGGAGGTACGTCACGCCGTCTCTGCGGACCGGCGGCAGGTAGGCGTAGCTCTCGGCCCCGACGGTGAAGTCGATGACCACGCCGCGTCGGTAGTCGCGGTAGGGGAAGTCGTCGATGAACGCGACGTTTCTAACCGTCGCCTCGATAAGTGATATGCAGCGCAAGTCCGCGACGTGGGAGTCGACGAGCACGAGGCGCGCGTCTTGAAACGGCGGGATGGCCGCCGCGTCGTGCCGCCACTCGAACGCGCAGGTAAACGGGTCCAATAGCCCCGCAGGCACCTCACCCGCGACGACGAGCCGGACCTTGAAACCGCGGTTGGAAAACGCGCGGGCGAGGGACTGGCACCGCATCAGGTGCCCGTACCCGATGTCCACGCCGCACTCCGTCAGGATGACGATGTCGTCGGGGCCGGTGGGCGTCTCTTTCGTCACCGCCGCTCGCGATCAAGGACCTCGATCACGGCCGGTCGAAGGCGCGAAGGCTCGATGACCGCGTCGAGCGAGCCGACCTCCACGGCGCGCGAGACCGAGTGGACGAGGTCGAACTCTCGCGCCACGTCGCCTTGCTTCTCGAGGATGACGTCGCGCAATAACGACTCCACGGCGTCGCGTCGGCGCAGGCGGTCCGCGGCGTCCGAGGCGTTCGCCGCCCGACGCGCCTCGACCACGCGGGGGTCGGCCTCGGCGCGGGCTTTGACCTCCCGAGGGAAGACCACCGTGGCGGCCGGACCGCCCCCGATGACCGAGGCGTAGCTGCCCGTCAACGCGAGCGCCGTGAGGTTCTCGTTGAGGGCCTTGGAGAACACGACATAGGCGCCCCCGTGGTAGCGGCCGATGACCACGAAGACCAGCGGTCCCTGGAAGCGCACGACGGCGCGGCCAATCTCGGCCCCGTACTCGAGCTGCAGGTGGCGCATGGACTCGGGGCTGCCGTCGAAGCCAGAGAGGTTGGCCAGGACGACGACCGGCTTGATGCCGCTGCTCGCGTTCAGCGCGCGCGCGACCTTCTTGCTGCTCATGGGGAAGAGCGTCCCGCCGGTGAAAGTATCAGGTCCATCCACGGGCACGACCCCACCGCGCGCGATGGGGCGGGACTCGAAGCCGATGAGCGTGACCGCGTGCCCGCCGACGTGCGTCTCCCAGACAACCGCGGTCTCAGCGTCGCGCATGACCTTCCAGCGCTCGAGGAAGGTGCCGTGATCGACGAACGCGCGCATGACCTCGCGAATGGCGAAGGGCTTCTTTCGGCCGGGGTTCGTCGCGTCGGAGAAGATCTCGCCGATCTCGCGGAAGCCGTGCTCCGCAGGCCCCTCGTAGGGGGACCGCGTGACGTCCCGATCGGGGGCGTCCGTCGCCGCGTGGCGGTCTCTTCGCGGGCCCTTCTCGCCGGGCCGGACATACGTCGAGCGGTAGTGCTCGAAGACCAGGGCATAGGCCTGTGGCAGGTCGTCGGCGAAGTATTGGGCCTGACCGTTCGGCCCCATGATGCGGGTGTGGCCGCCGATGCCGCGCTCGTCCTCTGCGGCGACGCCCCCGGAGGCCTCGAGGGCCTTCTTGCCGGTGAGCACCATCGATCCGGCGGGGGTCATCACGAGCAGCCCGCGGGTGTGCATGAGCATCGTGGCCTCGGCGTTCCAATAGGACTGCGCGCCGACGTTTACGCCCGGGACGATGACGTGAATCACGCCGCCCTTCTCCGTGTATTCGATCAGACGTCGGAGCACCCGGGCCGTCCAGTCGAGGTTCTCGGTGCCGCTGTCCATGGCGATGCGGGCCCCGGCGGAGAGCGCGCAATACTCCACGGGCAGCGACTCGGCCTCGGCCAGATCCAGCGCGGCGATCAAGCGGCGGCACTCGGGCTCGGCGAGCGCGCCCATGGCCTTGGTCGGATCGGAGGCGACGAAGATACGCTCGAGGCCATCGGGGTAGGTCGGCGTGAAGTGGGTCATGCGGCCGACGACGAGGCCCGAGGTGTTCTCTCCGGGGCCGCGGCTGGTGGGTCTCAGCGGTCCCGACTCGCCGACGAGATCGAGCTCGGCAAAGACGCCGTTCGCCATGTCAGGGTGCGGGGGGGCCCCGGCCGCGTGTCCGCCCACGAGCATCCGGATGATCTCGTAGGGGTAGACCGCCGCCAGACGTCGGGCCAGGACGAGGCGATGCTCGTAGTCGGTGAGCGCGTGAATCGGCTTGTTCGACAGCGGGTGCTCCCGGACCTCGAGGCGGCCCGAGGACGGCGTGCGGACGACGAAGGTCGTGGCCCGGCTGCTACTGGCCGTGGCGTCGTCCCGGACGCGCACTCGGATGATCACCTTCTCCAGGCCTGAGCCGCGGGTGGGCCCTCGGAGGCGCTGGGAGACGCGGGAGACGTCGGCCGGCTCCAGGTCGAGCACCGGCCGAACGACGATGGTCAGCCGGTTCCAGACCCAGCGATCTCGGGCGCTGCGGGTGCCCATCGCCTCACGAAGCACGCTGAGCGCCTCGTAAAACGCATGGTCGAAGGACTGCCACGCCCCGCGCGCGTCGAGCGAGGCCTCGCTCGCCCGGTCCGGCACGTCGTGCACCTCGGCGAAGACGAAGAGGCGCTCGTCTTTGGGGTTGGCTCGACCCTTGGCGGCGACGGCGACGATGCCCTCCGGCACGTCCATCCCGGTGAGCCTCGACAGGGTGAACTCGCTGAGCCGATGCCACTCCAGCCGACGCGCGACGGAGGGGTGCACGCCGACGAGGTTCGTCTCATGAGACAGGTCGCCGCCCGGCCCGCGTTCGAGCGTGAGGTGACGCATCCGCCGCCTCGCGTCATGCCACGTCAAGGTGACTTGCATCACGCTCGGCGAGAGGCCACGGCCCAGGTCGCTGAGCTGCTGCAAGAGGAGGTCGTCGCTCTCCGTCTGCGCGCCCAGGCGGATGATCTCCAGGCGCGGCTCGTGACGGCGCGCCAGGTGGGCGGCCAGGACGGACGGCTCGGTCGTGCGATCGAAGACGACGGCGACCTCCGCATCACCCGAGAGGCGCACGAGGGTGCATGTCTCGTCGCCTTCGACGCCCTCGACGGTCAACATCGGAGAGAGGTCCAGGCGGCAGAGGAGGGCGACGGCGAGGGTCGGCAGTCGGGCGCGATCAATCGTGCCGGCGCGGTCCACGAGGAGGTGCAGGATCGACGCGCGAATTTGCGTGATCTCGCTGACGTCGCCGGAGTGCAGGAGGGCGTCGACCGAGGCGGAGACGGCGGCCCGATTGGCCTCGAAGCTGGACTTCTCAAAGACGACCCAGAGGGCCTGACGGGCCGCGTCTTCGACAAATCGATTCTCGGGCCGGGCGGTCTCGGCGAGGCGGGCGAGGGCCTCCCGCAGGCCGTCTGACTGCGACAGATCGAGGCCCGCGCGCGAGAGCTCGACGACCCGGCCGATGACCCGTACTGCGAGGCGGTAGGCGGCCTTCGCGTGCAGTCGGGCGGTGCCCAAGCGGGCGAGGGCCCGGCGGGTGCGCGCGTCAGGAGCGGCCTCGGCGACTCGGTAGCTCGTGAGCGCGCGACTCAGGGTCGGTGAGACCTCGAACTCCGCGCCCGAGGCCCCGCCCGTCACGCGGCGGCACAACGCGCTGAACTCTGCCTCTGCGGTGAGCGTCGATCGGTCGAAGATCGACTCGACGTCGGCCAGTATGGTCAGGGTCTCGGCCAGCGGTCGCCATCGCGCGGGCACGGCGGCGTCGGTCAGGTCCGTGGACAAGGCGTGCTCAAGGGCCAGGAGGTGGTCCACGGAGCGGTCATAGCCGCAGAAGACGCTCCGGACCGCAGCGCAGACGATCTTCATCGTGTGCGTTGCGTCGGTCGAAGACAGGGCGTCGACATATCTCGCCGAGCCGAGCCCCGCGTCGAGGAAGAGCGTGAGCGGCGTGGGTCCGGGTTTCGGCCAAGGCTCGCCGACCGTGGCACCTCCGGACTGCTCCTCCTCCGACAGCGACAAGAGCAGCTGCCCCTGCGCCATCTGCTCATGGCTTCGGCAGGCGATGCGCTCGACGTGACCGGAGGCGGGTGCCGTGATGGCCAGCTCCATCTTCATGGCCTCGAGGATCACGAGGGGCTGACCGAGGACGACGGACTGCCCTTCGGCGACGCAGACCCGCACCACCGTCGCCGGCATTGGCGCGCGGAGCTGCCCGGTCGAGACGCGTTCGACGGTGTGCAACGTCCCGTCAATCTCGACCGCGATCGAGTTGCCGGCAAAGGCAAACAAGAGCGCGTACCGGCGACCGGCATAAGTCAGGGTCGCCGCGTAGTCGTGGTGACTCTGGAAAGCCAAGGCGTGCCATGCGCCCGGCTGCCCGACGATGTAGTGATCGTAGCCGACCTCCATGACCTGAAGCTGGGCGCGTCGCTCACGCAGGCGGAAGTCGACGGTCACGCCTTCGGGCGCGGGCACGGAGCGCGGCAGGCCGTCGTTGGCCTCGGCGAAGAACCGCTCGATGACCGCGTTTCGAAGGCGGCGATACTCCAGCGCGGCGGCGGCCATCAGGGCCTCGGTGGCGTGGGAGATCGCGCGCACCTCACCCGAGGCCACCGCGACGTCGAGCCATGAGGTCGTCGCCGATCCGTCAATGACTTCGGGGTGGGCGAGCAGCGTGGACAAGAACGCCTTGTTCGTCGCGCCGCCCTCGACGACGACCTCGAGCTCACCGAGCGCGCGCTGAAGACGTGCGAGGGCTTCACTGCGCGTGGGGGCCCAGGCCATGACCTTGGCGATCATGGAGTCGAAGACCGCCGGGATGGTCTGCCCTTCAGTCAACGCGCCGTCGACGCGGATGCCCGGTCCAGCAGGTGGTCGAAACAGGCGCACGGTGCCGGGGGCGGGCGCGAAGCCACGCTCGGGATCCTCGGCGCAGACGCGGACCTCGATGGCGTGGCCCCTCTGGCTCGGCGTCGATTTCAAGTGCTCGGGCCACGGCAGACCTCGGGCGATGTCGAGCTGAAGGGCCACGAGATCGAGGCCGGTGAGCAACTCGGTGATGGTGTGCTCGACTTGGAGCCTCGCGTTGACCTCGAGGAAGGTGACCGCGCCCGTCGCGGGTTGGTAGAGGAACTCCGCCGTGCCGACGCCCCGGTACGACGACGCGAGGGCGAGGCGGACCGAGCCTTGGCAGAGTCGCTCTCCGAGCTCGGCCGGCAAGGTCGGCGGGGGGGCCTCCTCGATGATCTTCTGGTGGCGTCGCTGCACGGAGCAGTCGCGCAGGCCCAGGGCGACCGCGTGCCCCTGCCCATCGGCGGCGAACTGCACCTCGATGTGGCGGGCGAGGGTGACGCAAGCCTCCATGAACACCGTTCCATCGCCGAACGCCTTTTGCGCCTCGGCCCGCGCGGACTCGATGGCGGCCATCAGCTCATCGGGTCGATTAACCTTGCGAATCCCGCGTCCGCCGCCCCCGGCCGAGGCCTTGACCATGAGCGGATAGCCGACCCCTTCGGCTGCGGCGAGGACGTTCGTCGCGTCCCCTTCAATCGCCGCGAAGGCCGAGAGCGGCAGGTCACACTTCGACGCGAGGAGCTTGCTCTGCCACTTGTCCCCGAGCCGTCGCATGGCGTCCGCGGTCGGTCCGATAAACGCGATGCCGGCCTCCGTAAGCGCGTCGACCATGGCGGGATCTTCCGAGGCGAAACCCCAGCCGGGCCAGACCGCGTCGACCCGCGCGCGACGTAAAGCGGCGACGACGTGGACTCGGTCGCAGTACGCGCTGACCACCGAGCCGTCGGCCAGGGTCCGAATCGCCGGTCCGAGCGGGATGGTCTCATCGCATCGTCTGGCGACCGGGGCGTAGCGGTCCGCGTCCGTGATGACGGCGAGAATCTCCGCGCTGTAGGCCCGCTCGGCGGTGTACTCGCGGAAGGTCCGCAAGAAGCGCAGGAGCGGTTCGCCTCGATTGAGGACCGCGATGCGGCGAAAGTTCTGCAGCGAGCTCATGTCGTGGCCTCGAGCACAGCGACGGCGGCGCAGATCGCCACCTCGTGGGTCAATGAGAGATGGATACGCGTCTTTCCCAGGGTCGCGACGGCCTGAGCGACGGCACCGTGAAGCCGCAGTGCGGGGCGACCGAAGTGATCCGTCGTGACCTCGATCTCGCGGAGATCCACCCTCGGCAGGACCGGCGGCCGACCGAAAGCGCCCGCGGACCAGGCCTTGATGAAGGCCTCCTTGGCGGCAAAACGCGAAGCGAGGTGCAGGGCCTGATCATGCGAGGGGCGGTGGCGGGTGTCCTCGAGTTCGCGAGGCGTAAACGTGCCCTGCCGGAGCGTGGACGCGGGATCGTCGAGCTGCGCGCGGAAGTCCGCGACGGTGACGAGATCGATGCCGACGCCCAGGATCACGAACGATCCGCGCGGCGAGGGTCGGAAGGGCTCGTGACGAAGTGTTGGGTCGTGGGATCCAGACGGGCCTCGGGGGTCAGGAGCAGGGCCACCTCCTGCGCCGACTGCGCGGCCGAGCCATCGTGCGCCTCGAAGCGTCGATGGCCCCGACGTTCGAAGAGGGAACGGCGGCCCCGGAAGATGTCGCCGAGCATCTGTGACCGCTCGACTCGGCGCCGCTCGCTCGCAGCTCGCCACTCCAGCCGGACCTCGTCATCGAGGAGGATCTCGAAGGCGTCGGGATGAAGGAGGAGCGCGATGCCCCCGACGTGCCCAAAACCCAAGCTCGTCAAGAGGCCCGCGCGGAGTGGGCCGAGCTGTCCGAGCGGCAAGGTCAGGTCCGTGAAGCCGATGTGGTCGTAGGCCCGCATGGCCGGATCGACGTGGTCCAGGTTGCGGTTGCCGGGCACAGACCCACTCACCAAAGTCTGGCACAAGCCGATGGTCTGCCAAGCCGCCGCGCCGCCTTTGGAGTGGCCGGTCAAGGTCTTCTGGGAGACGACCCAGAGGGGGTTGCCCTTCGTCCGACAGAGCGCGGTCTGGATGCTCTGGTGGACGAGGTTCTCGTTGGGGTCGTTGGCGCCGGTCGACGTATCGTGTTTGTAGACGAGGGCGATGTCGTCGGCGGTCAGTCCGTGGCGCTGGAGGGCGAGCCCGAGGGGTGAGTTCGAGCCGCCCATCGCCGCAGCGATGACGCCGAGCCCGGGTGCGGGGACGGAGCGTTGGACCCCGTCGGAGAAGGACCCGGCGTAGGCCAGGACCGCCTGGACGGGCAGGCCCAGCCGCGCGGCTACGTCTCCGCGGGCGAGCAAGACCGTGCCGCCGCCTTGCGCCTCGACAAAGCCGCGCCGTCGAACGTCGTTTGCCCTCGACATCTGTGAGGGCAAAAGCCCCAACGAGAGCATCTCGTCGGTGTCCGCCGTGGCGTTCATGTCGGCGAAGCCCTGCGTCCCTTCGCGGCTGAGATCGTCGTAACCCCCGGCCACCACGAAGTCGGCTTTGCCGAGGCGAATCATGTCCGCGCCGACCTCGAGCGAGACCGCGGCCGTCGCGCAGGCGGCGACCGGGTGGATCATCGGGCCGTAGCTGCCGACGTAGCTCTGCACGACGTACCCGGCGGCCACGTTGATGAGGGTCTCCTGCAGCGCGTCGGACTGACGTTCGCGGTCCAGCACGGCGTCGATGTAGAGCCGCTGGAGGCTGCGCATCCCGCCCATGCCCGCGCCCTGGGAATTGCCGATGCGGGTCGGGTGCACGAAGGAAATGAGCTCCTCGGGCGTGAGCCCCGCGGACAGAAACGCGTCCGCCGTGGCGATGAGGTTGTACAAAGCCAGGCGGTCGACGGACTCGGCCATGTCGGCGGGCACCCCGGCGCGGAGGGGATCGAAGCCGGTGGGGAGCTGTCCGGCGACTCGCCGCGAGACCCGCATTCGTCGGGGCAGGCGGATCTCGGAGCCTGCGGTGCGCGTGACGCGAAACCGCTCTCCGGCGACGTCGTGAAGGACGCGCGTATGCTCCGGATCGGCGGCGACGAAGGACTCGGCTTCCTGCGCGCTTGAGACGTCGAAGGTGAAGTCTCGGTCGAGGATCGCCGTGGTGTAGACCGGCATCGACTCAGGGTCGAAGCCCGCGATTGAAGGCTCGATGAACCGGATGCCGATTCGCGCCATCACGGCGTCACGGTACCGCTCGCCGAGCGCGGCCTCAGGGACGGGTGCCCCGGTGACGACGTCGATCCAAGCGCCCTTGCCCGTGTCGTCGTATCGGACCAAGCCGGTCGTCCAGGCGAGCTCGAGTACGCCCGCGTCCGAGAGCCGGCCGTCGACCTCAATCTCGTGTCTGGTCCTCGCGCTGCCGAACGGCCCGATCTCTCCCGTGCCCACGATGACGACCGTGTCTTCGAGGCGGGCCGAGCCGGGTCGGGGGAAGTCGGAGACGGTCGAGGGGCGCTCGCCGACGCCGCGTAAAGTCAGATCCACCGCGGGCTTGATCTTCACCCGCAGCAAGCTCGGCGCAGTTCGGGAGGCCCAGGCCTGACGCAAAGCCGTGGCTCGCCTGCGACCACGAATGTCTCGGTCGAGCGCGGCCCTGACCCGGTCGATGACCGGCTTGACCTTGGCGATGTCGCCGAGGCCACCCGTGAGATCGGCGAGCTCGGGCTTGGAGCGGGCGCGTGCTCGGGCCTCATCCGTACAGAGCTCTGCAATCAGGTGACCCATCTCGGCCGACGAGAAGGTCCGGATGTCCGCCTGCGACTCAAGGCCGAAGGCGAGCGCGTCGTTCTGATCCATGAGGCCCGTGCCCCGGACCCAGCCGATCCGCGCGGCGGTGAACGTGACGGCGTGACCCCAGGCGTCGTACTCGCTCGTGTGTTTGCGGACGAGGGCCTCGAGGCCGGCTTTGGACTCGGCGTAGGTGCCGTCGCCTCCGAAGCCGCCGACGTTCGGCGAGAGCGGCAAGACGAAGTGTGTGGGACGCGAGCCGACGCCTTGTGCCAGGGCAGCCTTCGCGAAACAAGCGACGAGTCGCTCGACGGCGGTGAGCATGGCCCGGAGGGCGACGTCCGAGCGGGCGCCGAGCGTGTCGAGCGTGCCGCTGTCCTTGAGCGCGGCGAAGGGCAAGACCGCGTCGATATGGTCAGGTCGCTTTACGATTCTGACGGTGGCGCCTGCGGACTCGGTGATCTCCGACCCCAGCCAATCGACCAGGGCGTCGACGTCGCGAAGCGCGGCCTGGTTGAAGGGCACGACATGGAGCTCAGCGCCCGGAGACGCGGCGTCCTGATGAAGCCGACGATAAAACGCGAGTCGCTCGGGGGTATACGTCGAGGTGGTCAGGAAGACCCGCGCGCCGCCGCGCAGGAGGTGCCTGACGGCCTCGATCGCGATGGATCCCGGGCTCGCGCCCGTGACCAGGATGGACCGGGACTTCAGCGAGAGGGGCGGACGGCCGGTGGACGGCACGCCCTCACGTTCGACCTCGAAGAGCCTGAGCGTGCCGTCGTCCTCAAGGGTTTGGCGCGGCGCGAGGTGGGGTACGTTCAGCGCGGTGATGGCCGGCCGATTCGCGAGGGTCTCCAGCGCACGGGCGATCTTCGGCTTGCCGGCGATCTGCGCGCGATCGGCGTAAAAACGGGCGGTGTCGCTGATCCGGGGATCGTCCGCGTGCGCCGAGAGGCGGCTCACCTCCAGGGCGACCGCCGCCTCGGACGTGGACTCCGGCAGCAGGGCGAGCCGTGCGACGTCGCGTTGGGCGTTTGCCCAGGTGGACGCAAAGACCACGAGCTTCTTGGCGTCGAAGGCCGGGCGCGTCGCCTCCTCCCACTCCGCCCCGAGCTCGGCCCGGAGCGAAGCGAGGCGAACCGCCGAGAGGTCCAGATCAGGGGCCTTCGGTGCCTCGTCCGCGCTCAGCTTGCGGAGTCGCTCGACGAGATCGGCAGACAGCCCCGTGAGCACCCCGTCTTTCCCGACGAGCCTGGCTTCAAGTGCCCTGAGCGCCTCGGCATCCACCGCGACGCCCTTCGCGGCGGAGACGCGGCGACCCAGGGCGAGCCCCGACGAGACCCCGAGCGCGGCGACGTGCGCGTCGAGCACGGCCTCGACCTCCCCCGCCTTGGTCGCCAGTCGCCCCGAGAGGTTCCCGAGGGGGCCGCCACGAGTCGAGGCGCCCTCCCGCGACTCGACGGCGATGGACAAAAGCAGCCAGTCCCTCAGGCCCGCGCCCAGGCCATACACGGACTCTGCACGCGAGAGCAGCTCGGCTCGCGTGAGGCCGGCTCGCCCGAAGACCCGCTTCTGGGCGTCGTCGGTCAGCGTTCGGAGGTACTTACCCGGACCCGCGTATGACGCGGCGCGCCGACCCAGCTCAGGCAGGAGCGTGGAGAGCGGGCGCTCATGCGCGCCGTCGACCGGGCCGGTCCCGAGCTCCGCGCCGAGGTCGAGGAGGACCTGATTGCGGCGTGAGGAGACGCCCCCAAAGAGCTCGTCAATCGTCTCGTCTCGGCCGACCTCGCAGCGGACCTGCTCCGGCCGCGTTCGGGCTTGCCAAGCGAGCAGAATCCGGGCCGCGTCCTCGGCGGTGAGGGCTTGATCGGGAGGGGGAGGCGTGGCCGCGTCGACCGTCTGGGCGAGGGCATGGGCCGGGCTCGGAGCGCGGTCGGGGCTGTCTTCGAGGACGTCGTCCAGGGCCTCGGGGGCAAGCTCCGGAGCCGCGACCCGCTCATCGGCGTCGAGCTCGAAGACGCGGTCGCGGTCGGCCTCGATGTTGAGCACCACGACGTCGGCGCCGAGCGATTGGCGGGCCATGCCGACGAGCGTGGGCTGGTAGCCGACCCCGACCTCTATGAACCGCTCGACACCGAGCCCCCCCGCGCTGACCGCCGCGCCCAGGACGTCCTGCGTATCAATCCATCGGACGGGGCTGGCGAACTGCCACGCCAAGAGCTCGATGAGCAGGAGGCGGGTGAGCGCGGCCTGGGGCATCGCCTCGAAGTCGTCGCGCACGGCCAGGAGGGCGGGGGAGTGGGTCTCCTCGAGCACCGCCTCGAAGAAGCTCCGGCTCAGCTCGAAGACGCGGCCGACGAGGTTCGGGATGTACCGACCGACCAGCCGGGCGGGGTCAATCTCGAGCGGGAGCTGCGCGTCGAGCACCGCGCGAAAGTCCGCGACCCCGTTGCGGAGCGCCGTGGAGTGAAACGGCACGTCGATGCCCGGGACCTCGATGTACGGGGGTTTGCCCGGTGTCGTTCCCCGCTCGGCGAGCTGCCGCTCAAGGATCAACAGCGCGTCGGTGTGCCCGGTCACTGAGTACTGACGACCGCGCACGTTGTAGTTGACGATCTCCAGGAACCGCCCGGTGTCCTGGGCGATCTTCGAGACGAGCGCCTCGGCGGCGGCGTGGTCGAGGCCCGCGAGGTTGGGCCGAATCACCCCCATGCGATAGCCGCTCTCTCCGTGCGCGTCGCGGGGGACCATGCGGTGCATCGTGCAGCCTCGGGCGTAGACGATGGCGATGACGGACTCGAGCGGCAGCACCTCGGTCACCGCGGAGATGGCGTTGTACTCGCCGATGCTGTGCCCGCAGGTGATGGCGTCCTCGACGAAGACGCCCCCTTCGCGCAGCTCGGCCACCTGGGCCTGAGCGAGCACGGCCATCGCGACCTGGGTCAGCTCGGTGGAGTGCAGCACGCCCGCCGGGTGAAGGCGCAGCTCGCCGTCGATGAGCAGCGCGGTCGGGTTCTCGCGCACGACCGTGAGGATAGAGAAGCCCAAGTGTCCGCGGGTGAACGTATCGGCGCGGTCCCAAATTGAACGGACGGCCGCGCTGCGGGCGTAGGCCTCCATGCCCATGCCCCGGCGCTGGATGCCCTGACCGGGGAAGGCGTAGACGGTGCGGTTGGGGGCGACCTCCGCCGTGGCGCGCGCGACGATCAGGTCTTCGTCAAGTCGCCTGACTATCGCGAGCGACTCGCAGACCATCGTGCCGCTCCGGACGTGCGTGCGGCGCACGACGAGGCGCGCGTCCTCACCCGGCAGAGCTGGCGCGTCGAAGGAGACCTCGAAGGCTCGGACGCGGGACTCGACCCCCTTGGCCGCGTGCGATACGACGCCGGCGTACAGTCGGGCGGCCGTGTACATCCCATGCACGATGGGCCCGTCGAACCCGGCCAAGCGTGCCGCCGAGGTACTGGTATGGATCGGGTTGCGGTCTCGGCTGGCGGCGGCGAACGGCTCCATGTTGTGGGGCAGCGGCAAGGGGCCTTCACCGAGGGTCCGCCCCGGCGTCTCGACGGTCTCGGACGTCTCGAAGGGCCCACGCGACAGCAGGCTCCGAAGCACGTCGATCGGGGCCTCGGCGTCCCGGCTCGGCGTCGTGGAGCGGAGGTCGAAGGTGCCGAACTCAAGGCCGCCCGCCTCGATGGTGCCCTTGGCTGCGAAGGTCGTCGGGCCGACGTGGAGGCGCTCTTCGTCGCGCCTGCCGACGAAACGCAGTCGCTCCCCGATGACGGGCGCACGCCGAAAGACGAGACCCTCCCGCTCGGAGACGAACGCGACCTTCTCTTCGTCGTCGAGGCTCAAATTGAAGTCGAGGTCGACCGCGGTGCGAAAGAGGAGCTCGGGATCTTGAAGATCCCTCAAGACGAACGAGGCGACAACTGTGGCGACGAGCTCGACCCGACCGCCGATGGACCGCGTCGCCGTGCAGGTCGTTTCGACCTTGAGGCCAGCCTCGATCCTCGAAACGTGGTGAACCCGGGCCGAGACGTCGACCACCTCGGCTGCGCGCAGGGGCCAACCGGGGCCGGGGACAGTGCGGACGCTCCGATGCAGGAGCCGCAGGAGCGCGCCCCCGAAGATCGGCGCGGACAGCGTGCGCATGAGCGGTCGCCAGACGAGTGAGAACAACATCGGGAGTGGCACGTGGCCGTCAGGATCGTAGGGCAAGTCGAGCTGGGCTCGGTAGTCCGCGACCTCGTCGACGGTCAGCGAGCAGGGCTGGCACGCGGCCTCGAAGGGGGCGACCGGAGCGAGCGACTCGCCGAAGAGCGCCTGGTGGTAGAAGCCGGTCACGTCCGTCTTCGCCTCGTCGGTGGCGACGAAGCGGTAAGCATCCCCGTGGGGCTTTGCGGCGTAGGCGAACGTCAAGGCGGCGTCGGCGACCCGGAGCGTGAGCTCGACGTTCGGACCCGTGCACTTGAGCTCGACCTTGTCCGAGCCCCGCGCCGGCAAGAAGACGAGCGCGTTCAGCCTGCCGTCAGCGTCCGTCGTCCGCTCGATCTTCGCCCCCGGCTCTTGGCTGACGAGCGCGAGAACGGGGTTCGGTCGACGGCGGCCGGAGACGGTGACGAAGGGGGCGACGAGGAACGCGGAGAGCGGGTCGATCGGCTTGGGCGGAGAGCCTAGGGCCCGGTCGGGCGCTTGTCCGGGCCCATGTCCGGGCCGGAGCTGCGTGACGATGGAGGAGACAAAAGCCTCAAGGATCTCCACGACGCTCTCGTTCGCCCGTGTGATGCCCATGACCGCCTCGGGTCCGGGGATGGAGAGCACCGAGTCGGCCGGGTACCGCTCGTCATGGGACTGCCAGAGCGAGTCCGACTTGAAGCGCCTACGGACCTCGGCGTCGATGGCGGCGACGAAGCAGACCGGCTTGCCGGGGCGATCGCAGATGTCGCGGACGAAGGCCCGAGCGTCGTCGGGGTGGATGCAAAGCGTGCGGCCCTCGGGGTATTGGGCGAAGAGTCGCTCGACCACGTCCAGCGGCCGGTCGAGGTCGGTGAGATCACTGAGGACGCTGTCAACCTCGACCTTAGACCCGCTCGACAGTCGCGTCTCCGTCAGCCAAACAAGGTCGGCGATGCGGGTCCGATAGGTGGGATCAGCGAAGGGGCCGTCGTCGTAACGCTCGAAGCGGCCGACGGCGAGCAGCGAGATCAGGCGCTCGAGCACCGCGGCGTACGTCATCTCTGCGACGTCGCCGAAGTACGGCTTGGAGGTCCGATTCAGCGCGGCGACGAGCTCGTCTTTGCGCGCGGCGATGGCCGCTGGGTCGCCTGCGACGGCGTCGAGCAGTCGGCTCGTCTTCGCCGCCTCGTTCTCCAGATAGTAGATGTCCGCGTTCAGTGAGCTCTTCCCGGAGGTGACCCCGCCTTCCTGCGCTCCCGCATAGACCCACCGATTTGAGCCGGCCGCGTCCACGAGCGCCTGCTTGACGTGGCTCGACGTGCAGGCCTCCAAACAGGCCATGGCGCGGGTGCCCAGGAAGACGGCATCTACGGGCATCGAGCTTTGGCCGTGGCGATGCGCCCAGGTGCCGTTGAGTCGCTCAAGCGCGGCCTCGGGCGTGCCGATGCCTCCACCCGCGCAGATCACCAGGTTCGGCAGCTCGCGGAGCCGGCCATAGCCCCCGAGCAGGAGGGCGTCGAGGTCCTCCCAGGAGTGGTGCCCGCCGGCTTTGCCGCCCTCGATGTGAACGAAGATCTGGTGGTGCGGCGCGGCCTTGGCGATGCGCGCGACGTGCTCGATTTGGGCGAGTGTGCCGGGCTTGAAGGCGTTGGCCTTCATGCCCAAGTCGGCGAGTTCGTCGAGCAGGGCCACGGCGTCTTCGACCTCCGGCAGTCCCGCGCTGATGGTCACGCCGTCGATGGGGAAGCCCTGTCGGCGGGCCTTCTTGACGAGGCCCGCTTTCCGGAGGTGCAGATCCCAGAGGTAGGGGTCGAGGAAGAGGGCGTTAAAGATAAATCCGCGGCCGGGCTCGAGGTGCTCCGCCAGCTCCTCCATTCGCAGCCAGAAGATGCGCTCGGAGACCTGACCTCCCCCGGCGAGCTCCGCGGTGAACCCGGCATTGGCGGCGGCCACGACGATGGGGGCCTCGCTGGTCGTGGGCGTCATCCCGGCGAGGAAGATCGGCGGCGTGCCCGTCAGGCGGCTGAAGCGATTGTCAATTTGCAATGCGCTCCGCTGCGGGTCGCTGCGCGGAGCGCTCGCCTGCCGGTCAATACCCACCTCAATCCGCGTCGGTGTCGAGTCGGCGTACCGAACCGGCGGCGGGGTGACGCTCTCGCCGGGCGTGAAAAACGCGCGTCGCTCCTCGGCTCGAGACAGCGCGTAAACGTGCACACCACTGCCCCGAAGCACCGACCGCGTGAGTAAAGAGACACCGTCGCCGGGGCCACAGTCGACGACGCATGATACGCCAGGCAAGGCGGACCCGGTTCGAACCGCCGCGCTCCAGCGCACGCTCTGGAGAAACTGGCTCCTCAGGAGCGGCTCGGTCACGTCGCCGCCCGCGAGGACCTCTCCATCTCCGACCGAGACGAGCGGGAAGGCGAAGCGGCTCGTGTCCACCTTCAGGCCCAGCCGGGACACCGACTCGGACATGGCGTCAAGGCCCCGCTGCATCGACGGCGAGTGGTACGCCGCCGCCACGTCGAGGTACTCCCAGGACACGTCGCCGACGGGGCCCGCAAACCGACCGAGCTTCTTGGCCGCGGCCTCTTTCGTAGCGCGGGCGACGAGGGAGAGACGCACGACCTCGAGCTCACTCGGCGGGCCGCTCAGGACAAACCGCGTCCGCGTATTCTCCAGCGCGATGACCGGCCGACGCGCCTGCGAGAGCTTCGCATTTAGCCCTTCGAGCATTGCTTGGAGGCGCCGCTGGTCGGGACCGGAGACCGAGGCCATGGCCGTCGCGCCCAAAGGACCACGCTCCGGTACGGCTTCGCGAAACGACCTCGCCATGTGCACGCCCTGGAGCGTCATCCATTCAAGCAGCTCGCAGAGGCGATCGACGGACACGGGGCCAGCCCCCGTCTCGGCGGCGAGGACCGCGGCCATGATGCCTTGGGAGTGGCCCGTGGTCGCGGCGACCCCGCCCCGCAAGACGGCCTCCCGCAAGCCGAGCTCGAGCGCGGTGGCATACCGGGCCGCTTGGCACAGGAGGATCGACGGCTGGGAGACCGGGGACGAGGCGAGGTAGGCCTGCCCCGGCCTGGAGGCGGGCTCGACGCACCAACGGAGCGGATCGAAGCCCTGATGAAAGTCGCCCGCGCGCGAAAGGTCGGCGCGGTGGGAGAGGCGGTCGAGGAATATCGAGGCCTCCTTGACGAGCTGGCGGGCGGTCGGGCTCGCGTCGATCAGCTCCGCGAGCTCGTCGAAGACCGCCACACCTTGTCCCGCAAAGGTCAGGAAGACTCGGGGTCCATTCGCGGTCAGCCGCTCGCTCGGGCACGCCGATGGGTGCGAATCGGCGACCGTCTGAGAGGGCCACGGGGGCGTGGTCGCGGTCGTCGGATTTATTGAGTCGATGTCGCTACGCATGTCGTTACCCCTCTACGCGCTGAGGGCGCGTGGATACTGGACGTCGACCGAGGCGTCAATCGCCGGAAGGGCGACGGAAGGTCGACGGAAGGGCGACGAACCGGCCCGGGCGCGGACTGGAGACGGCCGGTCCCGAGGCTGGATTTGAAATCCACCGCGGCGTCCCTCAGCGTTCACGGTTTACCCCTCAGGCACCGGAGCCCATCGGATGACTCGAACCTCCCGCCGTTTCTTCTGTTCGCCGGAGTCGATCATCTTCTTACTCCTGCTCGCCCCCGCGGTCGCCGGCTGCCCGGAGCGGCCCCTCGATCCGCGCGCGCCCACCCCGTGAGCCTTCCACTTCACAGTTCAGACCTTCAACGTCGAGCTGACCGACTTCAGTGACCCGGAGACCGTCGCGGCGGTCGGGGAGGCCAACGCCGGCGTGCTCTGCCTACAGGAGGTGACGCCGGCGTGGGAGACGGTCCTGGCCGCGCGGTACGGCGAGCGTTATCCCCACCGCCTCTACCGCGTCGTCGATCCGCACGGGGCAACGCGCGGCGCAGGTGGCCTGGCGGTCTTGTCACGCTTCCCGCTCACGGACTTCGGCGTCGAGCCGGCGCCCAACGGCTGGCACCCGGCGTGGCATCTGCAAGTGGACCCGCCGTCCGGGCCGATCCAGATCCTCAACGTGCATCTGCGGGGGCCGCTGAACGGACGCGCGTCCGCCGTGCAGTCGCTGCTCGCCGTCGAAGAAGACCACCTCAAGGAGATGGAGATCTTTACGCGCCTGCTGCACGACGGCCTGCCAACGGTGGTGCTCGGGGACTTCAACGAGGAGACGGATGGCGCGGCCGTGTCGAATCTCGAGCGGCGTGGGTTCACGAATACGCTGCCCCTCTATCATCCGGGGCAGGGGACCTGGCGATACCGTTCGCTGTCGAACCAATTCGACAAGGCGATGGACCATATTCTCTACGGGCCCGGGCTCGAGGCGCTCAACGCCTTCGTGCGGCGCCGAGGGAACTCCGACCACCTGCCGGTCGTGGCTCACTTCGAGCTGTCGTCGAACTGATAAGCCAGGCCGAGCCCGTAGTGGTAGCGGCGGTGGTTCGGGTCGAACTCGGCGTAGCTCACCTGCCACTCGGCGCGCGCCGGCACCGTGTCCGCGAGGTGAACGTCCACGCCTAAGGGCAGATCCGGCGAGAGGCGGTCGCCCCAGCTTCCCAGCCGGGGCGCGGCGTAGAACCACATCTGACCGACCGTGCGGGCGGCCATGGGCAAGGCGATCCCGGCCCAAGCCCAGCCAAGCTCGAACTCCACACCCGCCGCGAATTGCCCGTCACGCAGCGGAAGGATCGCCACCGCGAGCCCGGTACCGATCGCGTCGGCGTCGAACGCGCTCACGAGGGAGACGCGCAAGGACGGGCTGAACGCATGGCTCGCCCAGACCTAGCCGGTCGTCGACGAGGGCTCATCCACGAAGGGGCGTGGCCCGACGACGGTGGTCCCGAAGCCCACCTCGGTCGCTCGGTTCGCCGGGATCGCCGACGCCGGGCGGCACGAAGCCGAGAGCACGCAGGCCGATCCGGTCAGGGCCGAGAGCACGCAGGCCGATCCGGTCAGGGCCGAGAGC
>SHZC01000100.1 GCA_009692505.1 Myxococcales bacterium
GCCGCTTCACCTCCCGTTTCGGCTGTCGGGTGAGGGGGAGCCCGTCTTCCTCTTCGGGCCCGATCGCGAGCTGGCCGATGTCGCCGACATCCCCGCGCTCCTGCCGAACTTCGCCTTCGCGCGGATCCCGAGTGCTCGCGGAGCGTTTCAGGTCTGCGCGTGGGCGACGCCGGGGCAGGCGAACGGCGACACCTGTGGAGCGCCGCCGCCCCCAGAACTGCCCGATGACGTCACCTTCGCCGAGTACGAGTGGCCCGAGCCCTGGCCTCATCCGCCCGTCCCGCTGGTCATCACCGAGATCTCCCTGCGACCGGCCCCCCCGCTCGCGCCGTTCGTCGAGCTGCTGAATACGGCCTCCAATCCGGCGGACCTCTCGGCTTTTCATCTGACAGTCGGGGCCCTCTCGCCGGGTTCGGACTACCCCGACCGCGACTCGCCACAGGCCATCACCCTCGGTCCGGCCCTCCTCGGGAGCGGTGAGCGGATCGTGGTTTCCCTGTCCCCGGCGAGCGTGCAGTTCCTCGACACGGGGCCGGCGCCCGAGGGCTTCGTCTCGCTCTGGGCCGTCGGGCGCGTCTACCCAGTCGATCGGCACGACTTCGTGGGCTTCCCTTCAGCCGCCTCGCTCGCCCGACTGCCAGACGCCACGGGGTTCGCCCAGCTCTGCCGCACGCCGACGCCGGGTGAACCCAATGCGGCGTGTGACCCGCTGCCGTCCCGCGAGCTGCCGTCCCATGCCCGACACCTGCGGACGCCGTCCGACTACGCGACCCTCGCCGAAGGGGGCACGTCCGTGGGGATCGAGTCGGTCAAGTTCCTTGTCGATCTTCAAGGGGGCGACGCGATCTACCTCCTCGGCAGTCGACGCTGGGATCTGCACTACACCTTCGTGCGTGAGGTGATCGACGGGCAGCCACACCTGAACCGCTGCGACCCTATCGAGAACGGACTCTTTTACGACGCCTGGTCTGCCTTCAGTCAGCGTAACTACTTCGAGGTCGAGTCCCGCCGCTATCTGCTGGGCACGCTCGTCCACTACGGCGCGAGTGATCTGTATACGGTGGAGTTCACGCCGGGCGATCAGATCAGCGCCGAGCAGATGCGGCGGGCGTTCTTCGCGGTGATGGCGCACGTGCCCTCGCCGCAGAGGTTCGCGCTCAGACCGACGGAGGATGGACAAGTCGACCGCCTCCGCCAGATCGAGGGCCGAGTACCCATCGTCGGGCCCAACGCGCCGTTCCGCGGCCTGACCTACCAGCCCCTCACGCAGGCCGTGGGCTATGGGGTGCTGACGTACGTAGCGGGCACCGATCTGAGTCAGGCCGCGCTCGGCGAGCAAGTCATCGTCGTGACCGATCAGGTGCCCAACGATCTGCCCTTCGTCGGCGGCCTCGTCACGGAGGCCTTTCAGACCCCGCTGGCCCACGTCAACCTCCTGAGCCGAAACCGGGGCACGCCCAATATGGCGCTCCGCTCAGCGCGGACCGACCCACGCCTCGCGCCGTTCCTGGGCAAGCTCGTCCAGCTCGACGTGTCCTCGGGGGACTTCTCGATTCGCCTCGCCGAGGAAGAAGAGGCGATCGCGTTTTGGGCCTCCCGTCGACCCATGGGCGAGCCCCTCCGGCCCCGCCTCGACGCGAGCGTCTCTGGCGTTCAGGATCTCACCGAGCGGGGCTTCGGTGATCTGCCATTTCTCGGCGGCAAAGCGGCCCAGTTCGCCGAGCTCTACCGCGTCAACTCTCCGCGTGGCGCCTGCTTGGGCCCGCTCAATGTGCCGACCACCGGCCTCGGCGTGCCGATAGTTCACAGCCTTGACCATTTCGCTGCGAGCGGGGCCACCGAACGGCGGCTGCTCATGGAAGCGGACCCGGCGTTTCTGACTCAGCCAGAGGTGCGGGCCGCGGGACTCGCCGAGATCCGCGCGCTCGTGCAGGGGCTGCCCGTCGATGCCGTCCTGCTCGAAGAGGTCAAGGCCGCCGTCCGTTCGCGGTTTGGGACGCAGAGCGTTCGCTTTCGGAGCAGCAGCAACACCGAGGATCTCGAAGGCTTCAACGGCGCCGGCCTCTACACCTCAATCTCCGCCGCCGTCGACGATCCGGACGCCTCAATCGAAGACGCGATCCGCTCGGTCTGGGCCAGCCTCTGGAACCAGCGCGGCTACGACGAGCGGGCTCATAACAACGTCGATCAGTCGGCCGTGGGCATGGGCATCCTCATTCATGAGGCGTTCCCCGTGGAGCGCGTCAACGGCGTCGCCATCAGCCGCAACGTGCTCGAGCCGCTCTACCGGGACCACTTCGTCAACGCCCAACACGGCGAGGCGAGCGTGACGAACCCCGCGCCGGGCGTCTCGACCGAGCAGTACGTCTGGCACTTCACGCGGCCCCCACACCGGGAGTTCCTCGGGCGCAGCAGCTTACGCGACGGCACGGAGGTCATGAGCTTCGACGAGTCGGCGGCGTTGTCGTGCGCGCTCTCGTCGATCCACGACCACTTCCGCCCGCTCGTCGATCCGACGTCGAGCAACCGCTGGTTCGCCATGGACATCGAGTTCAAGTTGCTCGGCGATACGCGAACCCTGCTCATCAAGCAGGCGCGCCCGTACTCCTTTGGTCACGCGGAGATCCCGGCGGACTGCCGAGAGTTCTGAGTCACCGCCTGGGGGGGGCCTGGGGATTGTGCGCGGAGGGTGCAATGAGGAGGATCGTTCTTCGACTCGGTCTCGCGGTGTTTGTTCTGGGCGGCGTTTGGGCCTGCGGTGAAGACGAAGCGGCTGGCCTCGCGCCGCCGCCCCACGACGTGGATAACGGCGACGCGCTTCAAGTCGACGCGGCCCAGTCCGACCGTGTGACCGCGGACCTCGTCTCGGACCTGGCGCTTGACGCGTCGGCGGACCTCCCCTCGGACCCGCCGCTGCCCGTGCACGTGGCCTCCCCCCGTGTCCCTGTCTCGGCCCCGACCTGGCGTCTGACGACGGTCGGCGAAGACACGCTCTTCAACGAGGTCCTGCGCGGTGAGTTCGAGTTCCCCGCCGAGGGGCCTGACGCCTCGGGCCGCGAGTGGAGGACGATCACCCAGGCTGAGGATGGCTCGCTCGGGGACCACCCGCCGTCCATCGTCTACGCCGCCACCGAGCTCAATCTCGCGGCGGCGACGGGGCTCATCGTGCGCGGCGACCGCTGCGTGACGGTCTTCCTCGACGGCGCGCCGCAGCCCCTGGACGTCTATGGCTCGGGTCGGATGAGGGTCCCCCTCGTGGCCGCGGCCGGTCGGCACGTGCTCGTCGTTCGGGCGTTGGGCGGGCGCGGCGCGCCGGTCGTGACGCTCGAGGCCACGCCCGATCCGATCGCGTTCAACGAACACGACCAGACCTTGCCCGACCTGCCCGTCGAGGAGTCGCCGGTTCAATACGTCGGCGTTCCGGTCCTGAACCTCACGACGGACGCCCTCCTGAACGTACAAGCCCGAGTCGTCGAGGACGAGCGCTTCGAGGCGACCACGATCACGCTCCCGGCCTTGGGCCCCGCATCGGTGACCCAAGTGCCCTTCGAGCTGCGGCTCAAGGCCGCGCCCGTCCTCCCGGAGGAGAGCTACGTCGTGCGGCTGCTCGTCGACGTGTCCGCGCTCGGCGAGTCCTTCGAGCACACCGTCACGCTGTCGACCGTCTCTCGAAGCGCGACCCACCGCGAGACCTTCCGATCGGCCACGGATGGGTCCGTTCAATACGCGGGCATCGTGCCGCCGCTCGACTTCGACCCCGCTCGCAGCTACGGCCTCGTCCTGACCCTTCACGGCGCGGGCGTAGAGGCCATCGGTCAGGCGCGCGCTTACTCGGCGAAGGACTGGACGTACATCGTGGCCGCGACGAACCGCCGGCCCTTCGGGTTCGACTGGGAGGAGTGGGGGCGCAAGGACGCGCTGGAGGTCCAGGACTATGCCCGGTCACGCTTTCGCATTGACCCCACGCGCGAGTATCTGACCGGCCACTCCATGGGCGGACACGGGACCTGGAACGTCGGCGTGCATCACCCCGGGCGCTTCGCGGCCATCGCTCCGAGCGCGGGGTGGAGCAGCTTTCAGAGCTACACCGGGGCGGCGCGACCCGGCGGCGTCTTCGGTCGAGCGCGCGCCCACAGCAACACCAATGACTACCTCTCCAACCTGGCGCGGCGGGGCGTCTACATCCTGCACGGCGACGCCGACGACAACGTCCCGGTGCGCGAGGCCCAAGACATGAGAGCGGCCCTGGAGGGCGTCGTGGACGACGTCGAGTACTACGAGGAGCCCGGCGCCGGACACTGGTGGGACGGCGAACGGTCGGCGGGCGCGGATTGCGTGGACTGGCCGCCGCTCTTCGAGTTCTTCAGGGCCCGCACGCTTGACCCCTTCGAGCTGGACTTCACCTTCGTCACGCCCTCGCCCTATGTCTCCAGCGAGCACAGCTACGTGACGCTGCTCGCCGCGCCCACGAGCGAGTTCGACTGCCGCGTCACGTCGGTCCGTGAAGGAGACGTCGTGCTTTTGGAGGTCGATCACGTCGGGCGGCTCGAGGTCGACCTCGACGCGCTCGCCGGTCTCGGAATCCAGACGCTGGTCTTCGACGGCGTCCGCCACCCGGTCGTGGGGGGACGCCTCACGCTGCCCGCCGATGCCCCGCAGTCCGAGAAACATCCCGGCGTGCATGGACCCTTCAACGAGGTCTATATGCGGCCGTTCTGCTTCATCTACGCGGAGGACCCGCCTGCCTACGCACGGTACGCGGCATTTCAGATCTCGACTTGGGCGCTCACCGGGAACGGCCTCGCCTGCGCGATGCCCGCCTCGGCCGTGACCGATGCCCTGCGCGCGACGCACAACCTGGTCCGGCTTGGGTTTCTTCAGGACCAGGTCGACAACCCGCCGCCCCGCCTGACGTGGGACGACCGGGCGGTGAGTCTGGAGGGGGGAGGGCGCTACTTCTCCGCGCTCCTCGCCTACGTCTACCCTCTGCAGGCGGCGACGCGCGGCGGTATCGACTCGGGCGCGACGCGCGGCTGTATCGACTCGGGCGCGACGCGCGGCTGTATCGACTCGGGCGCGACGCGCGGCTGTATCGACTCGGGCGCGACGCGCGGCTGTATCGACTCGGGCGCGACGCGCCTCGGGGCCAACCTCGTGACGACCTACGGCGACGAGCACTTGCTCTACGCCTACGGCCCCTTCAACAGCCGCTCGGGCGCGCCGGACTACTACGTCATGACCAGCGAGGCCATCGTCGAGGCTGGGTTCTTCTCGTCTCTTTGGTGAGTCGATTCAGCGAGGCCGAACCACGAGGTGCGCGGGCCCGCCCGTGTGGCGCACGAAGAGCCGACCCGGCGTGGCGACGGCGCAGCCACCTTCGATCGTGACGTCCGCGGCGTCAGCGCCCTCGCTCGCGTAGAGGCGCGACGGCAGGACGACCTCGGTGACGCCGTCGGGCGTGGCCTCGAAGTCGAGCTTGAAGACCCGCGTCTCGGGGTCGTAGTCGAAGGCCGCGACCGTGCCGGCGACAGCGGCGGGATAGGGGCGAACGAGGGAGGCGACCGTCGCGCCCTCTCGGCCAAGGCCATCCACGAGGCTCATGCCCTCATCGTTCCAGTCGTCGGTCGTGGCCGAGTACTCCCAGAGCGTGCCGTGCATCGCGACGGTGTCCATGGCCGCGTAGTGGGCCGCGATGTAGGCCGAAGCACCCTCCGCCTCCGGTCGAATCCCATACTCCCCGAGGAGCACAGGCACGCCCCAGGCCGCGCCCACCTCGTCCCATCGCGCGAGCGCCGGTCCCGGCTGGGTCATGCCATCCCATCGGCCCGTAAGGATGACCGACGGGACGTAGAAGTGAGGGGCAAAGACGAGCCCATGCTCGATCGCCGGGCGCCTCAAGCTGGTCTCGGCGAAGAGCGCCTCAGTCCCGGTCGAGTCGACGAAGATCAGCGCCTCGTCCGACTCGGAACGGATGACCGCGGCAAGCCGCTCGTAGAACGGCGTGAGGGTGTCGCTGGCCCAGTCCTGGGGGTCGGCCGTGCCCGCGCCGGGCTCATTGATGATCTCGTAGCCGATGACGTTGGGCGCGTCGCGGGTGGCCCGGACCATCACGCGCCACATCGCCTCGAAGTCGTCGCGAAGGCCGTCCTCGTTCGCCCACAAGCGGTCGAAGTTGCGGCGGACGCCGGCGTTGCCCCCATAGCCGATGAACCAATGCGTGCAGTCCTCAGGCGGGGGCACCTCGGGGGCTTCGATGGCCCAGAGCGGGAAGCCGTCGCCGCAGAACGGGCGCGCGAAGACGTCCTGATGAAAGTCGACGATGACGCGCAGGCCCATGGCCCCAGCCGCGTCGATCATCTGCACATACCGGGCAAGCCAGACCTCGTCGATGCGCCCGCGTATCGGCTCGAGCGCCTCCCAGGTGAAGGGCAGCCTCAAGACGTTCAAACCCCAGGAAGAGGCGCGGAGGAGGTAGGTCTCGAGCGCCTCGTCGAAGGTGTTCGATTCAAACGGGAAGGGGAAAAACGGTTGAAACTTCGAGCGACCGCCTGTGTTCACGCCACGCAGGAGCACCTCGCGGCCGAGACCATCGCGGAGCAGCCGGCCGTCGGTGCGCAAGCGGAGGTCGCCCAAGGTCTGCTCGACGTCACAGAGGACCGGGGGCGGCGTCACGTCGCCGGCTGGCGAACCGTCCTGGGCCACGGCGTCGGGAGTCGAACCCCCCTGGTCTGAGGCCGGCCCGCACGCTGTGATGAGGACGAGCAGGAGGAGAGATGTCATCGGGGTCTTTGCCATGTCTTTACCCTACCTCACCTGCCGTCTTCGGATGCAGGAGCCCGCCGCCAGCCGCCGCCCCCGGGCGTCTCGACGCTGAGACGATCACCCGGCTTCACGCGGACGGTGACCTTGCCCGGCAGAGACTCCACACGACCATCGGCGTGGAGGAGCGTATTGACGCCGACGGCCCCGGCGCGCGCCCCCCAGAGGCCCGGAGCGCCCTGCCGACGACGCTCGGACACGACCGTGACCTCGGCCTCGCAGTCGAAGAGGTAGACCCTCCGCAGCCCACGTCCGCCGGGGTGGTCCCCCTCAGCACCTTGGGGCGCGGGCTCCCGAACGCTGTAGGCCTCGATGCGCACGGGGAAGTCACGCTCGAGGGCTTCAATCGGCGTGTTCAGCGTATTGGTCATGTGGACGTGGATCGCGTCGCAGCCGGGCCCCACGCTCGACGCCCCGGCGCCGCCACCGAGGGTCTCGTAGTGAACGAAGACGCGGCCATCGGGGCGTTGACCGCCGAAGAGGACGTTGTTCATCGAGCCGCAGCTCGCCGCCGGGACGCGGTCGGGCGCGGCCTGGGCGAGGGCGCCGAAGAGGACGTCGACGAGGCGCTGCGAGGTCTCCACGTTGCCCGCGCTGACGGCGGCGTTCGGCACGGCGTCGAGGAGGGTCCCGGGCGTCGTGAGGAGCGTGACCGGGCGCATGAGCCCGGCGTTCGAGGGCATCTCGTCCCCGGCGAGGCAGCGGAGCACATAGTAGGTCGCGGACTCGGTGATGGCGCGCACGGCGTTCATCGAGCCCGGCGTCTGTGGCGGGGCGTCCCGGAAGTCGACGGTGAGCTCGTCGCCCTTCACGCTGAGCCGAACGGTGATGGGCACGGGCTCGTCCGTGTAGCCGTCGTCGTCGAGCGCGTCGGTGTACGCATATTCACCGTCCGGCAAGGCTCTGATGGCCGCACGGATTCGAAGCTCGGCGTCGTCGAGCAGGGCCTCGTTCATGGCCTCGACGTGCGCCAGGCCGTGTCGTGAGACCAACGCCCTGAGCGCGGCGACGCCTGCACGGTTGGCGGCGGTCTGGGCGGACAGATCTGCGGCGCGATCTTCCGGTCGGCGCGAGGCGGAAGCGAACCGCTCACGGACGTGGTCGTCGAGCACGGTCGGTCCCATCCGAAAGCCCTCGTCGTCAATCGTCAAGGCTCTTGACGTTCCGTCGGCGAGCCTCGGCACGGGGAAGCTGCCGGCGGTCTCCCCACCCACATCCGCGTGGTGCGCCCGGTTGGCGACGTAGAATGAGGGCCGCGGCGAGTCGCCCAGGAAGACCGGCTTCACGAGGGTCACGTCTGGCAGGTGCGTGCCTCCCATGAACGGATCATTCAAGATCACCTCAACGCCGTCGCGCATCACTTCAGGGTGGGCCTCAAGGTGGGCCCGAGCGGCGGCGACGGACAGCGGCGTCGAGCCGAGGTGCACGGGGATGTGAGCGGCGTGCTCGATCATCCGGCCTTTGGCGTCGAAGAGGGCGCAGGAGAAGTCGCGCCGCTCTTTGATGTTGGCCGAGAACGCGGCGCGCATGAGCAGCTCGCCCATCTCCTCGGCGATGCACTCCAGCCTTTGGCGGTGGATCTCGAGGTCGAGCGGACGCGAGCGCGCGGCGTCGACAAAGGGCTCGGGGACTTCGGGGGGCTCGGCTTTGGCCGAAGAAGTTCGTGTGCAAAGCACCTCTCCCGAGGCGAGCGTCCGCGCCTGGAATCCAGCTGGGACAAAGAGCGTCGCGCTGTACCGGGAGACGACGGCAGGGCCGAAGAGCAGGGGCCCGTCTTCGGCCTCGGTGGCTGGATCCGCCGAAGGGGTGACGCTCCGTGCGAACGCCGTCAGGGTGACGACCTCGAGCGCGTGGCCGGCCTCGAGGGCGTAGCCGAAGCGTTGACGGTGCTCGGCCTCGAAAGTCGGACCCAGCGAGGTCAAACCAAGCGTGTCGCCTGTGCCCGAGACCCGCAGCGAGATCGAGTGAGACTGGCCGACGTACCGGAGCTCGACCTGGAGCTCGGTCTCGAAGGCCTCACCCGTCTGGTCATGCTTTGGACCCCGATGACGCGCCTCCACCTCCGAGAGGAGCGACGCGGCCACGTTCGAGAGTGCCGGGCCCTCAAGTGAAGCGCCCCGCCAATGCAGCGCGCGCGCGGCGTGGGTGATCAGCGGGGCATCCAAAATGCCTTGCGCCGACAGCAGGCCGGGCTCGGCGGGGAAGATGACCTCCTTGCAGCCGAGCGCGTCGGCGAGCGCGCAGGCGACGAGGCCCCCGGCCCCCCCGAAGGCCAGGAGCGAGAGGTCGCGTGGGTCGTGCCCGCGCTCAACGGAGACGCGCCGACAGGCCCGCACCATCGTCTCGACCGCGATGTCGAGGATGCGGGACGCCACGAGCGCGCGGGGCAGACCGAGCGGTGCCGCGAGGGTGTCGAGGGCGGCCTCGGCTGCGGCGACGTCGAGGTTCAACTCCCCCCCGAGCAGGGACTTGACCCGACCGAGGACGACGCAGGCGTCGGTGACCGTCGGGTCCTTGCCGCCGCGGCCATAAGATGCGGGCCCGGGGACGGCGCCGGCTGAGCGGGGGCCGACGCGGAGGGTGCCGATCTCGTCGAGGTACGCGATGGAGCCGCCGCCCGCGCCGACCGTCTCGATCCGCAGCATCGGCAAGGCCAGCGGCAGCCCGGCGAGGTGGGCCCCGTCCTCCGGCGCGACGGCCTCTGTGATCACGGCCACATCCGTCGAGGTGCCACCCATGTCCACGGCGAGGAGCGCGGATCGGCCGAGGCGGCGGCCGAGCGCGGCGGCCCCGAGGACCCCACCAGCGGGGCCGGAGAGCGCGGTGGAGATGGGACGGTCGAGCGCCGACGCCGCGGGCACGAGGCCACCCGAGGACACCATGATGCTCAGTCGAGAGCCGGGCAGCGCCTCGGTCAGCCGCCCGAGATAGCGCTGCATGATCGGGCCGACGTAGGCGTCCATGACGGTCGTGGAGGCGCGCTCGTACTCGCGTGGGCAGGCGGAGACGAACCGCGAAACAGAGACGGGCACGTCGGGCCAGGCGGCGCGCACCTGCGCCTCCAAGAGGGCCTCGTCCTCGGTCGCGAAGGGGCCGTCGAGCAGGCAGATGGCCACGCCTATGTCATCGAGATGGGGGAGCCCCGGGAGCTTCAGGTCAGGCGGGGAGGTCGCTGTCCGTCGGGTCGTGACGCCGATGCAGTCCGCGCGTGCGGCGAGCGGGGGGACGCGCTCCACGTGCAGCGCGTAGAGCTCCGGACGCGCTTGCCGCCCCAAAATGAGGAGGTCCTCGAACCCCCGGTCGGTCAGGAAAAAGACGCGCGCGCCTCGACGCTCAAGCAGCGCGTTGGTCGCGACGGTCGAGCCGTGCCGGACCTCGCGGGGGCGTCGAAGCCCGAGCTGAGACAGGCCATTGAGGAGCGCGCGGCCCGGGTCCTCCGGCGTCGAGGCCACCTTGAGGTGTCTGACCTGACCGTCGGCCGTTCGGCAGAGCAGATCGGTGAACGTGCCGCCCGTGTCGACGGAGACGACCACGTCCTCGATGTTTGTTTCCGAATCAGTCAAGCGACTTGACCTTCTTTTGGGGGCGCAAAGGGGCGGCCACTCTACACCCTTGCCCACCGGGCTCTCGCGTGGTACCGAGCCGCGCCGATTTTCCGACCCCATTTCGTCCCCCAAGAACGGCCCGAGTCCGGGCAACGAGGCTCAGATGAGCGCAGACAGCCGAGAATCCGTGGCCCAAGCCCTCGCGGCCAACGGGCAACATGACGCTGAGCGGCTCTTGCCCGCCTTGGCCGCCGCCGAGGCCATCATCAAGCGCGAGACGCCGAGCCGAGCTTGCGGCACGGCGATCTCACACTTCCATGAGGCCTTGACGACCTCCGGGGCGTCGGCCCTCGACGGCGGCGACCCACAGCGCATCGAAGACACGCTCGTCTCGACCCACGCCGACTCGCCCCTCGCCGAGCGCACGTTTCGTCACGCCTGGCTCGCGCTCGTCGATCACCTCACCCGCAGCGGAGACAAGCCGCCTTTCGGGGGCACGGGCGCGGCAGAGACCTGGGCGTTTTGCGCGCGCTCGAAGCCTTGGCCCTTTGTCGATCCCGGAAACATCGTCGGGCGCGTCACCGAGTTGTTCGGCGCGGGGCCAGGCGTTGTCGTCCTGCGTGGGCCCGGTCGCTCGAGCATGCTGGCTGCCATTCGCCGAGCCATCCTCGCCAAACATGGCGTCGACGCGCTCGTGCCCCCGGTCATGCCCGCCGCGCGCGATGAGCTCGCCGGCGTCCTGCGTCCGCTGCTCGAGCGCGCGCCCCTCAACGACGAGCTGAAGAAGGCCCTGCCGCAGGTGCGTTTCAGCGAGGACCTCATCGGCGCCTTCGGGCGGGTGGGGGATCAGGCTCCTGTGGCGCTGCTGCTCGACGACGCCCACCTCCAGAGCCGGGCGATCCTGCTCGGCCTGCCGCTCTTCCTCGAGCCGTCGCCGAAGCGCGCCGCGCTGCTCATCCTCGGCGCGCCGGACCAGCCCCAGGACGACGGGCCGCTCGGAGATGTGCTCTTCGATGCCTCGGCCCGCAACGTCCTGACGCAGATCGCGCTGCCCGGCCTCGATCCGGAGTTCACCCGCCATCTGCTCCAGGCCTACGACCGCCCGGCGAGCGACGCCGACGGGCTGCTCAAGACCTGCACCGGGCCTTTCCAGCCCGCCGAGAAGCTGCGGATCGCGCGCGCTGTGCTCGCCGATCCGGCGCCGGAGAAGCTCGACCTCGAGTCGCTCCTGCCGAAGAACAATCGGGCCCGCGAGGTGCTTGCCGTGGCCGCGCTCGAAGGTGAGGCTTTTCACGCCAACGTCGTGGGGCGCCTCTTCGGGCGGACCGAAGACGACGTGGAGGACCTGCTCTTTGATGACGAGTTCGAGCTGGACGGGGAAGCCGTAGGCACCTGCGAGAAGGCCGTGCCCGCCGAGGGGCGTGTCTGGGCCAACCTGCCTGATGGTCTGCACCCGGTCTTCAGCTTTGGGGACGCGCGCCTGTCCGCAGCACTCCGGGCCGGTCTGCCACCCGAGGTCCGCGCCCAACGCGCCGGCGCGCTGCGGGACGTCCTGCTCGAGCTCTACGGTGCCGAGCATGTCTGGCAGGTCGCCGACACCTTGTTCCGATTGGACGTGCTCGCGGGTCGGACGCGCCACATCGAGGGCTACGTCTTGGGGCTCGCCGACGCGAACCGGGTTCAGCTCGGCTTCCAGCGCCTCGTGCCCGTACTCAACACGAAGGAGCCCTATCGGCTGGCCCTCGCCCGGCTCTTTGGCGCGGCCACCGAGGCCGGCCAGCTGGGCGCGGGCCAGGGCAATATCCAAATGGCCGACAGGGCTTTTCAGGCTGCGGCGGCGGCGGCCCAGCGACTCGGCCGCATCGGTCCCGCCGGAGAGTCCATGGCCCGGCTCGCGGAGATGCGCCTCGCCTTGGCCCTGCCGGGTCCGACGACCGCCGCGCTCGACGTCGCCGAGCAGCTCCTCGCCAAGGCGAACAGCACCCGCAGCGTGGCCCGACTCGGGATGTTGCGCGGCGAGGTCAAGCTGCTCGAGGGGGATCTCGACGGCGCGTTCACGCACTTCGAGACGGCGCGGTCGGGGCTCTTGGCCCAAAATGACACCGGAAATGCGGCGCTGGCGGGGCTGCGCTCGGCTCGGATCGTCTTCGAGCGCGGTGACGGCGACGACGCCCAGGCCCGGCTGCTCCAGGCCATGGCCGAGGCCGACGCCAGCGGGGATGCCCGTGCGCGTGCGGCCGCCCGGTTGTCGCGCGCCTTTATTTCGGCCGAGATGGGGCTGCTCGACGTCGCTTTCCCGCTGCTCCAGGAGGCCGCGAAGCTCTTCGAGTCGATCCGGATGCCGGTGCACATCGTCGAGACGATGGCCGCTTGCCTCCAGCGTCGGCATGGCGGTGCCGTCGAGGCGGAGAAGCGTCTGCGGACCATGGCCGAGGCCTTCAAGACGGCCGGCGCGGCGATCCCTTGGGCGGACGCCTGGCACGAGGTCGGTCGGGCGCTGAGCGATCAGAAGCTGTACACCGACGCGCTGTTCGTGATCGGTGAGACCCTCGAGGTCCGAAGGCGCGCCCGTGACCGTTTCTCGCTGGTCCGAATCCATGAGGACCTCGGGACCGCGGCCGAAGGGCAGGGAGACGTCGTGCGAGCCGCGACGGAGCTGGCCCGGGCCCGCGCGATCGCCGTGAAGTGTGGGCTCGCGGGTCGACAGGGTCGTCTGGACGCCTCGTTGGAGCGGCTGAGGTCCTCGCTGGACGGTCGCCCCGAGGCCGAACTCGACACGATCATCGCTTCGGCGACAGCAGAGCATGAGGCGCTCGAGGGCCTCTGGGCCGCGCCGCTGCCGGTCGCGGAGAGCCAGGCCCCCGAAACCGTCCACTGATTCAGGACCCGAGGCGGCCGAGCTCCCATAGCTCGCTCTTCGTGGCGCGCTGCAAGAGCTCGTTGTCCAGCGGCCGTCCATACGCCGCCGAGAGGAAGGCCGCTCGGAGCATGGCGTTTCGAATAATCGCCCCGCTGATCTCCCAGCGTTTGGCGAGCGCCATCCAGTCGATGTCGTTGGTGATGGCGAGGCCTGACGGCACCATCGAGCGCCAGAGGACCTCCCGCTCCTCGGCCTCGGGCAGATCGAAGTGCACGCGAAACCGCAGGCGTCGCTTGAAGGCCTGGTCGATGCCCGTGCCCATATTCGTCGTCAGGATCGAGATGCCGTCGTGCACCTCCATGCGCTGAAGCAGGAAGTTCACCTCGAGATTGGCGTATCGGTCGTTGCTGCTCTCGACCTTTGTTCTTGAGGCGAACAGCGAGTCCGCTTCATCGAAGAGGAGCACGACGGGCACGCGGCTCGCCTCGTCGAAGAGGCGGGCCAGGTTCTTCTCGGTCTCGCCGACGTACTTGTCGACGATGCGGGACAAGTCGACCTGATAGAGATCGAGCCCGAGCTCTTGGGCGATGAGGGTGGCGGTCATGGTCTTACCGGTGCCGGGTGGACCGCTGAAGAGGCACCCGAGCCCGCGACCTCTCGCCCCGAGCTTGCGCGAGAAGCCCCACTCCTCGAAGACGCGGACGCGGAACTTCGCATGCAGGATGATCTCCTCGATCACCAGCCGCTGCTCCTCGGGCAAGACCAGATCGGTCCAGCGTTGCGTCGTCGTGACGGGCGAGGCGAGCGCGCTCAAGCTGCTGCGGACTTGTCGGCGAACCGCGCCGTCGAAGGCGGCCAGGTCGAAGTCGCCCTGCTCTCCGGTCGTGGCCCGAACGTCCCGCAAGGCCCGATCGAGATCGCCTGGGCGAAGGCGATAGGTGTCGGCGATGCGGGAGACGACCTCCAAATCCGCGGGGAACCCACGCTGGGAGAAGAGGTGGCGGTACAACCCCGGGCGCGCATCCAAGGGCACGTCGCCCAGGTGAATGATGTGCACATCGGGCATCGCGCTCGTGACGATCGGCAGCGCGTGCTCAGTCGTCGAGACGATCACCGGCAGTCCGAGGGCGCGGATCGTTCGTCCAAGGATGGCCGGCCGTTTATCGGTCCGGTCATCGAAGCCATCGGCCCGCAGGAACGTGGCGGCCCCCGCGAGCATTCCGTCCCGGATGAGGGCTGCAACTTGCTGTTCGAACGGCTCGAGCTCCCAGGCCAAGGCGGCGAGATCAACGACGAAGAGCGGCCGGCCCACGGCGAGGGCGTGCGCGCGGGCGAGGGTTCGACGACCCGAGCCGATGCCCCCGACGAGCACGACGGGCAAAGCATCCTCACGCATGACGTTCGCAGCCAGGAACCGGTCCGCGCGCTCCCGTGCGTGCAGAATCAGCGTCTCAGGCCAGGGTCCAAGGGTCTCCAGTCGGACCGCCGCCGGGGGGTAGCCCTCATCGAGGACCGGTAGCCCCGAGAGGAATCTCCCCACGGCGTCGGGCACGAAGACGGGGCGTTGAAGGAGGGGAGTGGCCGGCTGCCAACGCCGATCCTCGCCGAGCTGGAGCAACCGAAGTCGGCGCAAGGGGGCGTCTGGCGCGAGGTGGCCTTCGAGTCTGAGGCGGTGCTCGGCGTCGTCGGCGAGGAGCTCGACGATGAACCCGGCCGTGGGCTGCTTGATGGAGAAATCGGCCCACGCAAAAGTACACGTCCGGAGGAGCCCCGGCGAGCCCTGAAGGGTGGCGAGCACAAGGATGTATTCGAGGGCCTCGTCGGACAGCGAGGCCGCTCTCGCGAGCTCGCAGGCCGGCCAATGGGGGTTTGACAGACGGCTCGCCCGCTCATGTCCTCGATGCTTCTTGAGCTCAGCGGCGATCTCCTCGGGGGGGTCGAGCGCCAGGGGGGGCTGAAGCTCGCCAATCTCCAGCTCGGCTGAGACCTCCTCCACGGTCACGAAGAGGTCGCCCAGGCCACCGGCACCTTGGGCGGCGCGATACCAGTAGCGTTGGAGGAAGCGCGTGAGGAGGAGCTGCGCGCGGCGATAAATGGCCAGCGCGTGTTCGCGGTCGGTGGGCATAACGCGGCATCGTAGTGGTTGCTCACGTCCCCCCGCCAGCCTACAGTGCGCCGCTATGTACCTTGGTCGCGTCATTGGCACCTGCGTTGCCACCGTAAAGTACGAAGGCCTCACGGGGTATCGGCTCCTGATCGTCGAGCCTATCTCCGACGACGGTACGGTCTGCGGCGACGCGCACGTCGCGGTCGATGTCACCCAAGCCGGCCCGGGCGAGCGCGTCTTCCTCGTCGGGAGCCGCGAGGCCGCGCTGGCCTGTGACCCGACGTTCGTCCCGGTGGACGCAGCCATCGTCGGGATCGTCGATGCGGTCTATGTTGCGGAGGTCTCCAAACCGTGAAGCTGTGTCGAGTGCGCGGCAACGTCGTCGCGACCATCTCCCATCCCACCTACGCGGGCCGCACGCTCCTGCTCTGCCAGCCGCTCGACTTCGGCCTAAACCCCAAGGGCGAGCAGGTCATCGCGGTCGACCACGCCCAGGCGGGTGAAGGGGACCTCGTACTGGTGCTGACAGAGGGCAACGGCGTGCGCCAGATCCTCGGTCCCAACACCGGCCCCATTCGCTCCATCGTCGTGGGCATCGTCGACCAGGTGTCGATCTCGTGAACGAGGCGGCCACTCGTCGCGCCCTCGTCCGATACAGCCACTTGATGCACGCTTTGGGCTGGGTGGCGAACCACGACGGCAACCTCTCCTGCCGCATCGCCGACGACCGGATCGTCTGCACGCCGACTGCGTTCTCCAAAGCCGACGTGACCACCGACGACCTCCTCGTGGTCGACGGCGCCGGTCAGAAGCTCGCCGGGGCTCACCGGCCGTTTGGCGAGTTGCCGCTACATCTGAGCGTCTACGCCGCCCGCCCGAAGGTGTCGGCCGTCGTCCATACGCACTCCCCGTACGCGACGGCCTTTGGCGCCACGGGCCGGCCCTTGCCGCATCCTTTCTTGCCCGAGGCGGTCGTCTCGCTGGGAGCCTACATCCCGACTGTCGCGCTGACGGCCCCGGGCGCACCCGCCGTCCACGCCTTGCGGCCGTTCCTGCGGACCTGCGACGCCGTGCTCATTGCCGGCAACGGCGTGCTGACGTTTGGGCCGGATCTCGAGACTGCGTGGTTACGCGCGGAGCTCGTCGAGCACCTCTGCAAGATCGCCCTCCTCGCCGCGCCGCTTGGAGGGGTCACGCCCCTGCCCGAGGAGATGGTCAAGACGCTTGTCGAACGTCGCGCCGCAGCTGGTCTCGCCGCGCCCGATGAAGGCAAGCCCCCTGAGGCTCTGGGGGTCGCCGCCGAGCGTGAGCACCTCGCGACCGCCGCGACGCGCAGCGCGCTGAAAGGGCTGTCCGGGGCTGATGCCAAACGTGCAGCCAAGCTCTCCCGTGAGGCGAGCGCCCGGCTGGTGAAGGGCTAACGGGCGTCTGGTCAGGGGCTCACGGGCGTCTGGTCAGGGGCTCACGCCAGGGCCGCACTCGACGTAGGGTCTGAGGTTATCCAGCTTGCGCTTGCTGAGCCCCTTGATCCGCGAGAGGTCCTCGACGAGATGAAAGCGGCCATGAGTCCGCCGGTACTCGATGATCTTCTCGGCGATCTTCTGACCGATGCCCGGCAGTCGGGTGAGCTCATTGATGCTGGCGTGGTTGACGTCGACCTTGCGGATGACCGCGTTGGGATCCCCCCCTCCGGCGCTCGCCGGCGGGGCGGGTCGGCCCGGGTACCAGAGCCGCGCGCCCCCATACGGGCCACCTCCCCGGGGCACGGTGAAGACCTGAATCTTCGTCCCGTCGGTGATCATGACGATGTTCCCGTCGCGGGCGGTCCCGAGCAGATGGACCCCGGCACGCTCGAAGCGCTCCACCGTCGGCGGGGCGGGGTGACCATAGACGTTGTTCTTGCTGTACGAGGCCACGGCCAGACGGGGCCGCGCCGCGCGGATGAAGTCGTCGCTCGACGCATAGGCGCTGCCGTGGTGGGCGACCTTCAAGACCGTCGTCTTCAGCTTGCTGCGTTCGCCGCGCAGGAGCCGGTGCTCGGTGTCCTCCTCGGCGTCGCCGACGAAGAGGAAAGACACGTCCTTGTACGTGAGGCGGAAGATGACGGAGTTGGCGTTGGCGTCGGAGCGAGAGCCGTGAATGAGCGGCTCCTCGGGCCCGAGGACCTCCAAGAGGACGCCCTCGTCGACCGTGACCTTACGACCTCGTCGGGCGATCTTGACCGGGATTTTGTCGGCCTCGATCTGCTTGAGATACTCGGCGTACTCCGGCGTCTCGTGCACATAGCCGGAGTCGAGGATCGCCCCGACCGTCAGCTCGCGCATCACCGCAACCGAGCCGCCGAAATGGTCCAGGTGCGGGTGCGAGGTGATCATGAGATCGATGTGGTGCAGCTCGAGATCGGAGAGGTATCGGAGCAGCCGGTTGGTCGCCGGAGGAGGCCCCGAGTCGACGAGGATGGACTTGCCGTTCGGCGTCTGAATGAGCGCGCCATCGCCCTGACCGACGTCGATGAAGTGGACCACCAGGACCGGGCCGGACGGCATCCCGAGCAGGCCGCCCATGTCGTCGCCCCGAGGCGGATTCTCCAGCACGACGAGCGGGGCGCCGGGCTCCGACGCGACGACGGCCTCGACGGACTGGAGCTCAGGGGCCTCGTGCGGCGCGGCGGGCTTCTCAATCCGGCTTCCCAGATCCGCGGTCGAAGCCCCTCTGGCAGCGGAGGGCAAGGCGGGCGCAGGCGCGGGCGGCCGCTTGATGACGGAGCTCGATCCACAGCAGACGAGCGTCAGCAGGCAGGCGATGGCGACGAGGTGGTCTGAGTATCGCCTTGCCCCAAAGGGAGTCTGGGTCACGGGCGCGTATAAACCGACACTGCGGCTCCCCCACCTTCGACGGTCTTCAGTTCCACGATCTCCACCGGCGGCACCCCGTCGAGGTCCGCGAGGACCACCTTATGGACCGTCACGCTCTCGCTTTGACCTTGG
>SHZC01000101.1 GCA_009692505.1 Myxococcales bacterium
CCGTCGATCTCGGAGGCCGCGCCGACGCAGCGCTGCTCGATACCGCGTTGCCCGACGCCACGTCACCCGAAGCCGAGGTCCTCTGCCAGCCGTGTGACGAGGCGGTGCCCTGCACGACCGCAGGCTCCATCTGCCTGACGAATCAGACGACCGGCGAGCAGTTCTGCGGCCTCGACTGCCGGATGGACGCCGCGGTCTGCCCCCGAGGCTCGACGTGTTTTGAGTTGGACGAGGGTCAGGCCCAGTGCGCCCCGACCAACGCGACCTGCAACGGCTGGCCGCCGAGTGATCTCGGCGCCCCCTGCCAAGCCGACGCGGAGTGCCGCCACGGCGCGCAGACCTGCATCTACGGCTTCTGCTCGACTGCCTGTGCCACCGACGCCGACTGCGCGGCCGGGGTTCGGGCCTGTGTCGACGGCTACTGTCTCCCCGACGGGCTCTCGGGTCCGGAAGGCTGCGGAGTCGGACCCACGTCCTGCGCCCGCGCGGGGGGCTGCGGGGATGGTCGCGTCTGCAGCGACACCCTGCTCCCGGAGACGCCGCAGCGCTTCTGCACGGTCGCCTGCGTGGACACTTCGAGCTGCGCGCCGACGGAGACCTGCGCCGTGGTGGGCGCCGTTCGACTGTGCCTGCCTTCACCCTGCGCCTGCGTTGAGGCCTCGGACCCCGACGACCTCCTCAGCCACGCGCTCTCGCTGACAGGCCTCGACCGCTGCACGGCCCTCTTCGCGAGCGCGACGCTGGACCTCTTCCCGGCGAACGTCCGCGCGGACGCCTTCCGCCTCGGCTTCTTCGATCGGATTCACCGCAACGGTCTGACGGCCGTCGACTGGGGCCAGGGCGTCGTCACTGAGCTCTCGGCCGCCGCGGTGCAATCACAGCCGGTGTCGCGCCTCATCTCGAGCGCGGCGGCCCTCCTCGACCACCCCCTGTCCGCGCCGATCATGCCCGTGGCCCCAGGCCCGACGCTGGAGGGCGCGCTCATCCGCCTCTTCATGCTGGACGGACGGGCGCTGCGGCCAGGCGTCGCGGCGGCGGCGTTCGCGGACGTGCCCCTGCCCGTCCAGGAAGCCGTCGCGCGGATCGTCGAGGCCGAGGTCCAACTGCTCGAAGCGCGCAAGCAGATGTTCGACGACGCCGGTCTCTCCCCCGCCGCCCTCGACACGCTTTTTCTTGACCTGCCGGGAACCCTGATCGCCGCGGGTGGAGGGTTTCCGTACGGGGACGCCGCCATGGTCGCGCTCTTCAGCGAGACGATCCGCTTCGAGCGACTGTACCGCGCGTCGGCGAACCTCGCGGCGACGATCGAGTCGATCAACTGGGCGGGCCTCGGCGAAGGGGGCCCCTTCGATGTCTCGATGAATACGCCCTTCGGACGTTTGGTCGTGCGCGACGGTCGCGACCAGCGCCTCGAAGACCAAGCCTCCTACCTCCTCGTCGTCGATCTGGGGGGCGATGATGTCTACACCGCGCCCGTCGCCTCGACCCAGCGCCGCGAGCACGGCGTCTCGGTGCTCGTGGACGTCAATGGCGACGACGTCTACGGCTACCCCGAGGTGGGCAATGTCGCCGAGGTGGCCTTCGTGCCGCCCGCGGATGAAGCCGGGCGAGGGCTCTTCGGGAGGCCGGCCTCGCGCTCACGCATCCCCCGACAAGGCGGCGCAATCCTTGGCACGGCCTTGCTCTTCGACCTCGCCGGGTCCGATCGATATACGTCTCTGAAGCTCTCCCAAGGCGCGTCGGTCGGGGGCGTGGGCGTGCTCTTCGACGCGGCCGGCATCGACACCTACGCCTGCGAGCAGGGCTGCCAGGGGGCTGCGAGCTTTGGCATCGGGCTGCTCGCCGATCTGGGCGACGGCGACCACTACTCAGGCGTCCAGTCCGTCCAGGGCTTCGCGGGGGTCAAAGGCTTCGGGTACCTCCACGACCAGGAGGGCGACGATGCCTACGACGCTCTGCTCGGCGACCCGAGCTTCGGCGGGACGATCCTCTATGCGAACCCGCAAAACCCCTCGGGCTCGAATACCAGCCTCGCGCAGGGGGCCGGCTTCGGGCGCCGCGCCGACGCCGATGGAACCTACGCTTCCGGCGGCCTGGGCATCCTGCGTGACGTATCGGGCGATGATCACTACACGGCGGACATCTTCGGCCAGGCCACCGGCTATTGGTTTGGCACCGGCGTGCTGTCCGATGGGTCCGGACAGGATGTCTACAACGGCCGCTGGTACGTTCAGGGCTCAGGCGCTCACTTCGCGGTCAGCCTCTTTTACGAAGGCGCGGGCGACGACCGCTACAACGAGGGCTTGCCGACCGTCGACGGCCAGATCGGGGGCGTCATCATGGCGACGGCGACCGGGCAGGGTCACGATTTCAGCGTCGGCTTCCTGGTCGACGTGGCGGGCAACGATCACTACGTCGCGCCGGGGCTCGGTCTGGGCGGCGGTAACGACAACGGCATGGGCGTCTTCATCGACCTCTCCGGGGACGACCGCTACGACGTGCCGGACGGCCGCACGTTCGGGGGCGCCGGCACCGGTGATCGCGGGGCGGCTTTTGACGACGCCTTATGCCTCGGTCTGTTCATCGACGCGGACGGCCACGACGAGTACCCGCTTGTGGGGCTAGAGAGCCTCATCGGGGAGGAACGCGAGTGGTCGCTTGAGATGCGCGCCCCGATGCGGAAGCCCGGTGATCACGGCGCGGGAATTGATACCACTGGAGGGCACGTTCGGCTGCCCCCGGGTCTCGTCCCCTGATCGATACAAGCCCCTCTCGCGTAAGTGTCGGCATCCGACGAGTTGAGCTAAGGTCGGCCCGATGAACGCCGCTGAGGAGAGCCCGGTTCTGCTGCCGGGGACGCCGTACCGCCTGATCCGCAAGATCGGCGCGGGCGGAATGGGCACAGTCTATCTCGCCGAGCACATCGAGCTGGGGCGACTCGAGGCGCTCAAGCTCCTGCCTCCGCACCTCGGCGAAGACAAACAAGCCATGGAGCGACTTCGCCGAGAGGCCCGCGCGACGGCCCAGCTCGGCAACCAACACATCATCGACATCTACAACCTCGGGGTGAGCGCCGATGGGAGACCGTTCGTCTCCATGCGCCTCATCACCGGCGGCAGCTTGCGCGAGCTCATGGACCGGGAGAAGAAGCTCAGCGCCTCGCGGGCATGGGCGATCCTCCGGCAGGTCTCCGCGGCCTTGCGGGACGCCCACGACGCGGGTGTGATCCATCGGGACTTGAAGCCCGAGAACGTGATGATCGAGTCGCGCGAGGGGGCGGAGTTCGCGGTCATCCTCGACTTCGGCATCGCTCGCACCCTCGGTGAGACGGACAGCCGCCTGACGCAAGATGGGCAGGTCGTCGGGACCCCCGGTTATATGGCCCCCGAGCAGGCGCTCGGCCGCGAGGTTGACGGGCGCGCCGATCAATACAGCGTCGCCGTTCTTCTCTACGAGATGGTCTCCGGCGGCTTCCCATACGAGCGTCTCGGGGCGCTGCAGGTGATCGCGCAGCAGATCACGCAGCAGCCCAAGCCCCTCTCCGAGCTGGTGAGGCCCAACGAGGTCCCTCACGTCCTGCAGCGCATCGTCATGCGGAGCCTGTCTTTCGAACCCGAGGATCGATACCTCGACCTGGCCACCTTCATTTCGGCGGTCGACGCAGCGCTCTTGCCGACGGGCTTTGTGCCCCCGCTCTTTACAGCCGAGCTTGAGGCGGCCTCCGGTGCGGCTTCACGGGGGCCGTCGCCGGTTCGCTTCTGGACTCCGATCGCCATGATCCTGGCCGTTGCCGCGGTGGCCGCTGTCCTGGGGATCGGGCTGTTCGCCTTCTTTCTCGGTGGGGAAAAGACCGCGGCGACCGCAGTGGGGAGGACGGGTCTCCAAGGCGAGACGCCGCCGTCGGTCACCACCGAGGATGCGACGGCCGCGACGGCTGTGGTCGCCTCCACCCCGCCGGTCGCCTCCACCCCGCCGGTCGCCTCCACCCCGCCGGTCGCCTCCACCCCGCCGGTCGCCTCCGCGCAGCCGACCGCCGCACCTGCGGTCGCCTCGGCACCCCCAACCGCGCCGCGGGCCCGAGCGTTCACCGCGAGCGTCCCGTCCTCAGCCAGCGAGCCTCCCGCGCCCACCTCGGCGACCGTCGTCGAGTCCCAAGCCCCGCCTCCCGCGCCTGCCTCCGTGGCGGCCATCGCCGCGCCGGTGCCCGCGACCTCCGCCCCACCGCCACCGACTGCGGCCCCCGCCCTCGTCAGGCCGAGGCTCGTCTTCGAGACCTCGAAGATCGTGGGTGGCGGGAGTAGCGGGTCGATTCAGGTGGCGATGAACGCCGCCCAGACCCTGATCCGCCGATGCGCGGAGCGGTCGACGGAGCTCACCGCCGGAGCGACGGCGATGGCCGAGTTCTTCATCGACGAAGATGGCTTCTTCGTCACCCCGACCGGCAAAGGGGAGCCCCGCCTCGTTGCCTGCGCGATCGGCGCCATCAAGGGCACCGCCAAGCTCGACCGGCGGCCGGACACCGGGGGGATTCGGGTCTCCGTGGCCATGAGGATGGAGCAGCCGTGATCACCGTTCGCCGTCTCTTCGTCTTCCTGTCGCTCGCCGCCTGCGAGGTCACAGAGCCTAACTTCGGGGCCGAATTTCAGACCGCCGATCGCGGCGCCTGTCGGCTGGCAGACAGTGACCCGGAGGTGGACGTGACGTACGCCGATGTCCTCGCGCAGGTCATTGTGCCCGGCTGCTCCTGCCACCTGAGCCTAGGAGGTTTTGGCGTGACCGTCGGGGGTCTGCTCCTCACGGACTACGACCGCGTGCTCGGGGGCGGGCGGCATGGCCCAGAGGCGGTGGTCCCGTTTGACCCCTGTGGCAGCTATGTGGTGCAGAAGACGGGCACGTCCCCTCCGTTCGGTGCTCGGATGCCCCTCAACGGTCGCGCGCTCAAGCCCGCCGTTCGACAGCTGCTCATCGACTGGATCGCGGAAGGAGCGAAGGAGTGAAAGCGACCAGGAGACTCAAGCGATTCAGCGCGGTGCTGCTCAGCCTCGCCACGCTCACGTCCTGCGGCGCGCCCCCCAACCGCATCGACGTCTCCACCTACCCGCCCGATATGCAGCGACGTTATGCCCTCTTCGAGCAACGCTGCACGCGGTGTCATGAGATGGAGCGACCCATAAACGTGAACGTCAGCACCGGGGGCTGGCCGGCTTATGTGCGTCGTATGTCGAAGCATCCGGCCGCCGGTATCTCGATCGCCGAGCAGCGGGAGATCTCTGCCTTTCTTGAGTTCCATGCTGGCAAGCGACGCCCCGTCGGAGGTGAGCAGTGAGCCCAATTCTGCTCGCCCTCGTCCTGCTCGCCGACATCAACGTGGCGGGCAGCATCTACGTCAACCAGCCCACCCTGGTCACGCCGGTCACCGACGACGAACAGGCGGCGGTGCTCGGCGACACGAACTACGGCCTCAACGCCGAGGTCGCTTTTAAAGTCGTCGCCGACGTGAGCGAGCACGTCTCCGCGAGCGCGAAGGTCTGCTTCGGCTGCCACGGCTTCATGGCCGACATGGCCTACTTCGACTACACCGTGGTCGACGCCTTCAACCTCCGGGTCGGCCGGTTCCCCGTCCCGTTCGGCGAGTTCTACCTCCGCCACGACCCGGCCAACCACCGCTCCGCGACCAAGCCGCTGCCCTACGAGATGGGCCGGATGTTGCGCCGAAACCAGTTCAACCTGGCCGTGCTGCCCGAGCCGTACCCCGACAACGGTGTGGAGCTGTTTGGGACCCTACGAGGGGAGAGCGTGGAGTTCTCGTACAGCGCGTACGCCGTGGCGGGGCTGAAGGGCGACGAAGGCACAGGCGACCTCGACTTCATCCGCTCGCGGTCCGAGTACTTCAGCGACAATAACCGCACGCCGGCTGTCGGCGGTCGCGCGAACCTTTCGTTCCCACACTTGCCGGTCGAGGGGCTCCGTTGGTTGTCGCTCGGCGCGAGCGGAATGTGGGGCCGGTACGACGACCTCGACGAGCTGACGTACCTGCTCGCCGGGGTCGATCTGTATACCCGTTACGAGCGCGTCAACCTCCGCGCCGAGGTCATGTTCCGCCGCACGGAGATCCCCGACCGACCCCTTCGTTTCCGGCAGGAGATTTACGACCTCTTCACCCAGAGAGAGGGCTTCTACCTGGAGTTCGACGGGCCGCTCTTCGACCGCTTTGAGTGGGTCGCGAGGTTCGACGGCTTCCGCCGGGTCGGGGCGCTGTTGACCACCTCTAACCTCGAGGACACCGACTCGAACATCCTCAGATATACCGCAGGGTTCAACGTCATCCCGACCACGGGCATCAAGCTGAAGATCGCCTACGAGTTCTGGCGGTTCAGTGAGTTCCCGGTCGCGCAGATCGTCCACACGGGATTGGTAGGCACGTTTTGAAACACGACTCATCGTCATCGCTCATCTTGCCCGCGCGGCGCCGCGCGCTCCTGCAGTTCGGCGCTGGGCTGTCAGCGCTGCCGCTCCTCTCGTGCCTCGGACAGTCGGCGGGGCTCGGTGGCGCGGGCGGGTCCGGCGGCGGGTCCGTCGGCGGCCTCGGCGGCTCTTCCGGCAAGGACGACGCCGTCTTGCGAGACCTTGAGATCTTAGGCACGCAGTACCTCCTCGAGGACGCGGCGATCTACGCCTACACCGCAGGCGCGCCACTCCTCATGGATCAGGCCCTGGCGGTCGCCATGCTCTTCCTCGGCCACCATACGGCCCACCTCGAGCGGGCCGGTGAGCTCATCCTCAAGCTCGGGGGCGTCGTGCCCGAGACGCCTTCGACCTACGAGCTGCCGACCATCTCCACGGGCGAGGATGTCTTGTTCCTCGCCGTCGCCCTCGAGATGCAGGCGGTCAACGCATACATCGGCTTCGCGGCCCAGCTCAGCCAGGCAGGCGAGCGGACGAGCGCCGCCAGCGTGCTCGCCTGTGAGATGTCCCACGTCGTCAAACTGCGGCAGGTCCTTGGGGATGACAAGGCCACGGCGTTCGAGTTCGCCGAAGACGCGGATGCGGACTTGACGGCCTTCATCGCCCGACGAAACGGGATGTGAGCACCCGCTCAGGGATGGTCAAGGTGGTTGACGACCCGCCCGTCGCGAAGGTGAACCACCCTCGACGCGAGGCTTTCGACATCGCGCTCGTCGTGGGAGACGAGCAGCACGGGTCGAGCGGCGTCCGTGAGCAGGGGTCGGAGCTCCTCACATAAGGCGAGCCGCAGCGGTCGGTCGAGCGCGGCGAAGGGCTCATCGAGCAGGAGCACGCGGGGTCCGGGGGCCAAGGCCCGACATAACGCGACCCGCTGGGCCTCTCCGCCCGAGAGCGCGCAGGGGAGCTGATCGGAGAGCGACGTGAGGCGCATTCGGGCCAGCCAGGCATGAGCCTGTTCCCGTCGCTCCGACTTGCGGGAAACCGTCAGCCCGAACGCGACGTTCTCCCAGACCCGAAGGTGAGGGAATAAGGCGAGGTCCCGAAAGACCAGCCCGACGCCCCGTTGGTGAGGCGGTACGTAGAGGCGCCGCCGACTGTCGAAGAGGACCTCACCGCCGAGCTTGACCTCGCCGTCATCGGGTCGGACGAGCCCGGCGATGACCTCCAGAAGCGTCGTCTTTCCGGCGCCCGAGGGGCCGACGACTGCGGTCACGCCGCCCTCGAAAACGAGGTCGACATCCAGCCTTGGGCGGTCCTCGGATCGCCCGCTGAGGCTGTCGTCGAACCGACCCCGAAGGCGGGCGAGCACCCTGAGCACGTTCGGGTTCATGTCGGTCGTCCGCCCCGACCCAGGCGGGCCGCGAGGTATAAGAGCGCGCCGCAGACCACAGTCAGGGCCCCGGCCGTGGAGGCGGCATCGGCGTCTCGTCCGGCGGCCACCGCGTTGTAGACCGACAGCGCCCCGGTCCGTGTGACGCCTGGGATGTCGCCGGCGACCATGAGGGTGACGCCAAAGTCTCCGGCGGCGCGGGCGAACCCCAAGGCGAGCCCCGCGACGATGCCCGGGCGTGCGAGCGGCAAGGCCACCTTGAAGAAGCGGCGGGGGCCGGACGCACCGAGGGTCGAGGCGGCCGCGAGCAGGCGCACGTCGACGCTCTCGAAGGCGGCACGGGCGGCCTTGATGATGAGCGGCAAGGCCCCAATCGTGGCCGCGACGACGGCGCCGGTGCGGGTAAAGACGATGGGGGTGCCGGTGAGCGACTCGAAGGCCCCGCCGATGCGGCTGTCATGGCCCAAGATGACCAGGAGGTAGTAGCCGAGGACAGTGGGGGGCAAGACCATGGGCGCGGTGAAGAGCACATCGACGAGGTCGGACCCGGGGAACCGCCGGTACGCGAGCAGAGCGGCGATGGGCAGGCCCAGGAGCGCGGCGAGACCCGTCGCTGTGAGCGCCACGGTGAGCGAGAGGAGGAGCGGGACGACGTCCATCATGGACCTCGGTCGGGCGGTGCCTCGAAGCCGTGAAGCTGAAGCAAGGCGAGCGCGTCCTCGCCTCGAAGATGTTCAAGAAACCTCGCGCCCCCGTTGGGGTTCGGCCCCCGCGCACAGGTCGCCGCGTACTGCTCGATGGGTGCGTGGGCCGAGCGGTCGATGAGCCTGAAGCGGGGGTCGCCCGGCTCGATGAGGCCCGCCGAGACGAACGCGGCCGAGACGTTGCCGCTCCGGACGAGCTGATAGGCCTGCCGCACGTTCTCGGCGAGCACGAGGCGCGGCTGCATCGCGGCGAAGAGACCGGCCGCGACCAAGGCCTCTCGGGCCGCCACTCCATAAGGCGCGTGCTCGGGGTTGGCGATCGCGATCGGGTCGTGGGCCAGGTCGGTGAGTCGCGTCAGGTCCATCGGCATGAGATCGCTTGCCTCCGGGCTGGGCCGGACCCGAAAATACACTCCGAGTCGACCGTGCACAAAGGGCCGGGCGTCGGGCATCGTGCAGGCTCCGGAGGCCGTGACGGTCAACATGAAGGTCTGGCTGGCGGCGACGTAGACATCAAACGGCGCGCCCTCGACCAGCTGCCGCGCGAGCAGCCCGGAGGACCCGAACGTGAAGCTGACTTCGAGCCCGGTGCGGCGTCGGAGCTCGGGCGCAAGCGCCTCGAAAGCCACGGCGAGATCAGCGGCGGCGGCGACGCGGACCTCGGTGGACCGAGACGGTGCAGACCCTTGGCACGCCGTAAGGAGGCAGAGCAATCCGAGGGGGATGGCCGATCTAGAAACGAAGCTCACGGTGCCGACCCCGGCGACGGCTTCGTCCTTAAGAGCTCCGCCTCCCGGTCCCTTGCCCGCGCCGCGGCTGGGTGTCGTTCGAGCCGGGTATAAGCGTGGTCCAGCGCGCGAAACACCGTCGGATCATCCGGGCGAATCTGCGCGGCGGCCTCGAGCGCGGGCACGGCCTCGGCGTATCTCCCGAGCGCCGAGAGCGTCCGCCCCATCGCCGACGGCATGGTCGGCAGTCGCACGCCACTCTCGTAGAGCCCCTCGAAGACCTGGAGGGCCTCGTCGGCGCGACCGAGGGCGAGCAGGGCCTCGCCTCGACCCAAAGCCGAGAGCTGGCAGGCGGTCGCGTCCTTCGCGCAGAGGGCAAGGGCCCGCTCGAAGGCTTCGAGCGCGAGCGTCTTCTCCTCGACCTTCAGGGCCACCTGCCCGAGCTTCAGCGAGACGCGCAGATCCCGGGGTAACCAGGCCGAGGCTTGACGAAGTGCCGTCATCGCGACCTGCGGGCGGTGAAGCTCCAGGGCGAGCACCCCCATCGCGAAGAAGGCCTCCCCGGAGGTCGGCTGGAGCCGGGTCGCCGCCTCGGCCGCCTTGAGCGCATCGTCAAGTTTTCCGACCATTTGCAGCGCTCGGGCTTCGAGCGTGAGTACCTCTGCCGTGCGCTCGGAGTCCGGGAGCCTCGACAGGGCCGTCAGCGCGCCCAGGGCATCCCCCGAGCCCATCCGTGCGGCGGCGAGCACGCGCGCGACCCGAGGCACCGTCGGCGCGAGCGCGTAGGCCCGCTCCGCAGCCTCACGTTCAAGCGGACCTTGCCCACGCAGCCGCCGCAGCGCCGCGAGCTCCAGCCACCCATCGACACGAAGCGGCAGGGCGTCGAGGCCGATCTTGAGGTGTCGTTCGGCGCGCTCGGCATCCGCCGTCTGCCCGTCCGAACGCCAGACCTCGACATAAGCCCGCCCGAGCAGGACGTGGTCATCGCTCGAGGTCGGGTCGGCCTGCCTTCGAGCCGCGAACACAAGCCGCGTCTCGTTGTTTCGGGGCGGCTTTCGCTCCGGACGGCGGCGGATGAAGTGGTCCACCGCACTGATATGGGGGATGTTGCGCGCCTGCCCGACGTCCATGTGGCACGAGGCGCAGTCGCTCCCCGCCGGGCCGGAGCAGGCATGGGCCGGGGTCGCGGAGGACTTGGAGTGGCAGGCGCGGCACGGCTGAGAGCGGTCATTCTGCCGTTGCGCCGCGCTGGGGTGTGGGGCGTGGCAGGTTGTGCACAGGAGGGGCGTGGGCCCCTTCGCGCACGCGCTCCGCTCGAGCCTGGAGAGGTGGTCGTTGGTGCCGAAACCCTCACCGGGGGTCGACCTCACAAAGATGGCCACGGTCTCCGAGAGGTCGTCGCCGGGCACGAAGTCGCCCCAGGAACGACCGTCGCGGAGCAGGCGCGCGGCCCCCCCGAAGTGGCAGGCCGCGCAGACGTCGGCTTGTCGCTCGTTTGACAGCTTCGTGGGCGAAGTGACCTTGCCGTCGCGGCCTTGAAGCCGGGCCTGCGCGTGTTCGCGCGCGTCCCCGTGGCAACGACTGCAGCCCATCCCGTCCACCGGCAGGCGGTCGGTGGTGCTACCGGCATGACAGAAGAGGCACTCCGGCGTGAGCTCGCGAAATGAGCCGGGGTGGTCGGCCATGGCCTCGTAGCCGGGACTGAGCGCCCACGCCCCAGCCTCGCTGAAGTAGGTCAACGGCGATTGATAGAGGCGGCCGGCTCCAGTTTGATCAGGGCGGTCCCGCGGGGTCCAGGCATAGCTCGACGCATGGCTGCCGCTGCCGATGCGGTGTGAGACGGGCCGCTGGAAGGTCGCCGTCTCGCTGGCGCGCTCGGTGAAGAGGCCGTCTCTCTGTGAGTATTCGAGGCCCGTGAGGGGATGCACCACCTGCGCGTCTCGGCTCAGCGGCGACGGGGCCGGGTGTAAACGCGGGGGGAGGCGGGCGAAGCTCTGGCCCATCTTGGACGCGAGCCAGGCGTCGACCTGCTCGGGGTGGCAGTCGGCGCAGGCCTTCTCGCTCTCCTCGATCGCCGCCCAGTCGGGGCTGACTCGACGCGGCGGCTCGGGGCTCGGGACGGGCTTGAGCGCCACGGTCTCCGTTCGGGTCTGCTCGATCGGAGCGGCTGGGGGCTTCTCCCCGGAGCACGAAAGGAGCGTCAGAAGACAGACGAGGAATCGCCTCACTGAGCCGCTCGCGCACGGATCGCAAACACGCCCGCGATGACCAACATCACCGCCGCCAGTAGATACGGCGAGCCGGGCAGTCCGACCGTCGCATCGGCCCCGACCGAGACGGCGTAGAGCTGGGTGAACACGATCGGCCCGCCAATGGCCCCCAAACCCCGAAGGCTGCTCACCGCGCCTTGGAGCTCGCCTTGCCGCTCGGGCGCGATGCGTTCGGTCATCATGGCCTGGATGGCCGGCCCGGAGATGCCCCACAGCGCGCTGAAGATGGCCCCGCTGGCGAAGACGAGCCCGGTCGGCGCGAGCCCAAAAATAAGAAAACCGACGAACCCGAAGCCGAGCCCCGCGATGGTCGCCCGAGCCTCTCCGAGCTTGCCGATGATGGGGCCGAGCAGCCCCCCCTGAACAATCGCCGAGCAGACGCCCACGAAGGTCAACATCCACCCGACCTCCGCGGTCGTCCACTCATACCGATAGCCGGCCGACAGGGCGAAGATGGAGGGGTAGACCTCATGGGCGAGGGCCTCAAAGATAGACGCGAAGGCGAGGGCCAAGACCACCCGGTTCGAGGCCAGCAAACGCAGCGCGCCGATCGGGTTCGCGCGTCGCCACTCGAAGGGGAGTCGTCGCTCGGGTGGGAGCGACTCCGGCACGACGAAGAGCCCGTAGAAGCCGTTGCCGATGGACAGCCCGGCGGCGACCCAGAAGGGCAGTCTCAGATCAATCTCGCCCAAGAACCCGCCGATGGCCGGGCCGATGATGAAGCCGATGCCGAAGGCCGCGCCGAGCATCCCGAACTTCTTCGCGCGCTCGGCCGGGGGCGTGATGTCGGCGATGTATGCCGTGGAGGTCGAGATGCTCGCGGCGGTGATCCCGGACAGGAGACGGCCGACGAAGAGCCAGGTCAGGTTGGGCGCGACCGCCATGAGGATGTAGTCGAGGCCGAGCCCGAAGTTCGACAGGAGGATGATGGGGCGGCGACCAACGCGGTCCGAGAGCACCCCGATGACCGGCGAGAAGAGGAACTGCATGGTGGACCAGGCGGCCCCGAAGACGCCCGCGACGATGGCCGCCTTGGCTACGTCTCCCCCCTCGAACTCCATGAGCAGGCGCGGCAGGACCGGCACCATCACCCCGAGCGCCAGCATGTCGAGCAGGACGGTGAAGAAGACGAAGATGAAGGCGGCGGGCGTCGAACTAGACATCGCGCGCAGCATGGGCACTGGACCCGAGCGGGGCAAGCGGGAGACATCGGCGGGCCGTGGCGATAGGGTGCGCCGCATCCAAACGCAGGGGACCCGCATGAGAACTTCAACTCCAGTCGTGATGGCCTTCGTTTCGGTCGCGCTCGTCGCGGCGTGTGGGGAGGAGCCCTCGACGAAGGCTGCACTGGACGCCTCGGCTGAGTCGGACGCTTCGGGCGGGATCGGGGGCACCGAGGACGGTGGCCCGACCACCGACGGACCCTCTACTGACGGCCGTTTGCCCGACGCTGCGGCCCCCGTGCCGGTCGACCTGCACATCCCGGGGCTGTCGGCCCCCGTGACCGCCTCGACGGATGGGGCCGGGATGCTGCACCTCCGCTGCGCCACGGACGAGGACTGCTTCGCGGCGCAGGGCTACTTCCACGCCGCGCATCGCTTCTCGCAGATGGACATCAACCGGCGCTTCTCTCAAGGGCGCCTCTCCGAGCTCGTCGGCGTGCCCACCGTGGACACCGACAAGAACCAAAGGGCGACCCTCGCGACCCAGAGCGGGCTTCGGGTGGAGCAGGGCCTGTACGACGGTGGCGACGCCGATACCAAGGCGCTGTTCGATGGGTACTCCCGTGGCGTCAACGCTTGGATCGACGATCTCAAGAACGCTCGAAACGGGGCGCGCCTCGCCGACGAATACGACTTCCCGCTCATCGACAAGACCCGGATTGACGCTTGGGATCCGCTGCACTCCGCGGCCTGCACGTTGCTGTTGATCAACGACTTGACCAACAGCGCCGGCGAGGAGTTGGCGACCGGTCAGCTCGTGGCGAACCTGCCGGCCGATCTGGCCTTCGATCTCTTCGGGCTCATGCCCTCGGATCCGAGCGCCGTCGTGTCGAACCCGAACCCGGGGCAGCCGTCTGTGGCTCGGCCCGCGTGGTGGAAGCTCGGCGCGAGCACGTCCCGACTTGGGTCCTTCCGCTCCGTGCTCGACGCCGCAGCCGCCCGCTACGGCGAGTATGACAAGGACCCCATCGGCTCGAATAACTGGGTCGTCGGCCCCTCTCAAACGGCGAACGGCAAGGCGCTCCTGTCGAACGACCCTCACCTCACGCTGAACAACCCCTCCATCTGGTACCTGATCCACCTCGACTCAAAGTCGCAGGGCGGCACGCTGAACGTGGCCGGCGTCAGCTTCGCCGGGTTGCCCGGGGTGGTCATCGGCCAGAACGAGGACATCGCCTGGGGCCTGACCACCACCTATCTCGACCAGGCGGACGTCTATCTGGAGACGCTCTCCCCGGATGGCGAGGGCGTGATGTTCAACGGGCAGGCCGTCCCCTTCGTCAAGCAGGTTTACGACTTTGAGATACACGACGCCGCGGCCCAGACCGAGGAGCGTCTCTATGTGCCCCACCACGGCCCGGTCCTGGCGATCGATCGCGAGGCGGGCACGGCCGTCTCGTTCCGGTGGACGGGTCAAAACGCCTCGACGGACGGGCGCTACCTCTTGGGTCTCGCTCGCGCCAAGAACCTCGCCGAGGCGAAGGTCGCGATCAGCGATGTGACGACGCTCGGCCAGAACTTCGTCGTCGTCGATCGCCAAGGTCAGATCGGATGGTTCCCCTACAATCAGGTGCCCCATCGGCCCTGGATGTCGCTGGAGTTGGCCCCTTATCTGCCCTTGCCCGGCGATGGCTCCGCGGAGTGGCAGGGCTTTGTCCCGCTCGCCGAGCTGCCTCAGGCCGAGAACCCCGCGGACGGCTTCCTCGCCACGGCGAACAACGACCACACGGGCCACCTCTTCGACGGGGACCCGACCAACGATGGGCAGAAGGCGATTCAGCAGTACACCTCGGACGGCTTTCGCCATGGTCGGATCATGGAGCTGCTGCGTCAGGGGGCCGGGCAGCACGACCTCGAGTCGATGTTGGACATCGTCGGGGACGTTCACTCGCGCCTCGCCGAGAAGTCCCTCCCCGGCATGCTCGCGGCGCTCGCAGGAGGCAATGTCGTCTTGACGCCTGCGGGGGAAAAAGCCCAGGCCGCGCTTCAGACTTGGGACTACGAGTGTCGGACGGGCCTGAGCACCTCTGCCCCGGACTCGGCGCCCTCGGAGGACCCTGCCGCTCGTGCGTCGGCCGTAGGGTGCCTGGTCTTCCACACGACCTTCGACCGGCTCCGCACACGGACCTTCGCCGATGAGCTGACGGCCGCGGGGCTGGTCGGGCAGCGCGGGCACGCCAGCGCCCTGGTCTCGTCCTTCACGCGTCTGGGTGATCTCGCGCACGTCGGCGGGTATTGGGATGACGTCTCGACGGTCGGCACGACCGAGACGGCGGGGGACTGCGTCAAAGGCGCGCTCAACGACGCCGGCGCGGCGCTCGAGGAGGCCTTCGGGGCGGACAGCGCGGCGTGGCTCTGGGGCCGGGCCCACACCCTGACGCTGACCGCCAACCTCTTCGACCAGGCCGGCGTCGCCGACTTCAATCATGGACCCTTCGCCAACGACGGCGGCATGGAGACGGTCGACGTGGCCAACCCCCGAAACCCGGCGGGCATGGTCTTTGAGCAGCGCGCGGGGGCGTCGGTCCGCTTGACGTGCGAGGCTGGGGCCCTTGCACCGGTGTCTTGTGTTCTGCAGCACCCGGGCGGCCAGCGGCACGACCGTCAGTCGCCGTATTACAACTCCATGCTCGAGAAGTACCTGCGAAACGAGGCCACGCCGCTCGCGCTCATGCCCGCCGACGTAGAGGCCGCGACGCTCGAGACCGTGACCGTCTCACCCTGAGGCATCCTCGAGCATCATGAACGCGAGGCGGCGGAAGCCCTCCATCGGGTGGCGGCCGTTCAGGGCTCCCCCGATATCTCCGAGATGACCGTGTCGTTCCCGGCCAGCTTGGCCTGCAGCCGCGCCGCAAGCTCGGTCGAGTCGGTCCGCCGAAACGCGCGCCCGAAGGCGTCGGGTGACGGAATCCCCTGCGGCCACCCAGCAGCTCCTTCAGCCACCTCTCGGAAGCGTCTCCGCACGGCTCCACCGAGGCCCACTTGCCGGCCCCGAGGACATCGCGTTCACGGCTAAAAACCGCTCCCGCGGCATCAGAAGGCCATGCCGACAGAAGTGCGACCCGCATTCCAGACCACGATACCGTCAACGATGTCGACGTTGTCGGCATCCTCTGTATCCCAGCGGATGGTACTCCTGACTCGCCAGCCAGCCGCGTAGACGTCGTTCTGCGGCACCGCGACGCAGAAGTTGTCCGGCAGAAGGGCCCAAGTAGCGTTCTCATTCTGGGTGCTGAAGATCGGGCCACGGACGCTTCACCCGCCACGCTCAGACTCCCCTCCACAGAGAAGTCCGCGGCCTTCGCCGCCCACAGCGCGTAGGGCACCGGCACGATGCGCTGTCGGCCCTGCAGGGTCGTGTTGCCCACCCGCAGAGTCTCCTCGTAGCGGGGCTGCTCGCCATCGGTTGGCGCGACACCGCCCCACAGGCGAAACGTCACCTCGAGCGCACCGTTGAGCGGCACGCCGTCCACGGGTTGTTGTCTGGCGGGCCTGCGTGCGCGACGCCAGCCCACGCGAAGGCATCGAGCCCACCCCAAAGTACACATCGACCAATCATGGTCGGCACTCCGTCTGATTGAAGGGCTCGAAACGAGAGAAGGGCACGCGCCCGAGCGGGTAGAGCATTTCTGGGAGTCGCAGCGGGCGTCGTAAGAGGCCTTGCGCGGCAAGGGTCCCGCTACCGTCAGGTGACGGATATGAAGCCGGCGGCGCAGGGATTCAAGCTCCCCCAACCCTACGACGAGCCCTATCAGGCTCCGAGCTACTGCTTCGAGGGAGCCTGTGTAGATGGAGACGCCCTTCGCGAGGACGAGGCAATGGCGAACATGGTCTATAAGGAACTCGGGTTCCCTGTGCTGTTGGTAGATGTCGAGGTCGTGGAAGTTCGAGGTGAGCAGGTTCCGAACGTGAACCTGAAGACCCTTCAGGACTCGGTCTTCGGCCTCCTCATCACGAAGCCAGCTCGGCTCACAGGTGCCGAGGTGCGCTTCGTCAGGAAGCACCTCCGGCTCCGCCAAGTGGATCTCGCTCTGGCGCTCAACATGTCAAGAATCTCGAAGCCAACGGCTCGGTGCTGGAAGTCCCGACTCGCCATGCTGCATGAGGTCGAGCCATGAGAGCCGAGGAGGAGACAGCGCCCCGTATGCACCTTCGGTTCGCGTGCGGGCTCGACCCCGGTCTCTCACTCCCCGTCGCCGTCGATCTCGATGCCCCAGGCCCTCAGCTTGCGCTGGAGGGTGCGCCGGTTGATCCCCAGGATCTCCGAGACCCGCGTGACGTTGCGGTGATGAGCGAGGAGCCGCTCGATGTGGCGGCGCTCGAGGTGTTCGAGGGTGATCTCCTCGAGCGGTGGCGCGGGGCCTTCGGAGTCCGCCGCGTCCGCGTCGGTGCAGAACGGGTTCGCCGCCAGCATCCGGCGAACGAGCGAGGCGCTGACGACATCATCGGACTGAAAAAGGGCGACCCGCCGCGCCAGGTTGACGAGCTCCCGCACGTTGCCGGGCCAGGCGTGTTTCAGCAGCAGCGTTTCGGCGTCCGCTTCGAGGCGAAGGGGCCGCCGCGAGAGCGCCCTGAGCCAGTATCGGAGGATGGGCAGGACGTCGTCTCGGCGGTCCCTTAGAGGCGGCAGACTGAGCGGCAGAACCTGGAGGCGCGAGGCGAGATCCTGACGGAACCTCCCCGCACGGACCTCAACGGCGAGATCCTTCTGGGTCGCCACGACCAGACGCCCGAGGAAGGGGCGATCGCTGAGGTCGCCGAGCGACCGGAAGCTGCGCGTCTCAATCGCCCGGAGCAGCTTCGGCTGATGCTCCATCGGCAGCTCCGCGATCTCGTCGAGGAAGAGCGTGCCGTCACCGACCTCCTCGAGGCGGCCGCGCCCAACCATGCCGGCCCCGGAGGAGAGGCCAGGCCCACCGAAGAGCTGGGCTTCGACGCCGTCTCGCGGCAGGCAGGCCATGTTCATGGAGACGAAGGGCGACTGCCTTCGCCGGGAGCATCGATGGAGGAAGGACGCCGCGACCTCCTTACCTGTCCCGGCCTCGCCCTGAAGCAGGACCGGCTCGTCGGAGGTGGCGAGGCGCTCGATCAAGGCCCGGAGCGCCCGAGTGGAGGGGGCCTCGCCGATGAGTTGACCTTCCTCTGGCCGCGCGCCCGAGACCGCCTGCCGCAAGAGCGGGTCGAGATCCGCCGCGTCGAGGGGCTTCATGAGGAAGGAGTAGGCTCCGAGGCGCATGGCGATCACTGCGTCCGGGATAGACCCATGGCCCGTGAGCACCAGGACCGGCAGGTCGCGCAGGGGGGTCAGCCGAAGGACCTCCAGGCCATCCAGACCGGGCATTCGGAGGTCGAGGATCGCCACCCGCGACAGGCCGACCTCGGGGGGGCGATTGAAGGCCTCAATGGCGGTCTGACCGTCGGCGATGGCCAGGACCTC
>SHZC01000102.1 GCA_009692505.1 Myxococcales bacterium
GCGCGAGCAGAGACTCGACCTTGATGACCGGCAGCCAGGCGGTCGCAGCCCGAAGATAGACCGCCTCGTAGCCCCGAAGCTCGTTCTGAGCGATGGTGACTGCGGCGTTTTCACCTTGGACCCGCGCCAGCAACTCGGCGAGCGAGAGGGTGGGGCCGGTGCCCTCATCCGCGCTCGCCGGTACGCCGAGAAGCAAAAGCGGGCCGAGCAGCGCGACGGCCGCCGTCATCGCTCTTTGGGAGGCCAACATGGGCCAACGCTTTAAGGTCGGCGGCGACCCATTGTCAAGCCGCCTCCACCCTGCGTAGATCGCGGCGAAATGCCCACGGATTCTTCCCACGAGTTCTCGACCTACGTCGCGAGGTTCTGCCGCCTGATCGGCGAGCTCCAGGCCGGCCAATACGGTCGGCATCGTGGCCGCCTCATCCTGCGGCTGCATGAGGACCAGTTCGATGATCGGATGGGCCACTACCAAGAGCTCGGCCGTCGTTTACAGGCGACCATCGAGACCGGCGACACGATCGACGAGCTGCTCATCGTGGAGCTGCGGGCAGCCGAGACCGAGCTCGTCATCGAGACCTCGTGGTTCTTGCCCAACACCGGGCGATAGCGCCAGCAGCGACTTGGCTCAGCGCTGGGACGGGACGAGCCCCGGCTGGAACTGGCGCAGAGCCTCGCGGATGATCATTGACTGATTGGCCTTCGTATGGCCACGGCCCTTGAGCTGCCCGACGAGACCCTTGAGGCGCTCGATGTCCTCGACGTAGAGGCTGATCGAGATGACCTTGTAATGCTCGGGCCGGGGCGGCGTCTCCGTGATGATCTTCGGCGGCCGACCCCGACGCGCAGCGGGCGCGAAGAAGTCGTGCATCGAGTCACCGAGGCCATTAAAGACCGCGTTGAAATCCTCTGTTTCAGGCGCTCGGTTGCTCACGAAGGACCTCCCCTTCCCCTTTGGCCGCTTCGGCGGCGCACAACTCAATGACGCGCTTGACGATGACCCGATAGTCCTCGGCACCATGGCTGTCCGGCGCGAACTCGAAGATGGACTTCTTCATGCTCGGGGCCTCCTTCAGGCGCGTATTGACGCGGATCGGGGGCAGGACGCGGTCTTTGAAGTACGCTTGGAGGGTCTGGATCGCTTCGACCGAGCTGCGCGTCCGCGAATCAAAGAGCGTGGGCACGACGGCCAGAATGCTGACGGGGTGCATAAGGAGCTCGTTGACCTGCTTGAGGGTCTGGAGGATCTCCCGCACGCCCACGAGCGCCAGAAAGTCGCAGGACACTGGGATGAGGATGTGCTGCGCATAGGTCAAGGCGTTCTGATTGAGGACCGAGAGGCTCGGGCCGCAGTCGATGACCACGTAGTCGTACTGCGTGATGTTCCGCATCCGCATCGCCAGGATCTTGTGGCGATCCTTCATATTGATGAGCTGGACCTCGGCGTGCGCCAGGGTGCGATTGCTGATCATCGCGTCGAGGTTCGGCGAGACGTTGAGGATGCACTCGCTGGCTTCGACTGTGCCGAGGATGAGGTCGCCGACGGTCCGGGGCGACTTCAGCCCCAAGGACACCGCGACGTTGCCCTGGGCGTCGAGATCAACGAGCAGTGTCTTGAACCCGGCCTCGGCCAAGCCCGCGGCGACGTTTACGCTCGTCGTCGTCTTGCCGACGCCGCCCTTTTGATTAAGCACGGCGATGCGATGGGTCGCCTTGGCCCCGGCTCGGGGAGGGGGGGTCGTGAGCTTGTGCCGGCACTCGCTCGTGCAGAAGTACCTGACCAGCCCGTCGTTCGCGTTTTGCTGGTACGCGAACTCAAGGTCGAAGGAGGCTGAGCAGACGCAGCAGGTCTTTCGCTCGGCGGCGAAGAGGTGCCGTGTATTGCAGTTCTGCGAGCAGAAGTAGCTCGTCGAATCCCCGGACTTTAGGATTTGATAGCCAAACCGCAGCTCGAAAGGGCTCGCGCAAACGGTACACGCTTGAAGTGCGTTGGACATGGCACTTACTCCGACCCACATGGACTGAGCCTGCTTATAGAAGCGGGATTACGTGGCTGTCAACGGGTGGGTGCAAGATTTTGCGGAACCGACGTTCAGGTCGGCGAGTGTGGGGTGAAGTAAGGTCAGCCCGCCTCTGGCTCCACGAAGCAAACCATGAGGTCCCCTTCGGCGGTGATGCGCATGAGGATGTGGTCATCGCCGGGTGCCTGCGACGTCGACTTGTCCTCGTCCCCGCGGTCGGTTCGGTAGAGTCCGGCGCGACCGACCCGGGCGACCAAACGCTCGAGGGTCGACTCGGCGGGCAGCGAGGTCCGGCGACCCGCCGAGACGATCGCGAATCGGCTCCTGCCGGTCGTCGCGGCCGGAAAGACGCGGTCGAGGAAGGCGTCTGGGCTGCTGTCCGCGCTCCCGTGGTGGGGCACCTTCAGGACGTTGGCTTGGAGGTCAAGGTTCGGGTCCGCGGCGAGGCGACTGAGGAGCGGCGTCTCGGCGTCGCCCGTGAGCAGGACGCGGACGCCCACGAACTCGAGCATCACGACGATGGAGGCGTCGTTCGTGGAGGCCGCGTTCTCGTCGGACGCCAGGAGCTTCCATCGGACGAGCCCATCGCTGAGCTCGTTGAGGTGCGGAGGCCACTGGGTGCGCGCCGGCCGGTAGCTCGACATTCGGCCGGCAGCGACCTCGCTCCCCACGAAGCCGATGAGCGCGTCGTAGGTTGGCTTGTCACCCACAGCCACGGCGGGGTCGACGTAGGTCCGCACGTCGTAAGCACCCGCCCCGGACATCAGGCCGCGAGCGCCGCCGTAGTGGTCGTAGTCGGGGTTCGTCACGACGAGCGCGTCGATGGGGCTGCCTGGCAGCCACTCATTCTCGCTCATGAAGCGCCGCAGCGCCGAGAGGCCGTCGATGCCGGAGATCGCGCCATCGTCGCCGACGTCGAAGAGGATGTCGCGGGCCGTGCCGCCGACCTCGCCCGGGGTCCGAACCCAGATGGCGTCCCCGTGACCGACGTCGACAAACGCGATCCAGAGATCCTCGCGGGTCTGCACGGAGGACTGCGCGCGAAAGGCGATCAAGTCATCGGTCGAGCAGATGCTCTGGCCGCCGCCGACGCCCGCTGGCAGCGTGGTGTCGATGCAGCCGGCGACGAGGAAAAGGGTCGCCGAGGCTACGCGCGCGAGGTTCATGGGCTGATGCCGACGCCGCAGCCGCTGGAGAACGGGCTCCCGTCGGCGCAGGTCCCGGGGCTCGACGGAGGGACTCCAACCGCGCCGTGCGGAACGACCTCTTGCCCGCGCAGATCCGTGCACCGGTTCGCGCTGACATTGCCGAACCGATCAGGGGTCTTGATCACCGCATCGGGCGAGACTGTCAACTGGCTGACGAGGGCCTTTGAAGGGTCAAGCAAGCGCACGTCGATGTTCTGGCCGTCGACGATGGAGAAGCTGCCGCTCGCCCGGCTTGGGGCGACGACGCCCGGCGGGACCGAGAGCCATCGCGCCACGTCGGCGTAGAGCACGATGACCCCGCGCGCCGGAATGGAGCCGGCCCCGAAGATGAGGCGCGACGCCTGCACGCCGCTGCCGTTGGGCGAGGTGATCTCGAAGCCGGTGAGGTCCACATCGACCGCACCCGTATTGACGAGCTCGATGAACTCATGGTCGCCGCCGTCCCCGAAGACCTCGTTGATGACGAGCCCGTTGGATTCGAGAGTTGTACAAACCGGCGGTGGGACGATCGTGCCCCCCATCGGCATCCCGCCCATGGATGCACCTCCCGCACCTCCGACGATGGGCTCGCCGCCCATGCCCCCGGGGCTAGGCGTCCCTCCCGCGCCCCCCTGCCCGCCCGCCATGCAGTTCGGGAAGCCACCCCCCTCGGCGCAGGCGCCCGGTGAGCTGCCGCCGTCCACGCGGCCCCGATGCGGCCCCACCGCCGAGGTGAGGCCGTCCGTCGAGCGGTTCAGGCTCGTCCCCTGGACGACGGTGGCGTCGTTGCCTTGGAATTGGCTGATGATGACCCCGAGGCGGTCGAGCAGCGAGAGGTCGATGACCTCGTCGTTCGTGAACTGATAAGCCTTCACGGTCATCGCGAAGCCCCCCTCCGGCTGGGGGGACCACTCTGCGTACGGGCTCGTCTCGATCGCCGTCACGGGATCGTTGAACTTATAATAAAACGCCGCCGCGCCGAACGCCGGGAAGCAGCCCGCCTGAAAGATGATCTCCTCGCTCTGAACGGCGCCCTTGAACTGCAGAACCCGAAGACCGCTGACGTCGATGGGATGGTCAACCGTGTTGACTAACTCGACGAACTCGCCGTGGTACTCGTCGCCAAACGGATCAACGAGCACCTCATTGATGATGAGCTCGTCGGCGAGCGGCGCGACGCAGCCCGCGGGAGGCGAAATGCCCGCCTCGCTGCCTGGCGGCAGGAGGTTGCCGCCGTCGTCGAGGCGTCCACCGCTGGTACACCGACACACGCCCTTGACCACGCAGAAGCCGGACTCGCCGGAGGGGCAGCTCGCCTCACAGGCCTCGCCCTTCTTGCAGTCCTCGGCGAGGCAACCGGTACCCAGCGAGAGCACCGCGGCGAGCAGGCCCCGATTTCGAGCCCGAGCCCTCATCGCTCCGCCGCGAGTCGGGAGAACGCGCCTCCGGTCAGGCCATCAAGCTCAGCGGTCAGCTCGGCGATCTTCAGCTCGGCCATCGTGCGCGCGGCGACGTCACCCGGGGGCGAGAGGATGAGATCGACCTGCGCCCGGCGACGCTCGAAGTACGAGCGGGTCACGGCCTGGAGGAGCCGGTGTCGCTCCTTCGACGCCTGACGATTCTCGGTGACCGCGCGCATCTCGGAGGGGTTGAAGACGAGCTGCTGCAGCTTCCATCGCGCCTCGAGCAGGAGGGAGAGATCGTCGTCATCTTCCGTCGTGAGGCTCTGGTTCTCGTACTCTCGCGTCGTCTCGTTGATGCGCTGAACCTCGCGTCCCACATCCTGCATCCCGCGATCGACCTGGACCTTCAGCTCCGGCAGCGTGGCCGACCATCGGGTCCGGGAGCGGAGCCCCGAGAAGATCTCCGGGTGGATCTGGGCATATTGAACGGCCGCCTGCTGCACCTCGTTGATCGAGGGCTCCCCGCTGAACCGCTCAAGGAGCTTGCGGGCCTCGGCGTCCGGCGAAGGCTGGGCCGCGGCCGTGGACAGGCCACCGACGAAGAGAGACAGGCCGAGGGCCACGAGTGCTTTCATTTCGGAGACTCCTTCAGGGCTTCCTTGGGCGCGAGCGTCCGAAACGACTCTCCCGTCAACGCCGCCAGTTGAGCCTCGGTCTCATCGACCGAGAGCAATAACGTCGCGCGTTGCTGGAGGTTCTTCGAGCGCAGGACCCACAAACGGTACAGTAGGTTCTGACGTTGCTGATAGAGGCGGCGGATGTCGATGACGAGGCGGTCGCGTGACTTGCTCAACTGCCGCTTCTGGCTCGCCGCCCGATCGGCCGCGAGGTACTGAAAGTCGTCGGAGGAGGCGAAGAAGTCGTCCCCGCCGGTATCGAGAAACTCCGTAAGGTCACCTTCGACTACGAGTTCGTTACTCGTCTCAATGTCCGGCACCTCCGTGACCAGCTCGCCGCCGTCGCTGGTGTAGACGTCCTCGAGGAGGTTGTCGTACTCGGTCTCGAACTCGACGCCGCCGCTCACGCCGACATTGAAGACCCGATCAAGCGGCACCTTCCAGACGAGCGCGACCGTCCAGGTGGGCCGGACCTCGCCGATCGCCGTCTCCCTCGAGTCCGCCGTGTGGTTGAACGTCTCGAACCGCGCGTCGCCGAGGTTCAACTTCAAGGCGACCGACGGCAGCGCGAACGCGAGCAGATACCGCCACCGGAAGTCGTCCGGCGCCGCGAGCTGGTTGTTCTCAAGTGCCCGCAGCACCAGGACATCGGGCGAGGGGATCGCCTTGACCGCGCGCTCGAAGCCCTCCATTTGGACCTGCATGGCCGTGTCGGCGTCGAGGGGCCCGAGCATGAACGCGCCCGCCCCGGAGGCCGCCCAGACGAAGCCGCCCAAGCGCGTCACGTCGGTGAACTCAAAGCCCGTCGGCCAGGGTCCGGGCGTGCCCGTCACGGTGCCGCAGGTCTCGTCGTAGAGATAGACTGAGGTCGCCGTCACGGCGTGCAAGAGCCCCTCGGCGGCGACGAGCCGAATGGGGGCCTCGGGCAGGCGGGCGCACAAGGTCCATTGACCCTCAACGCGGCGGTAGACCGCGAGCGCCGTCGCCGCGTAGAGACCGGACCTGTCGCCGGTGATGACCTCCGCCCGCTTCAGCGGACCCGGCAGCGGGATGGCCGTCTCGATGGTCTTGCCGGCGAAGAGCTGCCCCTCGCTGACGTAGACGATGAAGTCTCCAGCCCGGGTCAGCTCGTCGATTCGGCCCACGCGGAGAAGCTGGGCCGGGCGACCGAGAGACAGTCGAAAGAGCCCCTCATTTGTGGCGAGGAGCAGGCCATCGGGCTCGTCGAGGGAGGCGTTGATGGGGCCGCGTACACTCTTGATCGGCCCCTCGAGCCCCTCTTTGGTGGCGTGAAACAGGCCGTATCCCGTGGTCAGCCAGACGCCGCGTGAGGCCCGAGTCACGTTGGAGACGTGAAAAGGCGAGTCGCTCCGGCGCGAGGACTGCTGGACGAAGTCGCTCAGGGACTCGCCGATCAGGACCGTCGGTAGGTTGTCGAGGGTCAGCTCGCCGAGATCGGCTTCAAGGGCCTCGTCGGCCTCGACCTCGACTGCGGAGATCATCTCCAGCGGGAAAGAACCGAGCGCCTTGACGCCCTCCGCGGTCCAGCGAACACGGGGCGCGTACCGCCCGATTCGCGTCCACTCCGCGCCGGGCTCCAAGCGATAGACCATGCCGAGACCGGCGGCATACAACGCGCCGTCGCCGCCCCCACCGATGACGTCCAGGGCGTTCTCGCCCGCCGTGCCCGTGGTCGGCAGCCAGAGGCCACCCACCGGGGCAGAGGCCAGGGCGAGGAGGAAAAGGTAGGTCTGGATGATCAATCGTCGCTCGCCGAGAGAAGCGATGGGGTCATGAGGAACTCGGCGTGAAGGTAATCGAGACCGCCGCGACCGTCTCGAACGACGGCGTAGATTCGGACCGAGACGGGCTCGTCTTTGGCGTAACCATCGGGCACGCGGGTCGGCAGGCCGATCACGTTGGAGGAGGTGTCGTCCGATACGAGCGTCACCGCGGACTCCAACTCGCCGACGTTCGAATACCAGGAGACGAGCAGATCCTCGACGCCCGTGCCCTCGGGGCAACGACCCGCTTCAAGGTCATCGGCATGGCAGGCCTCCGCAGCACCAGGGGCCAACGTGAGCTCGAGCAAGAGCCCGCTCCCAGCGGGTGCCGCGAGCAGACAGCCCTCGACGACGAGATCCTCATCGCAGCCGAGCTCACCGGCCACCGTGAGGCCAAGGAGGGTTGGGTTTGTATTGGCCGCCCGCTCATCGTCGGTCGCGCTGTGCCGAACGTAAAGCGACTTGACCGTCTCGACCGTGCCGATTGACTCATGCCCGCTTAGAACCGTGAGTTGGATGGGCACGAGGTCCGGCAGACGCTGGCCTGCGGACTCGGCCAGAGCGAACAGGCGCGAGAGGTCAAGCCCGCCCGGGCCAAGCTCCAGGACCGCCTCGGGGCCGGTGGACGAGAGCGGGACCTCGAACCGCGGATCAGCACACGCAAACGCCGCCTGGCTCCCGAGTGGCAGGAGGCAGGCTCGCCACGCATAGGTCGGCGGCTGGGCGAAGGCGATTTCTTGCCCCACGCTCTCCGGCACGAAGTCAACGACTCGCAGCGTCACCCTCGCGTCCGCCTCGGGCTCGGGTCGATCGGCGCGGATCCCAAGCACCCGGTACTTTTTCAGCTCGCTCTTCTGCTCGAACTCTCCCCCGCAGCCGGTCAAGCCCAGAAACGAAGGGCCGATGACCGCCAAGCCGATGACCGCCAATTTGAGAGACCCACGCCGAAAATTCACAGTTCTCCCCTCAGACCAAAGGACGGGATGACCGGCGTCCCGCTGATGAAGAGCGAGTCCGAGTAGTCGTAGTTATACTGCATGCCCTCTGGGTTCTGGCGATTGTAGGCGTTCTGAATCTCAAGGTAAGCCGTCAGCTTCCAGAGATCGAAGGTCCAGTTGCGGTCGACCCGGAGGTCGAGCTGGTGGAACGACGGGAGGCGCGCGCTGTTCGTGCCCCCGGCCAGACGGGGCGCGCAGGTGTCTGTGTCGCTGTCGTAGACGCAGCCGTCGTACGGCGTATCGGGGTTGCCGGTCACGAAGCGCCAGCGCAGCCCGAACTCCCACGCGCGATTGAGCTTGTACTGCCCGAGCATCGTCAGGCTGTGGGTCTGGTCAAAGTCGAAGACTCGCCACGGCTCCCCCGGCACGTCCGAGCGTTCGGCACGCGCCAGCGTATAGCTCACCCAACCGAAGAAGCGGTCGGAGACCTGCTTACGCAGGAGCAGCTCGAGCCCGTAGACCCGGCCCTTCCCCTGATTCTTGTAGGGGATCCCCCGCGTGGTGGTCGCGCCTGCCGCCTGCGTCTCCCGCTGCAAGGCGTCGGCCACTTCGCCGCGGTCGAGCGTCACTTGCTCGTACATATATTTGAAGAACGTATTGCCATCGAGGGACAGGCCGTCGCCGAAGATGTACTCCGCGCCGAGGGTCGTGTGCACCGACTTCTCCAGCTCGATGTCCGGGTTTCCGAAGTCCGGATCGGACTCGTCGGGGAGCGGGCGTTGCATATACATCCCGACGCCGCCCTTCAGCGTCAGGGCCTCATCGAGGGCCCATCGAAACTGGACTCGGGGGTCAATCGTCGTGTCCCGAAGTCGGTGGTCGTAGTCCACGCGCGCCCCCGGAATGACCTGGAGATCGTCAGTCACCTTGGACCGCAGCTCCATCCACAACGCGGGGTTGCTGAGGTTAAACGTCCGATGGACCCGGATGAGCTTCAGTGTGCTCAGCGGCGTGCCCCCGTTCTGGTCGTCGCCCTCCTTCGGAGGCATGGGCGCGTTGATCGCCACGTCGCCGACGAACCCCTCGAAGTCGAAGCCCGTTCGCAGCTCGAGGCGGTCATTCATCTGAACGCTGACCTCGTCGCGGGCCGTGATGGCCGTGAGCCTATTGTCGAAGAACAGCCGCTCAGTCCCGCGAAAGAACAGGTGGTTTCGGCCCACGGACACGGAGAGCTCGTGCTCGACGGCGTCGTTCACGCGATAGGCCCAGCTCAAGTAGCCGCGGTAGAAGCCCGTCTCGTTTTTGAACTCGCCGCGGAAGGCCGGGTCAACGTCCGAAGGCTTCGAGAGGAGAAACGTGAGCACGTCGTCGCTGCCGAAGAGGTAGAGCTTCAGCCGGTGTCGACCGTGTTTGTAATCGTAGATGGCTTGGTAGTCGTAGTACCGAGGGGCGATCGTGAAGTCGAGGTCCGCTTCTTCGGGCAGGAAGAACGGGAGCAGCACGTCGATGTAACTGCGACGGGCGGCCAAGGCGAACGCGCCGTGCTCTCCGACCGGGCCTTCGAGCAGGAGCCCCGCATCGAAGAAGTCGGCCTCGACGTAGCCATGCAGGCGGTCAGTCTCGGGACGCTTGACTCGGACGTCGACGATGCCCCCGCTGAATCGCCCGAACTCCGCGCCGAAGTTGCCGGGATAGAAGTCGATCGACTCCAAGAGCGAGCTGGAAAACACGCTCCGCAGGCCGCCGAAGTGGAAAGCGAGCGGGATGACGTGCCGGTTGATCGCCGCGGCGGAGTCACCGGGATTGCTGCCTCGAACGATCAGCTGGGCCCCGCCGAACGGGATGCGCGCGACTCCGGGCAGGTTCTGGATGACCTTCAGCGCGTCCCCGGAGGTGCCCGGGATCTTGCGAATCTCCGTCAGGGTGAGGGTCTGACGGGAGACGTCTTTCTTGACTCGCTTGCCGACGACGATCATCGCCCCGGCGTTGAGGCCCGCCGGCTCCAGGTAATACTTCACCTCGGTCGCCTGCCCGGCGAGCACCGTTTCGTCGTCGTCGACGCGATAGTAGGCCGGGTCGTTGATGGAGATTCGGACGCGGCCGGCGCGAACGGCGATGAACTCGAAGCGTCCGTCTCCGTCGGAGTAGGTCTCGACGCGCACGGCCAGGTCACGTGCACCCGAGTCGCCAGCTGGCGACTCACCGGCGCCGAGGGTCATCACCACCGTGACGCCCGCGAGGGGCTTGCGGGAGCCTCGCTCCTGGAGCTCACCCCGGAGCACGCCGACCGGGCTTCTGCCGACGGAGACCTCGACTGTGCGCTCGGCCACGGTGAAGTCGTAGCGGTAGACGAGCTGAACCTCGGCGGGGCGACCGTCGACCTCGGCGGGCGAGAATGTGAACGCGAGGCTGGCCGTCCGGGCCGCGGCGGCGAGGGCGTCTAGACCCGCGACCGCGGATACACCCGCACCCGCGGAGCGGTCGTCTGAACTCGCGCCAGCAGGCCGCTCGACCACAGCGTCTTTGACCCGGCCGTCGACCCCAATCTGGAGCCGCAAGAAGACGGTCGCTTCAGTCGCCTCGAGGCCCGCCGGTCGGACCGCCTCGACGAAGTTCAGGAGCACGGGCGCGCGCGTCAGGATCCCGGCGGGGGCCGCTGGAGACGGCGCGGGGAGCCCGGTCGCCGCGTCGGCTTCGGTGCTGACTTGACCCCACGCCGTGCCGGCCACGAGTTGGAGCAAGAGTGAGACCCACGCGAGCGAAGGCAGGCCGAGTCGCCCCCAACCGTCTGGTCTTGCCCTGTGCTCTGGCTTCACGTCGCGCTCACTCCAGGGTAAACTGAATCTTGCGTTTGATGGTCGTCCGCACCGGCACGCCGTCGACGAGCTTCGGCTCGTATTTCCAGCGGCGAACCGTCGCGAGCACACGCTCGTCCTGCCCGTATCCCAGCCCGCGGATGATCTTCACGTCGACCACGTTCCCGCGCTCGTCGAGGGTCAACAGCACGATGACCTCGCCCTCAATCTCGGCGGCTCGGGCGTCGGGGGAGTAGTCGGGCTTGATCTCGAGGAGCGCGCGCGCCTCACGAATGATCGGAGGACCGACCCGGTCTGTAGAAGGCGCGCCGGTGGGCGGGGGTCCAGCCGGGGCGGGCCGCGCGACGCGGTCCGGGTTCCCATACTGGGTATTGCCGATCTGAAACACCGGGCCAGGCCCCGTCTCCATCGTGCTGTGAACGTCGAGGCCGACGACCGGGGGAGACTCCGATGCAGGCACCGGGGGAACAACGGGGGGCGGAGTCCGCGGCTTGCGCTTCGGTGGTTCAGTGGGGAGCGGCGGCGGCGGCTGGGTCGGCGGGGGCGGCGCGGTCGGCGGCGGCGGCGGCGGCTCGAAGAACCGCATCTCAACGGGCACGTTCTTCACCAGGTCGGCGCGGGCGAGCCGACTGGCCGAATACAGGGTGCCCCCCTGAATGCCGAACGCGAGCACCGCGCCTACGGCCAGGATGCCCACTCGACCCGCGCGCTCCGGCTCGTCCATCAAGGCGAACATAGGGGCGCTCAGTCCTCGTTGGCCGGCTTGATGTTGATGGCGAACTTCGAGACGCCATTGCTGCGGACGAGGTCGATGATCGTCACGACCTGCCCATGCGTCGCGGCGATGTCTGCTGCGATGATCGCCAGGGCGTTGGGATCCTTCGCGCCGACCTCTCGGCAACGTGCGGCGACCGCCTCCCGTGTCGTGGCTTCGCCGTTGAGGTACAAGCTGCCGTCGGTCTTCAAGACGAGCGACAACGTCGTGTCGAGCGTATCGCCGCCGGTCGCCGCCTTGGGCAGCGTGACCTCGATGGAGGGCTTGACGATATACGAGGCGGTCACCATGAAGATGATGAGCAAGACGAGCATGACGTCGACGAGCGGCGTGACGTTGATACCCACGATCTCGTCGTCGTCATCCTGGGTGTTCGAAGCCACTCAGTGGTGCCCGGGCTTGCTCATCGAGGCGAGCACGATGCGGGACAAGAAGTCGGTGTTCCCGATGCGGACCTTCTGCGTGCCCTTGAAGTAGTTGTAAAACGCGACTGAGGGGATGGCGACCATGAGCCCGACCGCGGTCGCGACGAGCGCCTCGGCGATCGCCGGGCCGACGATCTCCAGCCCCCCCTTGGGGTTCTCGCCGAGCCGCTTGAACGCCAGGATGATGCCGATGACCGTGCCGAAGAGTCCGATGAACGGCGCGTTATTCCCGACCGTGCCGATGTAGCTCAGGAAGCGGTCGAACCGCTGGCGCTCTCGGGCCAGCGAGCTCGCCATGATCTGCTCGACCGCGAAGGCCCCCCGCGGCATGGCCTCGAGGGCGTCGGCGACCACGCGCTCCTCCATGGCTTTCCCGTTGGAGACGAGCCGTCGGGCCTCCTCGGTTCGCCCTTCGTCAAGCAGCTTGACGAGTTCACGCGCGAGCCTGGGCGCGTCGATCCGGGTGCTCAAGTATAGCCGCAGACGCTCCACGACCACGACGATGATCGCGAAGCCGAGCGCCAACATGAGCCACATCACCCACTCGGCACCGAACTCGGCGAAGTTCAAGAAAGCCTGAATGATTGAGAAGCCAGCGTGTTCTTTCGACATCGGGCGGCATCGTAACGGGCAAGGGGCTACGGCGTCGAGGCCGTTTCATCGAACCGGACCAGGCCCGTCAACGCCCAGGGGGTGGAATACGACCAGGGCCGCATATCGCCACGCAGACGCGCTTCGTACGCCCGGCCCAGACAGACCCGGGCGCCCGCCGGAATCGCCCACTCGACCCGGAAATCCAACGCCGCGTCGACTGCGGCGATGGCCTCGCGCCTCACCGACCGACCGTCGCAGAGGAGCTCGATCACGTTGGGCCTCGTCCAGGCCGCCGATCGAACGCGGAGAGCGGCCAGATGGGACCCCGCGGTCTGCACGGCCCCGCCCGCCCCGACGACCCCGCCTGCCCCGACGCCCCCGACGGAGATCTCGAGCAGGGGTCCGTTCGACAAGCTCACATCTCCGCGACGCCAGGCCGCTTCGACGTCCGCCGGTGAGCGGACCGGGCCTCTGAGATACGTTCGTGGCCACCCGCAGGGCTCGCGCTCCACGTCGTCACTGCCGCTGCCGGCGATGGGCACCAACCGGGCACCTCGCTTCAGGAGAGCGAAGGCGTCGGCGATGAGTCGATCGAGGTCGGCCTCGCCGGTCATCGGCCCAAAGTGCAAGAGCTCAAAAGCGGTCGAGAACCCACCCCGGGGCAGGTCGGCCGCGAGCGGATCGAAGGCGTATTGGGTGAAGTACCCGCCCTGCCGCGCGCGGGGTCTCAGCACGGCGACGGGCGGCTGACCGGGCAGCGCGTGCAGCGAGGCGATCACTTCGTCGCCCCGGCTCGGGCCCGCCCCCGCCGCAGGCATGGCCCCCATCGCAGGCATCGCCCCCCCCGCAGGCATGGAATTGACGAGCGGGAGGACCGCGAATCGGCCCTGAGCTCCGACCCGCTCCACGCCGGTCATCAACGTGACGGGAGACGTCGTCTCCGGCTTCTCGCCCTCGCCCGGTTGCTCATCAGACCCCATCGGGTTGACGGCGATGACGACGTCGAGACCCTCGACCGCGCACGCTCGGATCCTCGCCTCGGGCGATACGATGGCCGACGCCGATCTCACCGTGTGGGTATACGGGTCCACGGCGACGAGTGGCGAGGGATCAAAAGCTTGTTTCAGCGTGACCTTGAGCACGGTCGCCTGACCGACGACGAGCCGTACGGTCTCGAAACGCCGCTCGTAGGTCGGCCCCGCGGACACCTCGACCCGGTAGCTGCCGGGCGGCACGAGGGTCTGGCCTTGTCCCGCTGACGCCAGGACCACCGCGCCTGTACCCAGATTCGGCGTGGGCGTCCCACCCTCCCCCGTCAGCCTCAAGCGGGCGCCGAGGGGCCGACCCGCCTCGTCGTCGACGGAAAAGTCCAGGCGGCTTTCGGCCTCGAGCTCGAGCACGACCGATTGGTTCTTTTCGGACTCGACGAGGAGTGAGATCGGCGACGACGGGCCGCGCCCCGGAGCCGCCGCGCTGATCGTGTACCGGCCTGGCGAGACCTCGGCGAAGAATCGCCCGTCGAGACCCGTCACGGCTCGCGTGGACTCTCCCGCGCCCCGCTCGGTGATGGAGACCCATGCGCCAGACACGGGTCGGTGGTCTTTTCGATCGCGGACCAGTCGATCGCGGACCAGTCGATCGCGGACCAGTCGATCGCGGACCAGTCGATCCCGAACCAGTCGATCCCGAACCAGCCCCTCGATGCGGCCCGTCACGACGTGTCGAGCCTGGGCCATGAGGCGTTCGGCGACCGCGACCCCTCCCCCGCCGGCCACATACAGCAGCGCCTCGGAGACGACGGTCGCACCGGGGGAGAGGTAGGCCCGAGTGGCGACGACGTGACTGAACTCGCGCCCGGAGATGGATTCGACGAGCCCGCCGCTCGACGCGAGCACGACCGAGGCCGACGGCCCATCCGCACCGACCCAGGTCGTCTTGATCTGTCGACCCTGGGTGCCGCCGCCGATGCCCGGCACGAAGGGGTTCAAGAGCCCCCAGCTCATCGAGAGGCCCAGCACGAAGTCGCGGTAGTGCCCGCGCCCGCGGTTCGTCGCCGTGGTCACGACACGAAGCCGTGGCTCACCGGACTCCAGGAGATAGTCAACCTCGATGACTATCTGGTCGTCGCGCGGGTCCACCCCCTTGGCGCGCACGATCGCCGTGCCCCCATCGCGACCATCCCGGGCGACGACCACCTCGGTGAAGACGGGCAGAGCCCGCCCGTCCGGATCGAGCATCGTGGCCGCCTCCCCGAAGGCCTCGGTCGCGCCTTTGGGCATGAGGTCGACGATGCCGGCCCCGCCCGGAGAGATGCGGCCCGCACGCCCGGCACGTTTGATCACGGCCACGAGGGCCTCGTTTCGCAAGACGAGATCGCCGAGCTCGCCCATGGCCGCCGGACCCCGGGGCAAGTCGGCGAGGCTCTCCACGACAAAGGCCCGAGCGGCGCCGTGATCCGCCCCTACGAGCACCTGCGAGGCGTTCGCCTCAACGAGCGGGGGCAGGCTCGGCTGCGGCGGTGCGGAGATTGTTACAGGCAGCGGCTCAACCAGCACCGGCGAACCGCAGGCGGCGAGGAGAAGGGCGGTCATCAAAAACAGGCGGACAGACGCGGAGACGTTCACGCAGGGCCTCGATTCAAGCCACGCATCGTGCCCCGTGCGCCCATCCATTGACAACCGCAGACCACGCTTCGACAGTGCCCGCCGTGCCGTCTCCGCCCCCCAGAAGTGCCGAGCCCTCGCCGCGAGTCGAGCGCGTCATCGGGGTCGATCCGGGCAGCCGTTTCTGCGGATGGGGCCTCGTCGAGTCCAGGCTCGGGACGATCACGCACGTGGACAATGGGGTGATCGTCTTCTCGCCCAAGGCCCCGCTCGCGGAGCGACTCTTGGTCATGCTCGACACGCTCGGCCACGTGCTTCAAACCTACGGACCCACGGTCGCCGCGGTCGAAGGCATCTTCCAGCATCGCAACGCCCGCAGCGCCCTCATCCTGGGACACGCGCGTGGCGTGGCGCTCGTCGCGCTCGCCCGCGCCGGCCTGACGGTCGACGAGTACACGCCGCAGCAGGTCAAGAAGGCCGTGACCGGCAGCGGTCGCGCAGAGAAGGAGCAGGTCGCACAAGCGATCGCGCTGAGGTTGGGCCTGCCGGACCTCCCGCAGGCGGACGCGGCGGACGCGGTTGCTGTCGCCTTGTGTCACGCGCAGACCCTCGCCTTCCCGAAGCCCGTCGACCTGCCTTCGCCCGCCAAGGGCCAGGGTCGAGCAGGCCAAAACCGCCGAGCAGACGCCGCGCTGCTCGCGCTTTACGAAGAACGACGGAGCCCGAGATCATGATTGGACGACTCACCGGGACGCTCGCGGAGAAGACCGTCGAGGCGGTCCTCATCGACGTCGGGGGCGTGGGCTATGAGGTCCACTGTCCGCTGACGGTCCTCGAGCGGATGCCGCCTTCGGGCGCGACGGCGACCCTCTTCGTGCACACCCATGTGCGAGAGGATCAGATCGCGCTCTTCGGGTTCAACTCCTCCGAGGAGCGCGCGCTCTTTCGAATGTTGATCGCCGTGACGGGAGTGGGCCCCAAGCTGGCGACGGTCTGCCTCGGAGGCCTGCCTGCGGAGACCCTCGCCCGCGCGATCATCGACAACGATCTCAAGCGGCTGTCTTCGATACCCGGGATCGGGAAACGCACAGCCGAGCGGCTGGTGCTCGAGCTTCGGGACAAGCTCGCGAAGTCCGGCGGGGTCATGACGCCGCGGACCCCGTCCACCTCGGGCCACCTTGAAGACTTGCAGAGCGCGCTCGTCAACCTCGGCTACAGATCGAACGATGTCGGGCTGATCATCGCAGCACTCCAAAAGGAGTCGCCAACAGCGTCGTTTGAGGAGCTGCTGCGCCTGGCTCTGAAGCGGCTGATCTGAGCCCCGCTCAGTCCTCGATCTGCTCCAGAATGCGGAACTCCACCCGCCGATTATCCGCCCGCCCCACTTCGGTGTTGTTGTCGGTGATGGGCTGCGTCTCCCCGAAGCCTCGAGCCTCGATCCGTGGATCTTCTACGCCCTGCTTCATGAGGAACGCCCGCACCGCCTCGGACCGCTTCTGGGACAGCGTGAGGTTGTAGGCGTCTTTGCCCCGGCTGTCGGTGTGCCCTTCGACCCGGATGCGGGTGATCTCCGGGTGGTGTCTCAAGACCGTCGCCACCTGGTTGAGCACATCGTAGCTGATGGGCTTGATGACCGCGCGGTCGGGCTCGAAGAAGACCTTATCGAGGATCTCGATCTTCTCGGCGGTGATGCGGACCTTGACCAGCCCTGCGTCCGGGCAGCCGTCCTCATCGTCAAGTCCATTGACGGTCTCGGCATCGTTGGGGCAGCGATCGCTCTGGTCGACCATCCCGTCCTTGTCGTTGTCGGGGTCCGGACAGCCATCCTGATCCTCGAAGGCGTCGTTGTCCTCTGGGTCTTTGGGGCACCGATCGATGTCGTCCGTCAGGCCGTCGCGATCGCTGTCCGGGATCGATTCGGCATCGGGTCTTGAGACCGAGTCGGGGCAGCCGTCGTCGTCCTCGAAGCCGTTTCGGGTCTCCGGCTCGATGGGGCAGCGATCGACCTCATCGACGAACCCATCGCGGTCGTTGTCCGGGTCCGGGCAGCCGTCGCCGTCGTCGAAGTGGTCTCGGTCTTCGCTATCGTCCGGGCAGTCGTCGACGTCATCCTCGAGGCCGTCGCCGTCGCGATCACCCGCTTCGTCCTGATACGACAGGCCCACGAAGGCGCGAAGCTGCGGCGCGCCGTAGTCAGCGATGAGCCCGCGACCGAGGCCGGTGGTCCAGACGAGCCCCGTGTCGGTGTAGACGCGCAAGGCGAGCAGGGCCTCCATGGGGCTGTTCTCGCTCCCGGCTCGCACGTCCTCGACGGAGCCCGCGCCGAAGAGCTCAGCCATCATCCAGAGGTCGCGGTCCCCCAGGGCGACCGCCGCCGAGGCTCCGTAGGTGACCTCATTGCCAATCTCCAGGCTGCCGAAGACGTCGTTGTCGGGCCGGTATTTGTAGCCGACGTTGGCCGCGACGTTGAGCACCTCGAGCCGCACCTCGGCGATGGCCTTGGGGTTGACCGTCACGGCGTCGCCCCCGAGGAAGGCCTGATTGTCGCCGGTCGGCACCGTGACGGGCAGCGCGAACGCGAGGCCGACGCCGTTCTCGTCTCGCGCCTGCGGGCCGAAGAAGCGGACCTTGGGCGTGAAGCGCAGATCCCCAAACGCCGCCGCCGACGTGCTCCGCGATCCGGTCGGCGTCGTGGCCCCATTGCCGTCCGAGAGATGGAGCGGCGCGGCGACGGTCAGCTGTAGGTGCTCGGTCAGCCCCATCGTGCCTATGAGGTCCAAAGTGATCAGGTGCTCGACGACCTTCTCGACGATCTTCCGCTCGGGGGTGTTGTCCCGCAGGACGAGGGGGTTCTTCCCGTAGTTGATAAACAGGGACGGGACGAAG
>SHZC01000005.1 GCA_009692505.1 Myxococcales bacterium
GGTTGATGATTTGAACGGCCTCTGTCGGGACTGGGTCTCCGCAAAGATCGCCCGCTAGGCGACGATATCTTCCGCAGACCGGGCCGAGAAGATGCGCTCCGCCCAGACCGAGAGCGACGGTTCATCGGCGGTCTCGAGGGCCGCTTCGATCGATCGCGGAATGACCCCAAACTTGTGCACGATGAGGGCTCGGAGCAGGGCGCGCTCACCCTCCACGCGGCCCTCCAGCGCGACCGCGCCGATGGGCCCCATCGCCGAGAACACCTCTCGCTGCCGCAGCTCATCGTCTGACTGCCGACCCAGATCGTCGAGCAACAGCGTCACATTCGGGACGAACGCCCGCAGCTCCGGCAGCTCGCTCAGCGTCGGGACAAGCCTGTGGAGCGTGAGGCTCGTCGTCTATGGCCGCTCGCCGTTATAGACGACGATGGGCACGACAATCGGCAGCGTCCGCGCCGCCAGACCTGCGCGATGTCGCTGAGGACCCGCAGCGCCATGAATGGGTCATGGGTGCTCTGGTGCTCGACGAGCACCCCACGAGCAGATCGGTGAACGCCCCGGTCGCCTCTTCCGAGGCCTCTGCAAGCGGGACCAGGGCCAGAAGATCCGTCTCGAAGGAAGGATCACCGAGCGCGACGCGAACGCAGACTCACCATCGGGGCAAGGCGCGGCCGCGCGCTTGCTGGGCCACGCTGAGGCAGAGGACGCTGACGCCAATGGGTACGAGCCCGTAGAGCCAAGGCATAAAGATGCTCGCGCCGACGATGACGCCGAGCCCCACGAACCCGGCTTTGGGCCCGATGAACTTCCTCAGGGCGGTGACGGCCGCGAACGCGAGTGCGATCCGAATCAGGAACGCGAGGGTGGATATGATCATGCGCTGATCTCCTCAAGGTCGAAGTCGCCGAGGGCATTGCGAGTCACGAGCACCTCGCGCGGCGGGTCGTGACCGATAAACGCCGTGGGGCTCGCGGTCAAGCCATAGGCCCCCGAACTGGGGATGCCGATCACGTCGCCGACCTCGAGCTCAGGCATCCGCAGGTTGCGCCCGAGGGTGTCGATGGTCGTGCAGAGCGGCCCGCAGATCTGGTGGGCGGTCTCCACGGCGAGCGGGCTGGGCTTTGTGACTCGGAACAGGCGAAAGTTCCTCGGGATGACTTGGCCGAAGTGCCCGGCGGCCGCGAGGTGGTGGTTCATCCCGCCGTCGCAGACGACCATGAGGGTGCCTCGGGAGGGCTTCTTGTGGACGACGGATGTGAGGTAGTCGCCGGCCTCGCCGACCAGGTAGCGGCCGAGCTCGAGGTGAAGCTCCGTCTCACCGAAGCGGCTCTGCGCCGTCAGCGTCTCGAGGATGGGCTGGATGCCCGAGGCGACGTCAAGGAGCTTGAGCGGCGCGTCGTGATCGTAATACGGGATGCCCAGGCCGGCCCCGAAGACCAGTTTTCGCGGCCGAAGGTCGTGCGCCACGCAGACCTCCTGAAAGAGCGCGGCGTAGAGGGCCCAGTTCTCGACGATCGCCCCTTCGTCGAGGCATTGCGTGCCCGAGTAGATGTGAAACCCCGCGAGCTCGAGGTCGTCAAGCTGCTTGACCTCTAAGATGGCCGCGAGGCACTCCTCCTCGTCAATCCCGAACTGGGTGGGCTTGCCCGCGAGGTTGAGGCCAAAGCCCTTGGGCACCCGCTTCGGCGCCAAGCGTATGAGCACTCTTTGGATCCGGCCGGCCGCCTTGGCGATGGACGCGAGCCGACAAGCCTCGGCCACGGACTCCACGACGACCTCGCCAATCCCCGCGTCGACGGCCGCCGACAGCTCCGCGTCCCTCTTGCCCGGGCCGGTGAACGAGAGCTGCGACGGCGAGCAACCCGCCGCGAGGGCCCGCCGCAGCTCGCCCCCCGAGGAGATGTCGAAGGCGTCGATGTTGAGGTCGGGTGCCCGAAGCCGCTCGAGCAGCTTCAGGTTGGGGTTGGCCTTGACCGCATACGAGAGGCGGAACCGATGCGCGAAGGCCGTGCGCAGCTCGGCCGCCCGCTCGCGAATATCGTCCAGGAAGTAGACGTAAGAAGGGGTGCCGAAGGTCTGGGAGACGCGCTCCAGGATCTCGCGTCGCTGCTCGAAGGGGATCATCGTCCGAGCGCCTCCCGGATGATCGTCGGGCGATCGAGCTTGCCGCTCCCGGTGCGAGGCATGTCGCCGTCCCAGGTGTGCACGCGGCGGGGCACCATATACGCCGGCATCGTGTGCTTGCAGTAGGCCAAGAGCGCGTCGCTCAGGGTCTCTTTGTCCACGGGCTCGAGGCCCATAGAGAGACTCGTCACCGCCACCTCGATCAGCTGGCCCTGGAGGTCGTCCTCGCGCCCGAAGGCCACGACGTGCCCGACGAGCCCGCTCTTGGAGACCACGTCTTCGACCTCCGTGGGGCTGACGCGGTAGCCGCTCGTCTTGAGCATCGAGTCGGCCCGGCCCACGAACCAAAGGTCGCCCTCGTCGTCCCGGTAGACCAAGTCACCGCTGTAGCAGACGCCCTCCTCGCCGATGAGGTGACGAAGCTGCGGACACGGGCGAATCTTCTCGGCCGTGGCCTCCGGCTTGCCCCAATAACCCCGGCTGATGAGGCTGCCGCGATGCACGAGCTCGCCGTGCTGCCCGACGTCTGCGAGGCCGTCGGCGGTGATGACGAAGACCTCGGCGTTGGGGATCGCCTGCCCGATCGAGCCCATCTTGCGGCCGAACTTCTCCGGCGAGAGGAACGTGCTCCGGAAGGCCTCCGTGAGGCCATACATCAGGAAGATGGCGGTGCCTGGAAAGACCTCGGGCATGACCGTCAGCACGTTCGGGGGGATCTTGCCGCCGCTGTTCGTCAGATACCGCAGCGCGGGGAATCGAGGGGCGGGTGAGAGCGTCCCGAGATACTGGACCAAGGGGATGAAGACCGGGGGCACGGCAGCGAAGCCGGTGATGTGATGGCGGACGAGCGCGCGCTCAATCTCCGCCGGCATCATGACCCGCTGGAGCACCACGGTCCCGCCGACGAGCACCATGCAGAGGAGCTGGTTGAGGCCGTAGTCGAAGCTGAAGGACAAGAGCGAGAGCAGGCGGTCGCCCGCGTGGTTTCCGAGATACCGCGTGACGCTCCGTGCGCCCGTGAGCAGGTTCCGGTGGGTCAGCATCACGCCCTTGGGCATCCCGGTGGAGCCGGAGGTGTAGAGGAGCGCGGCCAGATCACAGTCGATGCCGACGGGCGGTGGGAGCGGGGGCGTCGCATGAGTCAAGGTGGTTGACGAAGTGTAAAGGCCGGGGTCGACGCCTTGGGGGCAAGCGCCCTCGATGAGCACCGCGACGAGGGCCTCAGGGGTCGGGAGACGGGCGAAGACGACGGCGTGGCGTGCGTCGGTGATGAGCACAGAAACGCCGCAATCCCGCAGGACGTAGTCGAGCTGCGCGCCGGTGAGCTGCGCGCTGACGTTGACCATGACCCCGCCGAGCCGCCAGACGGCGAACATGGCGACGACCTCGGGCACGCTCTTGTTGAGGTGTACGGCGACCCGGTCGCCCCGTCGCAGGCCCACGCGTTTCAGGTACGAGGCGACGATGTCGACCCGGTCGCAGAGCGCGGCATAGGAGACGACGTCGTCTCCGTCGATGAGCGCGGGGTGGTCGCCGCGGGCCGTCCGGTTCTTCTCCAAGAGATCAAAAACAGTACATTCCATGGGTCGGCCTCCTTGGGGCACCGGATGTCAGGGCCCCGACGGCGTCTACAATAGCCCACCGAGTTTGCCCACCCGGTTGAGCTGTGACATCGTTTGACGGTGCGCGCGACCAGCGTCGATCGGCTGCCTAAAGTGCAGCCCACTCCCTTCGGAAAGTACATCCTGCTCGACCGCATTGGTTTGGGCGGCATGGCCGAGATCTTTCGGGCGCGGCAGCTCGGCGCGGCGGGCTTCCAGAAGCAGCTCGTCATCAAGAAAATCCTGATGCACCTGGCGGAGAACGACGAGTTCGTCCGCATGTTCATCGACGAGGCGAAGATCGCCGTCTCCCTGCAACACGCCAACGTCGTGCAAATCTTCGACCTCGGCGCCGTGCGGCAGGAGTACTTCATCGCGATGGAGTACGTGTTCGGCAAGGATTTGCTGAACCTCCTCATCCGCTGCACGCATCTGCGGATCCGCATTCCGCAGAAGCTCGCGGTCTTCATCCTCTGTGAGACGCTGAAGGGCCTCGAGGCGGCCCACTACGCCGTCGACAGCCGGGGCAACCCGCTGAACATCATTCACCGGGACGTGTCGCCCTCCAACGTGATGCTCAGCTACGACGGCGAGGTCAAGATTGGCGACTTCGGGGTCGCGAAGGCGACGCGGCGCGAGGCGGCCACCAAGACCGGCACAATGAAAGGCAAGCTCGGTTACATGAGCCCCGAGCAGGTCACCGGTCAGGACATCGACGCCCGGGCCGACCTCTTCAGTGCCGGGATTATTCTCTACGAGATGCTGGCGATGAACCGGCTCTTCCACGGGAAGACCGAGCTTGAGACCCTGATGATGGTCCGCGACTGCGACGTGAGCGAGGCCCTGTCGAAGCTGCCGGCCGAGGTCCCCGACGCGCTGCGGCGTATCCTCGCCAAGAGCCTCGCCCGAGAGCGCGACCAGCGTTTTCAGACGGCCACGGAGTTCCTCGAGTCCGCGCTCGACTTCCTGTTCAACGAGAAACATCGCGTCACGACGCAGGACGTCGGTCGCTTCATGAAGTCGGTGTTCGCCAAGGAGATCGAAGACGAGCTCGCGCGGCAAGACGAGATTGATCGGGCCATCGCCGAGGTCGCGCCGGGCCTTGCAGGGGATCCCAACCCGAGTGGAGGCGCGCGCAGGCCTCTGCCAAGGACGCCCGCGCCGCCGCTGGTCCCCGCGCCCCGCTCGTCGCTCCATCCCGCCGAGCCTCCCCCACCACGGCGCGCCACGCCCGTCTCCGACGTGCCGCAGCTGCGTGGGTCAGTTCCACCGCGTCCGGTGGTCCCGCCGCCGCCGCCGTCCAGCGCGGCCGGGTGGAGCGAGACGAGCCGCTTCCGTATCCGAGACGACGGGGGCATCGTTTACGGCCCCATGGGGTATCGAACGCTGGTCGAGATCATCGATCGGGACGGCCTCAACGTCGCCGAGGAGGTCTCGGTCGACGGGGGGAGCTGGACGGCCGCCGGCTTGGTGAACGGCCTGCTGGATGGCCTCTCCGAGAGCCATCAGGGCCGTCTGCCCGACTTCACCGGACAGTTCGAGCGCCTCGACTTCCCTCGGATCCTCTACCGCTACGCCGCGTGCAAGGCGACCGGCCGGATGCATCTGGAGACCGGCACGAAGCGCAAGGAGATCTTTTGGCGAAGGGGCCGCCCAGAATATGTGACGAGCAACCTCCGAAGTGAGCTGCTCGGCGAATACCTTGTGGACCGTCGCCTCGTCTCTCGTGCCCGGCTCAACGAGGCCCTCTCCGTCCTGTCCGACCACGGCGGGCGACTGGGTGACGCGCTCGTCCACCTCAACCTCCTGACCCCGCACGACCTCTTCAACGCGCTGTCGTCGCAGGTCAAAGCCAAGCTCCTGGAGGTCTTCTCCTGGAGCACGGGCAACTACGGCTTCTACCGCGGCGGACATACGACCGCGCAGATTGTGCCGCTGGAACTCGGTGCCTATGCCCTCGTCAACGAGGGTGTGTGTCGGAGGATGGCCCTCGACGAGATCAAGGCGCACTTCGATGGCCGGGATCAGCTCCCGTTGAACCGCTGCGAACATCGGCTCATCACCGCACAGGATCTGCAGCTGTCCACCAAGCAGCTCCGCATCTGGAATGCCGTGGGGCATGGAATTCCCATCGTCGAACAGCTTGGGCGGCTCATGGCGATCCCCGGCGTGGACGAGGCCGACGTCTACCAGATCCTCTTTCTTATGGAGCGGCTCGACTTCGCCACTCTCGCGAAAGAAGTTAGAGGGACTTGACAAATAGCCGGAGTTCGCACATTCGAGGGGCGAAAACAGTGCCTCCCGGAGACGGCGGGCGCAATACGGCGAGCATAAGGACTGGTGCATGGCCTTCTTCTTAGACTTCTACGCACTGCCTGCGGCCCAGATGGTCAAGGTGCGCAAGAGCGAAGGCGTCGAAGGCCTGCGCAAGCGCTGCGAAGATATGGGTGAGCATCTCGGCCGGACCGAATTCAAGGAGGCCCCTGGCGACCTCTTCGAGGCATTGGACAAACTTCTGTCGATTCGGCTCGCGGAGCTGCTCGGCTCGCAGATTGGCGACCTCGACGGGACCTCGACGAGCCCCTGCGTCGGTCATCTGTCCGAGGACGACATGTCCGACGCGATGGACAGCCTCGAGCAGCTCAGCGAGGCCATCGAGATTGATCCCGATGAGGACGACGACGAGGACTTCGACCGCGCCCAGCAGTTCGAGTTGCGCCAGCGGGCCGAGGAGATCGCCGACGACTTGGGCTTGGTCATCGACGACGACTTCGGCGATCTCATCACCGATCTCATCGATAACCTACGGGCCGCGCGAGACGAGAACGGCGAGATCATCGCCTTCGTCAACGGCTGAATTTCGCCGGGCGTCGCTGCGTCTGACCTTCGCGGGATTCGGAGCCCGCCGCCATGTTGTCGACGCCCCTCGCCTTGCTTTTGACCCTGCTCGCGCCTTCCGCCGGCAAGCTGCCCAAAGCGGATGTCGTGCCCCCGCTTGAGAAGATGAGCGACGGGGCCTCGCGGCTGACGCTGCATCAGCGCACCTGCCTCTTCGTCGAAGGCGAGCCCGACGCGCTCCCCTACCGGGCCGACTCTCCGCTCGACTGCGAGAGGGTCAACCGGGCCTCGGCCGACAGCCGGAAGAAGATCGCGAAACGTCTACGTCTAAGGGCCGGAAAATATCTGATTCGGGTGCTCAATGAAGGCCACCCCTTCGCCACCGGCTTCGTCCTGCGCGGCGAGTACGACCAGAGCCTGCCGACCGTGACGGGTGAGGGCATATCGAAGGGCTCGGGGCGCGACTTCAAGATCGAGCTGACACCCGGCGAGTACGTTTACTTCTGCCCGGTGTTCAAGAGCCTGGAGTACCGGCTGCTCGTCGAGCGGTAGTCAAGGCGCCTGACCTGTTCGGACGTAGACCGCCGCCGCCTCGAAGCCCAGAAAGGCGACGACGTCGACGATGCAGAGGTGGGAGACAAACGGCAGGCCGAGCTGGGTATAGGGACCGGGCTCAAAGGCGGAGTAGCTGACCTCTAGCCCCGCGGGCTCGAGGACGTCGTCCTCCTCAAGGTACTGCATGGAGCCCCGTGGGCTGAGGTAGCGGACGCAGTCGAGGGTCCGGCAGAGGTTGAGCAGGCGCGCCGACCGGACCCCTTCAGGCGCGAGAACCGACGACCGCACGCAGGGCGTCTCTATCTCGAGGAGCCGCGCGAGCCGCTCGATGACGGCGCAGTTGAAGTCGGCGAGCAGGGTCAACGACTCGTCGCCATAGAGGGGAGCGAGGGCGTCGACTACGGCCTTGCCGAACGGCGCGCGGGCGTAGGTCTGGCGCAGGGTGAGGATCTGTTTTCGACGCCAGCCGCTGCGTTCATCGATGTGAACCTCGGCGATGGCCTGGCTGTCCGAGCCCAGGACCGGCAGGACGACGAGCTGGCTCTGGCCGCAGTTCAAGATGCGATTGCGCGTCTGCCACGACTGGCGAACGACCTTGACGTCATCGAGGAAGACAAAGACGTCGACGGCGGCCATGAGGTGGAAGTAGCCGGCCCACGGCAGGAAGGTCGGCTGCATGATGGCGCAGCGTCGGCCGGTCATTTGAACATTCATGGGGCCGGTCGGGCGCGAAGGGCGAAGCCGAAGTCGTCGTCCTGATTGACGTTCCCGTTCATGTCGAGCCGGTGAAAGAGCCCGTCACCCCGAGAGCTCGTACAGCGTTGTCCATTGACGTCGCCGGCGACCGCCCCCGGGCAGGGTCCAAAGCTGATGGAGCCCGTCGGTGGTCCCGCATTGAGATCAGCCCAGCCCATGAAGAAGTCGATGGACTGCTGGAGGGCGGCCGCGCGGCCGGGGTCCGCCGGATCGTTGCACTTCAAGGCGACCGCGAAGTCGTCGTTGCTGTCCACGTCCCCCTCGAGGTTGATCTTGCGGAAGAGGCGGTCGTAGCCGCTCGAGGTGCAGCGCAGGCCGTTGATGTCGCTGTTGAGGGACGGGGGACAGGCCCCCCAGCTCACGGTGCCCTCGGGCCCGGCGTTGTTGTCGGCGTACCCCAGATAAACGGCGCAGTGCGTGTCGATGTACGCGGCGAGGCCGGGGTTGCCGCCGTCGTCACACTGAAAAGCCAAGGCCAGGCGGTCGTTGTCGTCGACCTCGCCGTTGAGGTCGAGGTGGGCGAAGAGTCCATCACGGCGGGTGCTCACGCAGCGCACGTCGCCGGTATAGCCGCTCTCCTGCCCCGGGCAGACGCCCCAATCCCTCGCGGCCCCCCCCGGGCCAGCGTCGTTGTCGGACCAGCCTACAATCACGCGGCAGGCCCCTTGAACGTACGGTCCGCAGGCTCCGTGGTTGTCTCCCGTGCCGTCACAGTCGTTGTCGAGGCCGTCACAGACCTCCGCGGGCTCGGGGCCGCAGCCGTCGCAGCGGTTTCGGGTGCCCTCGTCCGTCCGACCGTCGCAGTCGTCGTCCTGGAAGTTACAGGCCTCGAGCCCCCCGTTCTGCCGGGCGCACGCAAACTCGCAGCCGTTCTCGGGCACACCGTCGAGGTCCACGAAGCCGTCGACGCAGCCATCGAAAGCGCAGCGCCCGCTGTCACAGTGAACGAGCACCTGGTCGCGAGCGCAGGACCGGCCACAGGCGCCGCAGTTGCCCGGGTCGCCGCCGAGGTCGAAGCCCTCATCGACGCCGCCGTCACAGTCGTTGTCGATCACGTCACAGGCCTCCACCCCGAGGTTCGTCGGGAAGCAGCCGTACTCGCAGCCCGTCTCCCCGAGGCCGTCCAGATCAAGAAACCCCCCGTCGCACTCGCCGATGCGACACACGGCAGCGTCACAGCGGCCCGTGGCGTTCAGGCCGACGCAGGCATTGTCGCAGCGGCCACAGTGCGCGTTATCGACGAGCAGATCGTAGCCCTCGTCGGTCGCCCCATCGCAGTCGTCGTCGGCGCCGTTGCAGACCTCGAGGCCCTGGAAGCCCTCATCGACGCTGCCGTCACAGTCGTTGTCGATGCCGTCGCAGGCCTCGACCACCCCGGCGAGGTTGAAGTCCTCATCGGCCGATCCGTCGCAGTCGTCGTCGAGGCCATTGCAGATCTCGAGGCCGTCGAAGCCCTCGTCGACGCGACCGTCGCAATTATTGTCGAGCCCATCACACCGCTCGGACCCGTCGAGCGTCACCAGGCAGAGGTACTCGCAGCCATTGCCGGCGTTCCCGTCGATGTCGTGGTGACCCTCGTGGCAGGCTCCCCGCTCACAGACCCCCTCGAGGCAAGTCGCGTCGGCGCCCGGGAAGGCGCAGCGGCCCCCGCAGACGCCACAGTGGTTCACGTCGGTCTGGCGATCGAAGTCCTCGTCGAGGCGCCCATCGCAGTCCTCGTCGACGCCGTCGCAGGCCCCCTCCACCCCCTCGCTGAACCCGGCGGGATATCCACAGATCCAGACACCCGAGACGCAGCTTCGGTGAGCGCCGGCGCACAGCCCCAAGGCGAGGCAGGGCTCGAGATCGCCGGGCACTTCGAGCAGCTCCGGCTCGTCGACGAGCGCGTTGCAGTTATTGTCCTTGGCGTCGCAGACCTCCGGCGCGCCCCGGTACACGGCCGGATCGGCGTCGTCGCAGTCGAAGTCCAGGCAGTCCCCGCCGTCGCCATATCCGTCGGTGTCGGCGTCCAGGCAAGGCAGGCAGCGGCCTTCAATCGGGCGACACTGGCGCGCGATGACCTCGTCGCTGCCGGGGGCGGACACGTTTCCGCAGACATAACCCGAAGGGCAGACGCCGTCGACCGCGCAGTCCTCCCCGCAGTAGTGACCGTTCCCGACCTCGAGGCAGCGGTCCTCGCTGTCGTCGCACTCGCGATCCGTGAGGCAGGGCTTGCAGAGATCGTGGCGGTCCGTCGTGCAGATGAACAGCAGGTCCGGGCCGCCGTTCTCCACGCCGTTGCACTCATAGCCCTCGGGGCACTCCCCGCAGAGCTGCGTGCAGATCCGACCCGCCTCGATCGCGTCGATGCAGTAGCCGCTCTCGCACTCGCGGTTCCCCCGGCAGGGCTCTCCAAAAGTCCCGCGGCGCCTCGTATCCATGTCGAGGATCGGGACATCGGGCGCCCGCCTGTCGTCTGCGATGAAGGCATCTTTGAGGTGGTCGTCGGGGCCGGCCGGCGTCGTCCCGTCGTCGCAGCCAGAAAGAGAAGACAGACCCCAGGAAAGGCTAAACGCCAGGAGTCCGACTCGCCGCCGCATCATCATCGCTCATTTTCCTCTCGATTACGGCTCGTCGCAGCGCATCCTAACATCCGCGCCCCAGACTCCGACGGACGAGTATTTCATGACCGAGCTCGAAAACGAGATCGTGGCCTTGCGGCGCTTCGCGCTGTTTCGAGGCCTCAGCGATCCGGACCTGGGGGTCGTGAAGTCCCTCCTCACGCCGTTCACGATTGACTCAGCCGGCGGCATCCTCTTCGACCGGGGCGCCGAGTCCGATGGTGCCTGGCTCCTGAGACAGGGCCTTCTGCGGGTCGAGGTCCCCCGGGGCGAAGAGCAGGTCCTTGAGGTCGCCCGCCTGGGTCCGGGCACTGTCGTGGGCGAGGCCTGCTTGCTGGACGGCGGACCGCGAGGGCTGAGGGTTCGAGCGTTGGAGCCCTCGCGCCTGTGGAGGCTCGACCTCCAGAAGTTCCGTGAGCTGAAGCGGGTGAAGAACCCCATCGCCTATAAGATCATCCGAAATGTGGCGCTGACCATCTGCGATCGCCTTCGATACAACACGACGCTGCTCGGGTCTGATCTGGGCGAGGGCCGCGCGGTCGTCATCGCGCCCCTGGCCGAGGTCGTCAGACCCCAAGGCGACCGCCCGTCGCTCTTCTCGGCCCTGCGTGGCCTCTTCGGCGGAGGCTGAGCGCGAGATGCTGCAAGCGAAGTCCCTCTCCGACCTCCGGATCATGGCCACGCTGAGCCCCAGTGAGGTTAAGATCCTGGCCAACGTCATGCGTGAGGTGAACGTCGCGCCGGGCGCGGCCCTCTACCGTCAGGGCACGCGGGCCTCGGCCTGCCACTTCGTCCTGGAGGGTGAGCTGCAAGTCTACCTCGAGGATCCGGCCGGTCGTCGCGCGCTCGGGCCGGTGGCCAAAGGTGAGCTCGTCGGGGAGATCGCACTCCTCGACGGCGGTTTGCGCTCGGCGACGTGTGAAGGCGGATCCGAAGGCGCGCGCCTCGCCGAGCTCTCCAAGGCGGACTTCGATCAGGTCTTCGCCGCCCAGAGCCCCTTCGCGTTCAAGCTCATGGATCTGATCGCCGACCGGCTCGTCCGGCGTTTCCGGGGGTCTATGGACATGCTCGTCGAACGCGCGCTGGAAGATCAGGAGCCCTCGGCGTGAGGCGAGTGTATGTGGCCGGGCTCCTGGGGCTCTCCGCGCTCGGTGGATGTCAGGCGCCGCGGCCGGAGTCCATGAGCCGCGATGCGGAGCCTCCGGTCGACTCGAAGGCGGCCGCCGAGGGGATGGACTTCGACAGGGGGCCGGACGCGCGTCCAGAGGTCGCGCCGGATCTTCCGATTCCCGCCCCGGATGGAGGCCAGCCCGACCTTCGGCGACCGATCGACGGCCCCGAGGTCGAAGCCGACGCCGAGCGCGATGCCCGCGACGCCGAGCGCGATGCCCGCGATGCCGAAGCCGACGCCCGCGATGCCGAAGCCGACGCCCCCGGCGCGCCCGACGCCCCCGATGCCGACGCCTGCGAAACAAGGCCCTGCCCGGTCCTCGTCGAGCGCTGTGACGACGGAGTCGACAACGATCTCGACGGCCTGCTCGACTGCCTCGACGAGACCTGCGACGCAGACCTCCACTGCCATCCCCCGCCGGAGAACTGCGAAAATGGCGTCGACGATGACTTCGACCGCCTGACCGACTGCCAGGATCCCTCGTGCTTCCTCCACCCCAGGTGCTTGCCGATGCCGGAGATCTGCGACGACGGAATAGACAACGACCTTGACCTTCGGATCGACTGCTGCCAGCCGGTGTGTACCCACGCGCCGCATTGCCCGCCGCTGCCGGTCGTGCCGTTTACGGTCGACGATCTGCAGGGCTTCATCGGGGCGAGGTGCACGGACTGCCACTTGGGCGAGCAGCGACAGTCCGACCTCAGCCTCAACCCGCCGTTTGGCGACCGGACCATCGGGATCTCGTCGGCTCAACTCCCGAGCATGAAGCTCATCGAGCCGGGTGATCGGACCCGGAGCTACCTCTACCACAAGGTCGCCGGCACTCAGGTTCGCGCGGGCGGTGGTGGGACCCCGATGCCGCCCGAGGTCGGGCTGTGCGCCGACGACATCGAGCGCATCGGCTTGTACATCGACTCGCTTTGATCGACGGGGCGTCGTAGAACGGGGGCCTATGCTGCTGATCCGACCGGCCCGACTCGACGATCAGGATGGCCTCGAGGCGCTCGCCCAAAGCGCCGGCGTGGGCATGACGACCTTGCCGCCAGACGCCCGATTGCTCCGGGAGCGCGTCTTGCGATCGACTCATGCGTTCGCGGCCGATCCGCAGCGGCCTGGAGGCGAGCAGTACCTCTTCGTCATGGAGGACCTTCGCGTCGGCCGCGTGGTTGGGACATGCGGCATCGTGGCCAAGGTCGGAGGCTTCGAGCCGTTCTATGCCTACGCGCTCCGCCAGACCCAACACGCCTCCAAAGAGCTCGCCGTCAGCCGCGAGGTCGCTACGCTGCACCTCGTCGAGAACCACGCCGGGCCCAGCGAGATTGGCACGCTCTTCCTCGAGAGCACCCACCGCGGCGGCGGCAACGGTCGCCTCCTCTCGTTGTCCCGTTTCCTCTTCATGGCCGACCATCCACATCGGTTCGACGATCGAGTCATCGCCGAGATGCGCGGCGTGCTCGACGAGCACGGCCAGAGCCCGTTCTGGGACGCGATTGGTCGGCACTTCTTCGACATGGAGTTCGCGAGGGCGGACGCGCTCTCGGCGGCCGACAAGACCTTCATCGCCGACTTGATGCCCAAGCACCCCATCTACGTGCCCATGTTGCCGCCCCAAGTTCAGGCGGTCATCGGAGAGGTCCACGAAGAGACGCGGCCGGCGCTCGGGCTCCTGCGACAGGAGGGCTTCGTATTCGGCGACCACATCGACATCTTCGATGCCGGTCCGCTCGTCATCGCCGATCGAGCGCAGGTTCGAACGATCCGCGAGTGCGCCGTCGCCGAGGTCGTCGATGTCGTGGCCGAGGTGGGGCTGCCGGAGACGTACCTTATCGGCAACTCTCGCCTGTCCTTCCGCGCCTGCCTCGGGCACTTGCGTCTCTTGGACCCGTTTCGGGTGGAGGTGCCGAGGGATCTCGCGCTCGCGCTTGAGCTCCGGGTCGGGGACAAGCTGCGTTATGTGCATGCGCGGCCAGAAGGATCGAGGGCTTCGTGAAACGCCCGGACGGACGGCCCGACCCTTACGCGGCCTTGGGCGTGCGTCGGGGCGCGACCCTCGAGGAGGTCAAGGCGGTTTACTATGCCCTCATGCTCGAGACGCACCCAGACCGGCTCGTCGGCGCGGACCCCGAGACCCTGGCACGCGCGGAGTCGGAGGCGCGGCGTTTCAATGAGGCCTGGGCGGAGATCAAGTCGCTTGACCAGGCGCGAGGTCCAGGCGCAGCGGGCGCCACCACCACACGGGCCCATGACTTTCAAGGGCCGACGGACGCGCCCGACGCCATGAGCCTCGCCGAGCGGGCCGTCGAGGACGCCGCCTCTATCCTCGAACGGCTGCGTCCCGAAGCGGACGGGCTCCTCAAGGCACCCCCCGCGCTGACGGCCTCTCTGGCAGCCATTGAGCGACACGCGGCGATCGTCCTTGGCCAACGCCAGAAGGCCGCGCCGATCGAGCCGGGTGTAAAGGCTCGGCTTCGCGCATCGCTTGAAGACGGCGTCATCGTTCAGCTACGGGCGGCACTCACGGAGGTGTTGCGCCAGCGACAGACGGGCGCCTCGGGCAAACGTTTCACGGCGGCTCATGACGCCGCGTCCAATCTGGCGGCGAAGGTCGTCCGCGAGCTGCCCGGGCGTCGGCAGCAGGTCTACTCGGCGACCCTCGAAGGCTTGAAAGCGCTCGATGCCATCGTCCGGGTCGCGGCGGGTCCGGCCCGAGATGCCCAGTCGGCGAGGGAGCGGGCGCAAGTCCAGGGTCGAACGAGTCGGCTCGCGCTCGAGCGATTGACCCAGGGCAGCGCCTCGGTTCAGGTCGCCCTTGACCGCGCCACGGTCGCCGTCGCACGCGCCACCGCTCTCGTCGAGAGCGAGGGGCTGGGCATTGATCCGGTCGCCCGAACGGCTTGGATGGCGCGCGTAGCCCGCTGCACGGACGCGCTCTCAATGCTCAATCGTGAGGCCTCGCGCCTATCCCCCTCGACCGCCCGACCCCTCGTCGACGAGATCGCGCTCAAAGTCGCCGCGATCGTCGCTCGGGTTGAGCGGGTCGACCAGGACGCCGGAGCCCTGACCGCCTACGTCGCCGCGTTGAGGGCGCTGCGGGACGGTGGCCTGGATGCGAACCTCAACGCGCTCATCGTCTCCCTGGATGGGGTCCTGAACCCCAAAGGCCCGGAGACGACGAGCGGCTGAACGTTGGGGTCTTAGACGTCGTCGAAGGCGGCGAGCACCTTCTTCGCGGCGTCCTGGCGGCCCGTCGTCTTCCTTGGCACGGCGGCCTGAGGGGCAGCCTCGGCCTGCGGCGCGTCAGCCTTCGGCGCGGCGGACTTGGAGAGCACCTTGTCCTTCAGGGACTTCGAGGCCTTCGCGGTCGGCTGGGCTTCAGGCTTCACGGGCGCGGCCGGCGGGGCCTTCGCCGCGGGCCGCGGGGTGGCCTTCGCCAGGACCTTCTCTCGCAGCCCCTTGGGGGCCTCCGGGGCTCTCGGCGTTACGGGGGCTGCGGCAACGACCGGCGCGGCGGAACGCGTGGGCGTCGCCTTGGCCTTCTCGTCTACAGCCTTTTGCCTGACCTTGTCCTTAACCGAAAGAGCCTGCGCTTGCGGTTGGGCCACGGCTGGCCGCTTGGAGCCCGCGCCCACAAGCTTCGCCCTGAGGCGGTCCTTGAGGCCTCCGAGCCAGGCGGGCGCGACCATCGACGTCGACGTCGCGATGGCCGCCGTGGTCAGAGGAGCGGCCACCGACTTGCCCTTCCGGCCCTTCGGCGCGGTCGTCTGCAAGGCCGTGCTTTGCCCTGCCTCCGCGGCCTTGAGCTTGGCGCGCGCTCGCTCTACGTCGGCTCTAACCTTGGCTCGCAGCCGAGCCTTGAGGGCGTCGCTGGCACCCGAAGCTGCCACGCTCTTGCCCTTGCCCTTGCCTCGGCTCTGAGGGGCGGGGGCTGCAGCGACGGCCACAGGCACGACGACGGGCGGACTCACGGGTCGCTTCTTCCCGAGGCGGCCGCGAATGATCTGCTTGACTCGCTGGGCCACGGCGACCGTGTCGATGGGCGCTCGGGGTGGTGCCTGGGCCGGCGCAGGGCGCGAGACCTGAGGCGGCGCGGCGGCCAGCTCGGTCTCGCGACCGCTCTCGCGACCGATCTCTTCGGCGCCTCCGCCCGACTCCCGCCGAGCTCGATTTCGAGCCCGAGCTTCGTCGCGGCGACGGCGATCTTCATCGGCTCCGGAGGGCGCCGCGCTCTCGGGCGCGACCACCGGCTCAGGGGCCGCCGGCTGCACAGTGTCGGCGGTCGTCGTGACCTCGGTGGCCCCTTCGCCCCGACCGCGGCGACGGCGACGGCGACGTCGACCGTGGCTGTCGGTCTCGGTGTCTCCGTCATCAGAGGCGGGCGCGCTGGCCGTGGGCTCCGCGTTTTTGGAACTCCCACGTGAGGGCTCCGCAGTTTTGGCACTGCCGCGCGAAGTCTCCGCGGTTTTGGCACTGCCGCGCGAAGTCTCCGCGGTTTTGGCACTACCGCGCGAAGTCTCCGCGTCAAGTTCATCGTCGGCTGAGGTCGGGCTCAGCTTATCCGGGGCGATGTACCCCACGATCCGCGGCGCCTCGTAAGGCACGTCGTCTTCTTCGTCGTCTCCGTCACTCTGCGCGGCGTGAGGTGCAGGGGTCGCGGCGGGGGACTGCGCGCGGGCCGGGGGGGTCGAGGGCTTGCCCGAGGTGGGCCGTCGGTCACGACGCTCTTTGCGGTCCTTACGCTCACGCCGCTCATCCGGCTGCTTCTCGCCTTGCCCGGAGCGCACAATCTCCACGGCGTCTCGAGAGCTCACGGCCGAGGGGTCCGGGATGATCTGGATGGTGACGTTGAACTCGCTCTCGAGCTGCGACAGGGCCTCGCGCTGGTCATTGAGCAGGAAGAGGGCCACGTCGACGGGCAGTCGCCCGCGAATGATCGCCTCGTCGGCGGCGCTGACAGCCAGCTCCTGAAGTCGACGCAGGATAGACAGACCCGCCGTCTCGGTCCCGAGCACGAAGCCCGAGCCCTCACACATCGGACAGGCCTTGTGCGTGCTGGAGATGAGCCGCGCCTTGATACGCTGCCGGGACAGCTCGAGCAGCCCGAACTGCGAGACCCGCCCAATCTCGACGCGGGCCTTGTCGAGCTTCATGGCCTTGGTGAGGGCCTTCTCGACCTCGCGGCGGTGCCGGGGGCTGTGCATGTCGATGAAGTCGACCACGATGAGCCCGCCGAGATCGCGCAGCCGAAGCTGGCGCGCCACCTCTTCGGCGGCCTCCTGGTTGGTCTGGAAGGCCATGTCCTCTGGGTTGTCCTGTCCCTTGGACTTGCCAGAGTTGACGTCGATCGCGATGAGCGCCTCAGTGGGGCTGACGACGATCGAGCCGCCGCTCTTCAGAGGCACCCGCGGGCTGACGATGTTCTCCAGCTGCCGCTCGAGCCCGAAGTTGCTGAAGATCGGCATCTTCCCGCTGTAGAGCTTCACCTTGCCGACCTCGCCCGGCATGTTCCGCTGGAAGAAGTCGGTGATCTGCTGGTGCACCTTCACGTCGTCGGCGACCACCTCGTCGATGTCGTCGGTGTAGTAGTCGCGGACCGAGCGGATGACCACGTCCTGCTCCTGGTAGACGAGGCCCGGCTCGGTGCGCTGATCGAAGCTGTGCTGGATATGACCCCAGACCCGCATGAGGTTCTGGAAGTCAGCCTCCATCTCCTGACGCGACGCGCCCATACCGGCCGTCCGCACGATGATCCCGATGTCGTCGGGAGGTGCGAGCTTCTTGATGATTTCCTTCAGGGTCTTGCGGACGTCTTCGTCCTCAATCTTGCGACTGATGCCGCCGCTCTCCGCGCCAGGCATGAGGACGAGGTACCGACCCGGCAGCGAGATCTCGCTGGTCACGGCGGCGCCCTTGTTGCCCATCTCCTCTTTATAGGCCTGAACCATCATCTGACCGCCGCGCTCGACGCAGTCCTGGATGCGGGGCCGCCCGTCGCCCTTGGGGCGGCGAGACCAGAAACGCTCGTTGATGTCGCCAAAGGCGATGAAGCCGTTGCGCTCGGCGCCGTAGTCGACGAAGGCGGCCTGCAGGCCCGCCTCGACGCTGACGACTCGCGCTCGGTAGATGTTGCCCTTGATTTGCTCGGCGCCTTTGGTGGCGACGCTGAGGTCTTCCATGATGCCGCCGTCGACGATGGCGACCCTGATCTCACCCGCCTGTGCGGCGTTGACCAGCATTCGTTTACTCATGACTTGAGACTCCTTTTCGTTCTATCGAAAGAGGGATCTCACCGCGCCCACCGGGAGGCACTACCGTCAATGGGGCCGACGCCGAGGGGGTTTTCGATCCCTGAGGGATGCACTTGTTTTTTGGGGGGAAGACTGCTTGCGGTAACTGCCGAATCGGGCTCGCGGCGCCCGAAGATGGAATGCCACGGCGTGTCTACCATGAGGGCGCGCTTCTCCGCCACAAGCACGCGCACTTGGACGTGGCTGAGGTCTGTGAGCCACTCCCGCCGCTCGAAGTGACACCGGCGGGCATCGTCGAGGTAGTCCCGAACCTCGAGGTCGCGGAGGACCGTGATCCGAAGCTGAAGAGACTCTGTGTCGCCGTACATATCGAGGCGCGCCGTATCCCGAAGGATGAACTGCGGCGTCACCATCCGGATCTGCTCGTCGAGATCACCGGGTCGTTCGAGACTCCGGACCTCTTCGGTGACCTTGAGGCGCTGCATGTGCGCGGGATCGGGATCGACCAGGACGGCGATCGGCGAGAGGGGCTCGACTTTGGCCTCGAAGGGCCGCAGTCGGAGGCTGCCAATTCGCGCGCTCCGACGATCGACGGCCCGCTGCTCGCGATGTCTGACCTCCGCGAGGATGAGGGCGGTCGAGCGCGTCAGCGTGAGCGCGCGATCACTCATCAGCTCTTATCGTCAGGCTTTGCGGGTTGAGTTGCCGTGGCGGGGGCGTCCAGATTTGCCGCGGCAGTGGCCTCGGCGGGGGCCTCGGCGGGGGCCGCGGCTGGGGCTTCCGGCTTCTTGCCCAGGGTGGAGAGGCCCGACAGGGGGCTCGAGACACGGGGTGCACCGAGGGCACTTCGGCCGAGGGCTCCGACGAGCGGGGTCTTGGAGAGGCCGAGTCCTGGGCCCTTGTTCGCCGAGATGCTGGCCCAGCCGTCGTCGACCGTGCCGACCGGCTTTGAGGCACCCAAGAGGGTAGAGGCTCGCTGACCGAGGGCGGGCAGCGGCGTGGCCAACTTGCCGAGCGGAGGCAGCCCGCCGAGGCCCATGAGCTTGAGCGGGGAGGCCCTGGTCGGCGGGGGGACGGTGGCGGCGGCGGCGGCGGCGGTATCGGCCACGGCCTTGGCGGCGGCGGTATCGGCCACGGCCTTGGCGGCGGCGGTATCGGCCACGGCCTTGGCGGCGGCTTCTTCGGCTACGGCCTTGGCGGCGGCTTCTTCGGCTACGGCCTTGGCGGCGGCTTCTTCGGCTACGGCCTTGGCGGCGGCTTCTTCGGCTACGGCCTTGGCGGCGGCTTCTTCGGCTGCGGCCTTGGCGACTGCGGCATCGGCTTCTTCCGCCACGGCTGCGACGTCGGCAGCCGCGTCAGCGGCCGCATTCTCTGAGGGTATCGTCGCTTTGGCGACCTCCTCCGCGGCCGCGCGCACTTGAGGTATCGCGGGCGAGAGCAGGGTGTCCGAGGGGGCGAGGTCGAGCGCGGCCTTGGCCTCGAGGTTCGACCCGGCCGAGCTCGTGGAGGCAAAACTCAGCGCGGGCATGGCGACGGTGGCCACCATGTCCAACGCGTCGGTGGCCGGGGCTTCCGTGGCTTTGATCTCATCCCGGGCGGCATCGAGGGCGTGAGCCTCCTCAGCCGACACGGGGTCCGGACCCGCGCCGATCTTCTTCTTCTTGCGGTCGCGGCGCTTCTTGTCTTTGCGCTTCTTGCGGTCGCTCCTCTTGACCTCAGTCGCAAGTGCTCCGTGCGCGTCCGTGCCGGACACCGCTCCGTGCGCGCCCGTGCCGCTCGACGCGTCGTCGTCGTCGTCGTCGTCGTCGTCGTCGTCGTCGGCCGCGCTCGGTGACGCGACGGGAGCGATCGGCTGGGCGGCCGGGGGGGTGGGCTTTGAAGCGGGGGTCGCCTTGGTTTCGCTGGCGGCGACCTCGGGCTGGGGTTCAACCCTTACCACTCGAGGTCCAGGGGTCCGAGCGGCGGTAAGCTCGACTGTGGCCCTCTCCGTTTTGGCCGGCGACGGCGCGACCTCGAGCTTCGGGGGCGATGGGGCCGCGCCACCCAACAAGGAACGAAAAAACCCAAGGATGGACTGCCAAAGGGACATCACGATTCTCCGTCGTCTGCGCCGGGCTCACCGACGTGGACCGTCTCGCCGACATTTGCTTCCGTCTCGTAGAACGCGCTCGTCATCTGACGCTCGACGACCACGCCGAGCTCGTTCTCCAGCGCCTTCGTCAGTTCAAGGCAGGCGCCCCCAGAGGCCCCCTTCACCGTCACCTTGACCTCGCCGTCCGGCGTGATCTCGATGTGCAACTCGGTCTTTACTGCCATTTGCGCACCGTGATGGAGATGGTTTGCTCGGTGGAGACCTCTTCGGTCTCGATGGTGTAGCCCTGTCGGGCCACCTCGCTGAGGACTTTGTGATAGGCGTATCGCTGCGTGACGGTCTTCATAAACGCCTCCTGCGTGACGCCGCGGGTCGTCTCGACGCCCCACCAGTCGGCGACGAACTCGTAGCCGTCGACGGTCTTCTTGACCCCGATGTCATACGACTTGCTCGCTTTGACCGACAGCTCCGCGCGCGTCTTCGCACCCAGATATCCGAGGACCTCTACACCGGCCTCGTCTTCTGTGAAGGCATAGCCCAGATCCGTCAGGGCCTTCTTGAGGCAGACGAGGTCTTTGATCTTCGTCTGTACGGTCGTGAAGTGACTCATCCGTTTCCGTCCATCTCCAGATTGCGAAAACGGCGGCCGGACGACGGGCCCGTCCGGCCGCCACCCTCCGCGTTACTGTCATCGTCCATCGGGGCACCAATGGGCAAGCCACTCGCGCTCCGAGCTCGTGAACGGGCCCAGTCTCTGAGCGCGTCAATCTTCTCCTTCATCGTCAGGCTCAGCGGGATGACCTCGTTACACGCGGTGACCACGCGGGCGGTGTCGACGTCGGTGCTCTCGAAGTAAGCATCGTAGAGCGCGCTGATGACCGCCTGCTCCATCTCGGCCCCGGAGAACCCGCGGGCGGCCACTGCGAGCGCGTCCAAGTCGAACAACGAGGCGTCCCGGTTCTTCTTCTTGATGTGAATCCGCATGATGTCGCGCCGCTCGTCTTCGGTCGGCATGTCGACGAAGAAGATCTCGTCGAATCGACCCTTGCGGAGCAGCTCCGGGGGCATCATGGACACGTCGTTGGCGGTGGCGATGACGAAGACCGGGGAGGTCTTCTCTTGAAGCCAGGTGATGAAGCTGCCGAACACCCTCGCCGTCGTGCCCGCGTCGCTCTGGCCGGAGGACTGCACGCCGGAGAAGCCCTTCTCCAGCTCGTCGAGCCACAGGATCGCCGGCGCGACGGCCTCGGCGGTGGCGATCGCCTTGCGGATGTTCTCCTCGGACGAGCCGACGAGCCCGCTAAAGACCTTGCCCACGTCGAGGCGGAGCAGCGGCATCTGCCAGAGCGCACCCACGGCCTTGGCGGTCATCGACTTGCCACAGCCGGGCACGCCGATGAGCAGGATGCCCTTGGGCACTGGCAAGCCGAAGGTCCGGGCCTTCTGGGAGAACGCGCCTTGTCGCTTCCGGAGCCAGTCCTTCAGCGCGCTCAGCCCGCCGACGTCGTCGAACTGCTCGAGAGACTCGTAGTACTCGAGCAGGCCGGACTTGCGGATGATCGCCTTCTTCTCCGAGAGGATGGTGTCCATGTCGAAGTCGCGGTGGCGCACGAGGCTCTTCGCGAGGACGTTATTGGCCTCCTCGTAGGTGAGCCCAAGGGCCGCCTCGGTGAAGCGGTCGCGGGCCTCGTCCCGGTGGGTGAGCCCAAAGTCCTGGCACAAGCCGTCGATGAGCAGCCGGATGTCCGCGCGGCTCGGCAAGGCGAAGTCGACGATCGCGACCTCCTTCTCGATCTCGGTCGGGATCTTCATCTGCGCCGAGAGCAGGAGCACGGTCTTGAGCTTCTCGGATTCTTTGAAGTTGCGGTGGCAATCCCTAAGGCGGCGCACGACCACGGGGTCCTTCAGGTACGGGTGAAAGTCCCGCAGCACGAAGATGGCGCTGTCCTCGAACTTGATGAGCAGATCGAGGGCCTTGATGGGATCGCGCAGATCGCTGAACTCCTGGTCGCCGGTAAAGCCCTCGGTGATCGACCAGTACAAGAGCTTTCGCTTCACGGCGCTCTTGGCGTTGAGAGCCTCGCGGGTCGCGCCGATGGCCCGCTCGACGCGCTCCTCCTCGGAGCTGTTGATGTAGATCACCGGATAGCGGGCCTTGACGAGGTGCTCAAGCTCGGTGCGACTGTCAATCTTCTGGACCATCACTTAATCGCTCCCGTAGCCGTGCAGGACGAGGACCTCGCGGAAGACCCTGAGGTGCCTCTTGAACGTGTCCGCCGCCGTCTTGAGGGCAGAGAGGGTCTCCTCTGCGGCGCCGATCGTGGTGCTCGGATCGGTCTGCGCCACGATGGAGACGGCGCGCTCGCGGAGGGCTTCGGGCACGGCCTCGGTGGGCAGACCCGCGACGAGCAACGCGCTCTCGCGAAGATCCGCCACATAGGTCTGGGCGAGCTCGACGTTGTTTCGCAGCTCGCTGGCGAGGTCGTTGATGTCCTCGTAGACCCGGAAGGCGTCGGCCCTGAGTCTCGTGTACTCCGTGGATGAGGGTGCCGGCGCAGCGGACGCAGGAGCGGGCACCGCCACGGGCACCTCGAATCCAGCGCCGCGCAGCGCGGTCAAGACATCGATCCCACCCTGCCGTAACCGATCGAGCGTGCGTCTGAGCTCATCGGTCGGTGAAGGCGCTACGGGGCTTTGACCGTCACCGGAGTCGCCCCACCCCGCCCGCTCCAGCTCATTGCGGTGGTCTCGGTTTTGACGCTTGAGGTCGTTGATTTGCTCCTGCATGGCGCGCGTGGAGCTCGAGCCCCCGGCGCTCGTCGTCGCGAGGGCGACCTTGGCATCGACGAGTGAGGCGTTGAGGTTCAAGACGCGCTCGGTGAGCTGGCTGTTTTCGAGCTGCATCTCGGCCTGCCGCCGGACGAGGGCCTCGAGCTCAGCGGTGTGGCTGGCCTGCGGCTTGGCCGCGACTCGCACGCGCTCGATCTCCAACATCGCCGCCTGTCGCTGCTCGACGAGCGAGGTCTTCTCGAGCGCGAAGTCGGCTCGGATGCGCGCGGTCTGCTCGGCCACCGCGGCCTGCACATCGCCGTCTTTGTGCTCGGCTCGAAGCTGCCACCGGGCGACCTCAATCTGGAGGCTCTCGATCATGACCTCCTTCTCGCCGAGCACCTGCTTAAGCGTGGTCATCTCCGCCGAGAGGCCACGGCGCGCACCGTCATCGGAGCCGAGCGCGAGGCGAAGGTTGTCGACCTCGTCCTTCGCCGCCCGGAGGTTGTACTCGGCGACCTCCAGCGTCTTCTCGGTCTCCTTCTGCCCCTTCTCCTTTTGGCGGACCTCACGCTTGAGGTCGTTCATCTGGCTGACCAGATCCCCCTCGCGGCTCGTGCCGACGTCGAGCGCCTGCTGGACCTTCGTCGACTTGTCCCGCAGCGTGCCGACCTCAATTTCGAGGTCGATCTTCTCTCGTCGATAGGCCTCGAGCTGGGCCTGCTGCACTTGAATCTGCTTCGTGAGCTGAACGGAACGCTCGGCCTGCGTCGCGGCCTGCTCGCGCCCGACCTCCACGGCTCGCTCGAGCTCGCCCATGCGACGGGCCTTGTCCTGGATGTCGCTGCGCAGCTCCGTGAGCTCGACGTCGCTCTTCGTTCGTTCGGCGACGGCGGAGGCCGCCTCAATCTTCGCGCGCTCGAGGCTGTGAACGCTCCTCTCGAGCTCGTGGCGAAGGTTGTCGCCCGTCTGTTGGGCGATGGATGCGAGGCCTTCGGAGACGGCGCCAGCCTCAGCCGCGGCTTTCCATCGCTCGACCTCGATCCGCAGTCGGGTCACCTCCGCGCTGTGGTCCGCCGCGGGTTCGGCCCCCGGTTCGGCCCGCCTGGAAAACCCAGCTTGGCCTGCGGGTGCGACGGGCGGGGCGGTCGCGGCGAGCGGGCGCACGGGCGCGGCTGGCACGGCTGGCAACACGCCGACGGGGCGTGGGGCGGCGGCGACAACCGGCCGGGATTCGGCAGGGCTCAAGCGTTGCGGCGCGGGTGAGGGGAGCGCGGGGGGACCGGAGGCTCGCGCGGCATCGGCTGGCCGCCCGCCCGGACGAAGCGTGCCCACGAGCCGAGGGCTGCCGGCCGGGGCACTGGCGATCAACGCGGCGCGGGGGGTCACCTCCGCCCATGACATATTGAAGTCGCCGCAGCGGAGGTCATCGCCGTCGCTGAGCTGAGCCCGATTGACCCGCTGGTTGTTGACGTACGTTCCGTTGGAGCTGCCGAGATCCTCGATGAAGAACAGCTGCCCCTCAAGCCAGATCCGGGCGTGTTTCCGAGAGACCGACGGCTGGTTTACCGAGATCGTGGACTGGGGGTGCCGCCCGACCGAGGCCTCCTCACCCGCCTGCACCATGACCTCCTTGGGCTCACCTTCGACGGTGCGGTAGGTCAGCTTTGCCTGGCGGGACATGCGCGCGCTCCTTGAGCACTGACGGACGGGGATGATGGCGGGTCAAGGACTATAGTCGCGCCGTTGGGGACTGACAACGCCCGGCGGCTTGCGTTAGGGTCGGCCAGAAGAGCCCGACTGATGAACAGCCCTGACGAAGTCCTCGCCCACCGTGGCGGCCGCCTCACGAGCGCTCACCTCGACGGCATTGATCTACGCGGCCAGGATCTCATCGGCACGACCATCGAGGGCGTAACGATGCGGCGGCTCGGGCTGCGAGACTCGCGGCTGGACGCGACACGCTGGTCGAGGGTCGAGGCCGTCGGCTGTGATCTCGACAGCGTCGACTTGAGCCGCTCGAGCCTCGACAACCTCCGCGCGCTCGGCTGCGATCTGAGACGCGCGCGGGCCCCGGAGTCGACCTGGCGCAACGTCAACCTCTTGGACTGTGAGCTGACCAGCGGCGACTGGAGCGGCGCGCGGCTTCACGACTTCTCGGTCGAGGGCGGAGACGGCTCGTGGCTCTGCCTGGAGCGGGCGCTCTGCATCCGCGCGAGCTTTCGCCACCCAAGGCTCGGAGGCTATCCGTTCATGCGCTCCCGCCTCTCCGGTGCTTTTTTTCTCGACTGCGACCTCCGCCACGCAAACTTCTACGCGGCGGAATTACGCGGTGCTGTGCTCATTCGTTGTGATCTGTCCGACGCGCACTTTGACGAGGTGGACCTCGGCACGACCGTGTTCATCGATTGCATCACCGACCGAACCTGCCCGCCGATCTATGGCCGACGAGAGACCTGAGGACTTTTTTATGCCGAGACACGACTGGGAAGCCCTGCACGACGAGCTTGTGCAGGCGACGAGTGGGCATGACCGCGCTGAGCTCGTCTTGCTCCTGCGTGACCTCATCCGCGAGTATGTCATCGAGCGTGCCATGCCCACGGGCACCCCGGCGCAGGCCATAGGTCTTGACCTCTCGCAGATGGACTTCGCCACGCTCATCGGGCACTTGAAGCGAACCTGCCAGGCTCCGGAGCTGTCGCTGTTCTCCGTCGATGGTCGGCGCGTCATCGTCGATTTGGACGGCCCGAGAGAGGTGCGCGCGCCCGCCCGTTCGAGCGCGGCGGCGACCCCGATTGGTCAACCCGCTTTACGACCCGCGCCCGCGCCTGTGGGTCCCTCGACTGGGCCCACCGCTGGGCTTCTGGCCGGCCCCGCCGCCTCACCTCCGCCCGCGACGGCCACCGTTGAAGGCGCAGACGGACGCCCGGGTGAGAAGCCGCCGGTCTCGAAGCGCTTCAAGCACCTCGAGTTCGATTGAGTCTCTCGGCCGCCGATCGTCACCTCGCCGACGGCCTCTTTGAGAGCGCGTCGAAAAAGTGGCCGTCCGCCGCCGAGTCCTTCGAGCGATGCGTCTCTTTGTCGCCCCGCGACTACGGACCGGTGCTCGCCGCGGCGATCTGCCGACTCCAAATGGGGCAGGGTCGGGCGGCGGTCCTGCTGCTCGAGACGTCGCCGTGCACCGAGACACCCCCCTCGCCGCCTTTCGATCTTAGGCACGCCTGGTTGTCTTGCGCGGCGCGGCTCTCGGTCGGTGATCCCCATGGTGCGGTCATGGCGGCGACCGCGCTGGACGGACCCCTGAGACAGCGGGTGCTCGCCCACGTCTCCTTCGCCTCGGGTGATCTCCGTGGCGGCGTAAAAGCCCTGCTGTCGGCCTTCAGTCGGGCAGGAAGCGAACGAGCAGGACGGTAATGTTGTCGACGCCGCCGTTCTGGTTCGCCGCCCGCACGAGGGCGTCTGCGGCCCCCTGAAGGTCTTCGTGATGGCCGATCAGGATGTTCTGCATGATCCAGTCGTCGACCATCTCCGAGAGGCCATCGGAGCAGGCGAGGTAGACGTCAAAGGGCTGGGGTTCGTCGACGTTGAGCTCGGGATCGACGTCGTCCTCGAGGCCGACGGCGCGCACGATCACGTTCTTCCCGGCCTTGGCCCGCGCCTGCTCCTCGGACATCCCGTAGGCCCGCTTGAGGTGGTTGACGAGCGAGTGGTCCTCGGTGAGGAGCTGAAAATCGCCGGCGCGTAGGCGATAGCAACGACTGTCCCCGACGTGGCCGATCACCAGCCCGACCTCGGGGTTATAGGCCAAGGCGACCATGGTCGTGCCCATGCCCGCGCACGTCTCGTCGTACTGCGAGCGGTTGTAGACGCGCAGGTTCGCCACGCGGATGGCGTTGGCGACGCTGTTCTCCTCGAATGACCGGCTGTCCATGACCTCGAAGGGCCAGACGAAGTCCTTCTCTTTGCGCCAGCGGACCATGAAGTCGAGGGCCTCATCGGCGGCGATGCGGCTCGCCACCCGCCCGCCGACGTGGCCCCCCATGCCGTCGGCGAGGATCCAGGTCAGCGCCTCGGCGTTGACGGCGTAGGCATCCTCGTTGACCGCCCGCGTGCGCCCGACATCTGTGGCCTCTGCCGACTGCGTTCGAAGTCTGCGCGGCACGAGAGACTCAGTCCGGCTCGAGGCGCGCTTCGATGGAGTACTGCGTCGAGCAGGTGTCCTTCGGGGCGTAGATCCACACGAAGAACCGACCGGGCTCCACCTTGCGCGTCAACCGGACATAGGGGTTGGCGGACTGGATCTCCCGCTCAATCTTCGCTCCGTATTTATCGGCGAGCTGCGCCTCGCAGTCTCCGTCGGGCTTGTCGAAGTGAATCGAGACGGTGACCAAGCCGGGCTCGGTGGTGTTGAAGATCTTCCAGTCCGACTTATCGCCGCCCAAGGGGGACAGCGCGTCGGTGAAGACCTTGTTGAGCGGCAGGGGCTTCGCCAAGTGGCGCTCGAAGTCTTCGTCCTGCGGCGCCTCGTCGCCCCCACAGCCGAGGAAGAAGAGGGCGGTCGCGGTGGCGACCCAAACCATCGGGTGTTTCACGTTCATGGCGTCGGCAGGCTAGCCTCGATCGCCCCGCCGGGGAAAGGCCCAAGCGACTCCAAACAGACTCGCTGCCAGAGACGCATCAGCCGATCCACGAGGGGCCGGATCTCCAAGGCCGCACGCTCGCCTGGGAACTCGATGAGCTCGGTGGTGGCGGACTCGGCGAGTCGGACCTCGTCCAGCAGCACCGTAGACGAGGCGAGGCTCCGGCACCGACGAAAGAATGCCCGGTGCAGGCTGAGCTTCTGGAGGTCCTTGAGCACCTGGGCGCAGAGCACGTTATGCGTCCCCTCCCAGCTCTCGAGCACGATGCAGTCCCGCCAAAGTCGCGGCAGGACGGAGAAGTCCTCGATGGCTCCGTTGCCGCCCAGAACCTCGATGGCCTCATGCACCATGGCCGTCGCGCGAATCGACGTGAAGTACTTGTTCATGTTCACGACGAGGCGGGAGACATCGCGGTCGTCCTGGGTGGCCACGTTGAGGGCTGCGGCGTCGGCGAGGGCGATGAGGGCGTAGGTGCCGGCGAGGCTGAGCTCGCGTTCCTCTTTCAACCGAGCGAGCGACGCGGCGACGAGCGGGAACTCGGCGATGTTCTGCCCGAACGCCTGACGATGGTGGGCATAGGTCGTCGCCTCAATCTCGGCGCGCCGCATGATGCCGCAGGCCGCGACCGCGTTGTAGAGACGGCTGGTGTTCAGGACCACGTCCACCACGGCCTTGAAGCCGCCTTCGACGTCCCCGATGGCGTAGGCGAGGGCGCCTTGAAGATCGAGCTCGCCGCTCGCCATGGAGCGGGTGCCGAGCTTGGTTTTCAGCCGCCGGATGAAGCAGCCGTTCGGCGTGCCGTCGTCCAGCAGTCTCGGGACGATGAACGCGCCGAGCCCGGCCGTGCCTCGGGGGCCGCCCTCGAATCGCGCGGTCATCAGGTAGAGATCGGCGTCAATCACCGAGCAGAACCACTTCTCCCCGTCGATGCGCCAGTGCTCCCCGTCCCGACGGGCGAGACATGCGTTCGCGCCCACGTCGGACCCGCCCTGAATCTCCGTCAGGAACTGCGCGCCGTGCAGGTGCTCGGGGTCTTGGCGATCGAGGTGCAGGAGGCCTGGAACAAAGCGAGCCTTGAGCGACTCGTCGCCCCGCGCGAGCAGCAGCTTGACCAGCCCGGTCGTGCACGCCAAAGGGCAAAGATGCCCGCCCTCGCCGTGGTGGCCCAGGAGATAAACATAGGCGAGCTGGGCGCGGTCAAAGCCCGGGTCCGCGTACCTCGCGATCACGCCCGTCTTGTAGATGAGCCGGCCGCTCTCCAAGTAGGACGGGTGAAAGATCACCTCCTCGGTGCGTCGACCGATAGCGTCGTAACGCCGCAAGACCGGGAGGTGCTCGTCTCGATTGTTCTCGCGGATCAGCTCGTCGAGCGTGGTCGCGCAGACCCCCCCGAAGTCGGAGAGGCCCGCCCGCTCAGCCTCGAAGCCAGCAGGCCCCAAGTGGTGCAGGAGCAGCCGCTGAAGAAAGGCATCCTGCTCAAAGTAGTTCAGCGACTTGACGACTTGCCAGCGGGAGAGGGCCGCGCGCGTCTCAGCGTATTTCGACATCGCCCCGTTATACACCCGCCTCAGCCGGCCACCACCGGCACCGAGCGGGGTCGACTGTCGGGGTTTTTCGGGAGCCTTATGGTCAAGACGCCGCGCTCGAGCCGCGCTACGCCCTTCTCCGTATCGAAGATCGGCGCGAGGGCGAAGGCGCGTTGATAGACCAAGGGCGGGCCGGTGCCGTCGCTCTTGCGGGTCGCGTTTATCGAGAGGCGGTCCTTCTCGATCTGGAGGTCCAAGTCTTCGGTCGAGATGCCCGGCAAGTCGGTGATGAGCAGGAAGTCCCGCTCACTCTCGTAGACGTCCATCACGGGCGTCCGAGTGGCGCGAGTGGCCGCTGGGGGGCTCGGCACGCGGGTCGGCCTCGTGGTCGGGGGAGCGAAGGGCGAACGCCGCTGCGGGTAGATCTAGGTCTGAGTGTTCATGTGCTCTGTCCTTCCACTGTCGAGTCGAAGCACCTCTCAGTCGGTTGTGATGGGGACGACGCGCGGCTTGGCCTCTTCGGACTTCTCCAATCGTAGCGTCAGCACCCCGTCTCTCAGCGTAACGGAGACGCGTTCGGGATCAATCCGGGCGGGCACCTTGAAGGTGCGCGTGACCCGGAACGGCAGTCGCTCGCGGCGGTGCGCGTGGTAGCCCTCCGGGGGGTCCACCGAGCGGTGCGCCGAGACGGTCAGGACGTCCCCGTCCCAACGAAACCGATACCGACTTCTCCTTCAGGCCCGGCGCCTCCAGGCGCAAGACAAGGTGGTCGCCACGGCTCTCGAAGACCGGGGCGCGGCCGTCGTCCGGACCGTCCACACGTGCAGAGTCATCCTCCTCGAAGTCGCGTCGTTTTCCGTCGAAGGTGGAGCTGTGCGGCGCGAATCGGACATCGGCGTCCCCTTTGGGGTTTCGCGAGACATCGCTCGCGGCCCCTCGGCGGATAATCACCCGGCCGCGTGCGTCAAGGCGTGTTCGCGTCGATGACCGTGACGCTCGACAAACCGGGCATGGCCTCAATCTTTGGCCTCACCTCAGCCGCCGTGCAGACCATGATGGCGTGAAGGTCCTGCGGGCGCAGACGCCTCCGCACCGCATCCCGCACGCCCTCCGGAGAAAGAGCGCGGAGTCGGTCACAGTAGGTGTCGATGCTGTCATCGGGTCGGCCCAGAATCCGCGCGCTCACGACCTGTCCACACCGCAGCGAGGGGACCTCCACCCGGAAGGGGTGCTGGTTGAGGAGATAACCCCGCGCGAACTCGATCTCGTCGTCCGTCAGCCCCTCGTCGACGAAACGCGAGTACTCATCGAAGATCAGCTGCATCGTCTCTGGGGCGTAGGTCAACGCCGGCGCGGCCTGCATCATGTAGTTGCCCGAGGCCCGCTCCGAGGCGAGGCGAGCGTAGGCTCCATAGGACCAGCCCCGCTTGACCCGTACCTCGTCCATGAGGCGGGCGGTGAACGTGCCCCCGAAGGCCGTCGTCGCCAGCGAGACTGCGAGGTAGTCCGGATCGCAGGCGACCATCGAGGGGTGCCCGATGAGGAGCTGCGCCTGCGACCGCTCGGGCTTGTCGATGAGCAGGATATGCCGGCCGACGACGGCGGGGGGCGGGTCGAAGTGGCCGACGAGCGGCGCGTCTTCGAGGGCGTCGTACAGCGGGCGCAAGCGTGTGAGCAGGGTCTCGGCCTCAAGGTCCCCGCTCGCGCCGACGACCAGATTCGGCCGGGAATAGAGGCGCGCGGCGAAAGACAGGACGTCCTCGCGGGTGATCGCCGCAAGCCCGGCCGCCGTGCCCACGGCCCCGTGACCGAAGGGGTGCCCTCGAAAAACGGTCCGTCGGAACCAAATGGCCGCGAGCGTCGCGTCGTCGTCCCGACCGGCGACCTGCTCGGCCTGAATCTCCCGCCGTACCTTCTCCAGCTCGTCGGTCTCGAAGGTCGGCTCCGTGACGACCTCGACGAGGAGCTCGAGGAAGGCCTCCAAGTTGCGCCCGAGCACCGAGCCCCCGATGGAGACCGCGTCGCGTTGCGTGCTCGTCGACATCTCGGTGCCCAGCGCCTCGATGGCCTCCTCGAGCTCGGCGCGACCCCGCCTTCGCGTGCCCCTCATAAGCATCCGATGGGTCAGCGACGTGAGGCCTTCGAGCCCCGGGGGATCAAACGCCGGACCGCCTCGAAAGTGCAGGTAGACGTTGGCGATTGGCAGCGCGTGATGGGCGACCAAAATGGTCTGTTCAGCGAGGGACGGCGGCGGGGATTCGTTCATCGACACAGCTCCAAAAGGCGACGGCGGGTCTCGGCGATGGGGGTGCCGTCCCTGGGCGATTGGCGAAGGAAAGCCTCGATCTCGACGCGGCGCTCGAGGAAGGCGTCGACCTCCCGGTCCGAGCCCCGGACATAAGCCCCCACGGCGAGGAGATCGGAGCGGGTCTCGAAGGCCGAGACCCATCGACGCAGGCGCGAGGCCGCCTTGAGGTCTTTGGCCTCGACCACGCTCTCATGACAGCGGCTGATGCTCCGGGGGATGTTGACCGCCGGGAACCGACCTGCACCCGCGAGGGCCGGATCCAGGACGAGGTGCCCATCGACGAGCGAGCGGACCTCCTCGGCGACGGGATCATCGGCGTCGTCCCCCTCGACGAGCACGGCGAGCAGGCCGGTCAGCGTGCCGACGGGTCCATTTCCGATGCGTTCCAGGAGCTGCGGCAAGACCGTGGACATCGACGCGGGATAGCCTCTGCGGCCGACCGGCTCACCGGCCGCGAGCCCGATGACCCGGAGCGCGCGAGCGACCCGCGTGATGGAGTCGCAGACGAGGAGGACGTTTCGCCCGTCGTCCCGTTGTCGCTCGGCCAAGGCGATGGCGCACTCGAAGGCCCGCACCCAGGTCAGGGGGGGCTCGTCGGCCCGAGCGAGGACGACGGTGGTGCGTCTTCGGGCGACCTCGTCCAGGGAGCGGACAAAGGGCCCGACCTCTCGCCCGCGCTCGCCGATGAGGGCCACCACCACGACGTCGACCTCGGCGGTCACGGCCACCTGCGAAAGCAGCGTGCTCTTACCCGCGCCGGGCCCGCTCTGGAGCGCGAGTCGTTGCCCCAGGCCGAGCGGGCACAAGGCATCGACGACGCGAATGCCCGTGGAGAGCACCTGGGTGACGGGTCTTCGAGTGAGGGGATCGGGAGCGGCACGGCGCAGCGGCCAGTCGGCTTGGCCTTCGAGCGGGCCCAATCCATCGATGGGGCGACCGGCGGCGTCGAGGATGCGACCGAGGACCTCGTCACCGGCGACGAGGAGCGGTTGATCGCACAGGACCCTCGCCGGCGCGCCCGAGCGGAGGCCGTGGGTCGAGGACAACGCGAGGGCCACGGCCACGGTCCCCTCGAAGGCGACGACCTCGGCCTCGAACCGCTCATCGAGGAGCAGGCGCGCGCCGAGTCGGGCCTCGCCTAATGCGACCTGAATCGCCGGACCCCGCACCGAGACGACGTGCCCGCGCTCGCTCGGGAGGCCTGCACGAATCGCCTCGGTCAGCGCGCGAAGGCCCGGCGCCATGCCGTGAGGGATCGGCGTCATGCCGTCAGGGGTCGGCCCACAACGACCGTGCGGTTCTCCGGTCGGAGGATGTCAGAGGCCACCCGCCTCACGTCCTCGACGCAGACGGCGGCGTAGCGCGGAGACTGGTTGAACAGGCCCTTGAAGTCGCCCCCGGTGACCTCCCAGAAGCCCAGCGAGTTGGCGCGTTGCTGGGCGGTCTGGAGGCCTTGGTAAAAGCGGGTCTCCAGCTTATTACGGGCCTTCGAAAGCTCGGCCGCCGTCACGCCTTCGACGCTGAGCTGCGCGAAGATGGACAAGAGCACCTCCTCGGCGGCTTCTGCGGTCTCGTCTTCCCGAAGGTCGACGCTGATCTCGTACAGGCCCGTCTCGCGAAAAGGCGGCACGGAGGCCGAGAAGCCCGACGCGAGCTCGCCGTCCGTCACGAGCGCGCGCTGGAGCCGCGAGGAGTCGCCCTCCGAGAGGATCTCATTGAGGATCTCGAGCGCGGGGAAGTCGTCGGAGGTCATGGCCGGCGCTTTGTAGCCGACGATGAGTCGCTCAGCGGTCAGCGAGAGCCGCTCCTCGCGGCGGCGGACCTCGGTCTGAACGGGCTCCGGCGTCAGGTCCGGCTGGGGCAGGTCTTGGGCCCGAAGGTGGCCGTACGCGCCGATGATCCGCTCAAGGCAGTGGCCGCTCTCGAAGTCGCCGACGACCACGAGGACGGCGTTGTTGGGCGAATAATATCGCTCGTAGAAGGTCGTGCAGTCCGCCAGCGAGAGCTGCTCGATGTCCGCCATGAAGCCGATGGTGGGGTGGCCATAAGGGTGTGAGGGGAACGCCAGCTCCCAGAGCACCTCGCCGAGCTTGCCGTTCGGATCGTTGTCGACACGCTCCCGTCGCTCGTTGATGACGACCTCGCGCTCGGCCTCGAGCTGTGCCTCGTTGAGGACCATGTTCTCCATGCGGTCGGCCTCAAGCGCGATGACCGCGTCGAGGTGCGCCTTGGGCACGTCCTCGTGGTAGTAGGTCCAGTCCAGCCAGGTGGCCGCGTTCACTCGTGCCCCGAAGCCCTCCATCGTGCGGTCGAATACGCCCGCTGGCGTATTTTTCGTCTCCTTGAACATGAGGTGCTCGAAGAGGTGCGCGATGCCGGATTTCCCAATCTGCTCGTGGCGGCTGCCGACCCGGAACCACGTCTGGTAGCTGAACACGGGCGCTTGGGCGTCCGGCAGGAGCAGCACGACAAGCCCGTTGTCGAGCCGGTATTTCGAGATGGCGAAACGCCCTTGCCAATCAAAGGTCTCAACGAGGGTGGCACCCGAGATCATGTCGACGTCTCCCACAGTTTCAGCGGCCCGACGCACGCTACCCTACCGGTCGGTTCACGTCTCTGGTCACGTCTCTGGTCACGTCTCTGGTCACATCTCTGGTCACGTCTCGCGTGCTGAAAACGCAAAGGCGACCCAGCCGACCATGAACGCGAGGCCGCCGATGGGGGTCAGGCGCGGCAGAAAGGCCACCTCAGTGAGCACATAGCCGTAGAGGCTGCCGCTGAAGAGGAGCGTGCCGATGCCGAACGCCAGGCCCGCCGTCCGCACGGCGCGAGGTCGCACGCTGCGCACGGCGACAAGCGAGAGGGCGATGAGGCCGAGCGCGTGATAAATCTGGTACCGAGCCGCGGTCTCCCAGATCTCCAGGGCTCGTGGCGTCACACGTTCCCGGAGCCCGTGCGCGCCGAAGGCTCCGAGCACCACAGCGACGGCCATCGACAGACCTCCCGTGACAGCCAGTCGCGACACCCCTCAGTTCTCCCGCGTCACGAAGAGGGTCTGGCGGCTCGAGAGCTGCTCGTCTTCGCGCGCGATCACCGTGATGCGATTGACGCCCGCGTCGAGGGGGAGGCGCGCCGAGAAGCGCATGAGCGCGCGGTCCCCGTCGGCCCGGGCGTTCGACTTGAAGTAGACTTTTTTATTGTTCACGTAGATCAGCAGGTCGCGCACGAGGTTCACCGCGAGGGCCTCGCCGCTCAGGGTCAAGGAGTCGCTCTTGGTCTCGGCTTTGCCGTGGTCCGACAGCGTGATGACCGGAGGGCCGACCAACGGGGCACGCTCGATGCGGCCGCTCGGCTCACTCGGCTCGCCTCCATCCGGCGTCGCCGCCACGTCGTCCTGATGGACCCACGCGAAGAGCTTTCGCTCCAGCGGCACCCGATACCAGGCACCGAAGCGCCCATCGCTGCGGATCGGCTGTCGAGAGACCTGCGCCCGATGAGCGACGGGGGCCGCGCTCGAGGGCGTACCCCGAAGCCTAAGCTCAGAGCCGGTCTTGGCCGTCAGGCGCGTCCGCTCAAGGGCGACCGGTTCGCCTCTCGGCACGGCCAACAGCGTCAGCTTCTCGCTCGTGCCCTCGCGAAGCTCCCCATCGAAGACTCCGATGGAGATGGGCAGGTCGGGCTTGACGAGCAGCTCCTTGGCCCGAAACGAGAGGCGCGCGTGCCCAATCTGACCGGGCAGGAGCTCCAAGAGATCCGCCCTGCCGCGCTTGATGAACACCGGCCGCAGCTCGTCCTCTTCGACGGCGTTTAAGGCCACCTGCGCGCCGAAGCTCTTGCCCTTGCCGACGTTCTGCACATCGAGCACCACCTCGACCTCCTCACCCATCTGGATCAAGCCGTCGCCGTTGCCGGTCACGCTGTCGTCGAGGGCGTAGCTCAAGGCGAATCGCGGGCGCTCGAGCTGGGTGACGGAGAGCCGGGTCTTGACCTCCGCAGGGGCGTGGCCCCCCTCCTCGAAGAACTCGATCCGCACGGCGTCGCGGCGGGACAACGCGTGGCGCGGGGCCTTGAGCTTCAGTACCCAGGTCTTTTCGGCGCCGGGCTCGAGGGTGCCGAAGAGCAGCTCATGCCCGTCGAAGAGCTCGTTGTCGGAGCGGGTCAAGGCATGAAGATTTCGCAGCGCGCCCGGGCCGAGATTTCGGACCGTGGTCGTCACAGTCGCCGTCTCACCCGCCACGATCTCCCCGGCGGCGGGCTCCGTCACGACGGTGATTTGAGCCTCGGGCGCGGGCCCGCTCGACGCACGACGGGTGAGGGGCGTGGCGGTCCACACGATGCCCCGTGCGGAGAGCGCGGCCACGATGCCCGCCATCTCCGCCTCGGTCTTGGCCAACAGCACCCCACGCACGTCCGAGAGGAAGGCATCTCTTCGCCCGGCGTCCGTCGAGGCGATGAGGTCCCGGGCGAACGCGATCTCGAAGTCCACGATGAGGTCGTTGGGGTGGTCCTCGATCTCGCGGGCGAGCTTGGGGTCGAGCAGGTACCTCAGGGTCAACTCCGAGCGCACAGCCTTCGAGATCTGGCTCGACTCATGGTCGAGGTGGCCCTCGAGCTCCTTCTCGCCGGTCTTCAGGCTCTCGCTTCGGAAGAAGTCCGTGTCCTCGTCCGTGAGCACGACCGGCAGCGTGGCGATGTCCGGCACGATGCCCACCGACTGGATGCTGATGTCGCCGGGCGTCAGGTACTGGGCGATCGTCAGCTTCAGTGCCGAGTCATCTTTATTGTCGTAGATGACCTGGACTGAGCCCTTGCCGAACGTCTGCTGTCCGATCACGACCGCCCGCTTATGGTTCTTCAGCGCGCCGGCCACGATCTCGCTGGCACTGGCACTCTGGCGGTTCGTGAGCACGACGAGGGGGTAGTCCTCCTCGGTGCCCACGCCTATCGCCATCTTCGGCTCCCGCAGCTTGTCGCCATAGCCGACGGTCGTCACGATGGGCCCGCTCTCCACGAAGCGGTCGGCGATCTTTATGGCCTGATCGAGCAGGCCGCCGGGGTTGTCGCGGAGGTCGAGGATCAGGCCGTTGAGCGGACGCCCCACGCCCCGAAGGTCGTTGAGGGCGACCTCGACCTCATCGTCCGTCGTGTTCTGGAAGTTGCGGATGCGGATGAGGCCGACGCGGTCCGCGAGGAGCTTGTGGTCCACGCTTTGGACCTTGATGTTGGCGCGCGTCAGCGTGAACTTCCGGGGCGCCTTCCAGCCCTCGCGGACGATGTGAATGTCCACCTTGCTCTTGGGGGTTCCGCGCAGGAGGTCCACGGCGTCCTGAAGGGCCATATTGACCGTGCTGTCGAGGTTGATCTGGACGACCCGATCCCCGGGCTTGATGCCCGCATCTGCCGCCGGCGTATCAGGGATGGGATTGACGACGACGAGGTGCCCGTCCTTCACGCTGATGACGATGCCGAGGCCGCCGAACTTGCCCCGCGTCGTCAGCTTCATCTCCCGGTACTCATCAGGCCGCATGAGGTTGCTGTGGGGATCAAGCGTCGAGAGCATCCCGTTGATCGCCGCGTATTCGATGTCGTCGAACTTCGAGTAGTTCAGGAGGTTGGGCTGAATGAACCGGAAGATGTCGCGGAACTTAAACGCGGTCTGCCAGAGGCTGTCGACGTCTCGAAGCTCGAAGGCCTGCTCGGCTTCGTTGACCCGCACGAGCAAGCGGGTCGGCAGCTCGTTGTCGTCGCGCTCGACCTGAACGAGCAGCTCGGGCACCTGCTGCTGAACCGCCTCCATGGCCGCCCCGACCATACGTCGCCAGTTTATGCGCGAGGGGTCGACGTAGTTTTCGTGGATCTGCCGTATCGCGCGATCGAGGACGACGAGGTGCGTGAGATCGTAGGCCGGATTTCCGTCGTTCTCGCTCTGCGCGCTCGCCGGTCGGGCCGTGAACTCGAGCTGCCAGTCCGGATCGCCGAACTCGTACGAGATGCTCACGTAGAAGGCCGCGAACAAGGCGGCCAGCGCGATCACGGGCCTGTAGATGGGCATGGCGACCTCAACTTCGAATCCATCGTTCGAGTATACGACCAGCGGGCCGTTCTGATCTTTAGGCAGGCGGGCGACGGCCCGGGCAGGGCAATCGCACCTTGAATCGGGACGACGTGCTCGGTGATCCCTGCGCCCCTCGAGGGGTCTGTGACGCTGGGTGAAGGCGACTGCGTGACGCTGCGGGGGGTCGACTCCCGGCGCAGTGGCCCGGGGTGGTGCGCCCGACCCCTTGGCGGCTGACGGTGGCTCGCTCAGAGGGCGCACGCCGTCGGAGGCTCTTCGTTGGCGCGTCGGGCCGGTGTGCCCTGTTGCGGTCGCGTATCAAAGAGGTCGCCTCGACGCCGTGTCGAGCCCGCACCCACACGACGCCTTCTTTCAGGACGTCTTCTCCGATCCCAAGAACCTCGCCGCGCTCGTGCGCTCGATTCTGCCGGCGTCGGCGGTCGCACGGCTGGACTTCGAGCACTTGACGGTGCTGGCGGACCGTTACGTCGACGAGGCTTTACAAGCCTTCGAGACGGATCTTCTGGCCCTGGTCCCGATTGTAGAGGCCTCGGAGGAGGCGACCGGGGCGTTCACCGATCTGCTCGTGGGGTGCTCGTCGAGCACCAGAGCACCCATGACCCATTCATGGCGCTGCGGGTCCTCAGCGACATCGCGCAGGTCTGGCAGGCTTGGCGGCGCGATCACCCGGAGGCGCGGACGCTGCCGATTGCCGTGCCCATCGTCGTCTATAACGGCGAGCGGCCATAGACGGCGATGGGGCCAATCGGCGCGGTCGCGTGGAGGGCCGCGTGGAGGGTGAGCGCGCCCTGCTCCGAGCGCTCATCGTGCACAAGTTTGGGGTCATTCCGCGATCGGTCGAAGCGGCCCTCGAGACCGCCGATGAACCGTCGCTCTCGGTCTGGGCGGAGCGCATCTTCTCGGCCCGGTCTGCGGAAGATGTCGTCGCCTAGCGGGCGATCTGTGCGGAGACCCAGTCCCGACAGAGGCCGTTCAAATCACCAACCTGGCCACACCACTCGATGTGCACCCAATCGTCGGCACCGGCGAGCATGCCGATCAGGGTCGACAGGATGATGCCCGACAGCGGATGAAGCTTGGTCAGGTTCACCCGCGGACCCGGCATGTCCTCGAAATAGGACGTGATCACGGTGACGCGGTCGCTCGGCATGGGCTGTTCCTCCGCCGGCCGCCACTGGAACGTGCGCGCAAGCCCAAGCCTCAGATTGCGCATACTTGCGATTGTCAATGACGATCACGTGCAGTCGCCCTGACGGCCCGGGGCACCACGCTTGACAGCTCGCTTCGCCACAGCCTAAGAGCCCGCATCGGAGGTTTCATGGCTGAAAAAATCGACCGTCCCACGATTCTCGTCGCCGACGACGACGAGGAGATTCGCCGAATCGTGCGCAAGCTGCTCGAGAAGAACGGCTACCACGTGATTGAGGCAAGGGACGGCGAGGAGGCCTTGTCCCTGCTCATCGAGGAGACGCCTCAAGGGGTGATCCTCGACGTCATGATGCCCACCCTCACCGGCTGGGAGATCTGCAAGTACGCGCGGACGCACCCGGCCTACGAGAAGACGGCGATCCTGATGCTCACGGGCATCGGCCGCACGGTCAACGAGATGACCTCCCCGCTTTATGGCGCGGATGCCTATCTCGACAAGCCCTTCGAGCTCGTCGAGTTGAAGAACACACTGAGCCGCATTTTGGCTGAGCGGGGGGCTGAGCGGGGGACCTGAACCGGAAGGTCGCCCACGGGCCTCCGCCGTTTCAGAGCTCGTCGATCAGCTTCTTCGCCTGACGCCCGGTCGTGTCGTTCTCCCCGGACAGCTTCAAGACCGCTTGCGCGAGTCGACGGGCGCGCTGCGTATCGCCTTCCGTCCGGGCCTGATGGGCAAGGCGCAAGACCGTCGGAGCGATGCGCCGCAACTTGTCTTGCAGGCGGGACGCGAGCGCGTGGCCCGGAGACAAGGCGAGGACCCGCGCGTTCGCCTCGATGGCCTCATCATAGGCCTGGCGATTGAAGGCTTGGACGGCGAGCAGGTGGGACTGCTCGGCCTGCATCTGCTCGATGCGCTCGCGGAAGTGGTCACCGAGCTTCCGGTCTGTCGCACCTGCCTTCTGGAGTGCCTCGGTCGCCTCGCGCACCCGTCGCGCCTTGGCCGAACGCTCCGCCTGGGCCCAGTGCGTGGCGAACTCCGAGACGAGCTTGCCTTTGGCCTTGGCGTCCTGCCCGGTCTTGCTGTTCGGCGACTGGCTGGCGAGCTTGTCGAAGGCCGCCTGCGCGTCCCCGAAGCGCTCTTGCTTGTAGAGGTTCAACGCCTCGGAGAAGACGGCCCGACCCCGGCGGTCCTCGGCCGGTGCCGCTGTGCGGCCCTCGACCGGCGACGCTGGGCGACCCGACGCGGCCTGGGTTCTCGATCTCGGTGGGGCCGGGTCTTGCGCCCTGGGCGAGGCTGGGTTTGGCGCCCTCGGGACACGGGTCGTGCGGGAATCCTCGCGCGGCGCCTCAGTAGCCGGCACAAGCGGTGGTGTCAGCCCGCCGAGCGCGTCCATGAGGTCTTTCGCGTCCCGATAGTAGACGCTGTCGTCCCAGATACCGGCGAGCAGAGCTTCGACCTCGGCGTTGGGTGAGCGGCCTCTCTTGCGTCGAGCTTCGTCGAGGCGTCGTTGAGCGTCACGCTCTCGGGCGATGCGGGACTGCTGCTGCTCAAAGGGCAAGCCCAAGCCGGGGCTCAGGCCTCGGGCGATCTGCACAGCCTCATCGGCTCTGAGCCACTCCCTCGACTTCATGAAGCCCTCAGCCGCGGCCATCTGCGCTCGGGCGCCATCGGCGGCGACGTCGTCGTCGCGGCCACTGATGATGAAACGTGCGACGACCATGGCGAGGACCACGACGATGAAGGTCGCACCGGCCCACAGAGCGACCCAGGACCAAGGGATCCGGCTTTTCAGCGGTCGGCTGGGGGCGGCGGGGGTGAGGACGTGTCCGGGGTCGGTGGCCATCGCCTCCCTGGGACGAGCCCGCGGGGCCCCGACCGCCTGAAACTCGAGCGTCGTACTGCCGAGCTCGATGCGGTCGCCGTGGAAGAGCTCGTTGTCTTTGACGCGCTTGCCGTTGAGGTGCGAGCCGTTGCCGCTGGCCGTATCGACGACCCGAAAGCCCGTGGCGTGCCGGTCGATTCGGAGGTGTTTGCGGCTGACCGAGATGTCGAGCAGGACGATGTCGTTATCGATGCCGCGGCCGAGCGCGGTCCGGTTGCGATTGATGAAGTAGACCTTGCCCTGGCCCTCGCCCTGGAGAATGGTCAGCTTGCCTCTCGGCAACTCGGGCACGAGGGCCGGTGGATCATAGATGCCCGTCAGCTCGTTCTCGGCGCTGTCGACGATGACGGGGGCCGGAGGCTCGGTGAAGCGGTGGTCGGCCCGTTGCGGCGCGCGCCTTGATGCAGGGGCCGAAGGCTCGCGGTTTCGCGTTCGCTCGGGCTGGCGCGTTCGCTCGGGCGCCTCATTCCGCTCAATCGGACGATGAATCGGTCCTTTTGGACGCCTGACCTTGGGGTCGCTTGGCTTGGACGCGACCTCCACGGGTTCGGGTTCGGGTTCGGGTTCGGGCTCGGGCTCGGGCTCGGGCTCGTCGAGGATGGGCACGGGCTCGGGGGGCCGCAAGGCGCGCTCAATGGCCGCCCGGACCTCGTTGGCGTCGAGGTGCGCCGTTCGTTTCTCGTGAATGCCCTGCGTCGAGAGGGGCGAGAGCTCGGGATCGGGGACCTGCGCGAAGAGGTCGGGAGGCGGATCATAAGCCGCGGTCCGGTCCGGCTCCTCCTCGCGGGGCTCCTCGGGGGGCTCCTCGGGGACCTCCTCGCGGGGCTCCTCGGGGACCTCCTCGCGGGGCTCCTCGGGGACCTCCTCGCGGGGCTCCTCGGGGACCTCCTCGGGGACCTCCTCGCGGGGCTCCTCGGGGACCTCCTCGGGGACCTCGTCGACGCTCTCGAGGAGGACCACGCGGGAGCCCGCGCGTTCGCCGTCCTCGAAGCCTGCGAGGTCCCAAGCTGCGGAGTCGGCGAGGACGTGACTTCGTAGGCCCGTCCCCGCGTCTTCACCGCGCTCCGCCTGGCCCTCGTCGTAAAGATCGGTGACCAAGGCGCCGGTCGCGAACCGCTCCTCGTCAGCGATCGGCACAAGCATGTCCTCCGGCCCGGCGTCAAAGGGCAGATCCTCAAGTTTGCGTGGTGAGGGCTGACCGGACGGGCCCTTATCGCCGCCCTTTCGCCGGCGCTCGCGGCTGCTCATGCCAAGACGCTCGTTTCTTCGGCGTCCAGCGCGTCGCCGAGAACGCGGGCGTCGAGGTGTTGGGCCCGCAGATTCAGCTCGCTTGCGGTGTCGGTCCGCCCTGTCAGCTCGTGAATCTCCGCGAGGAAACGGAAGGCCTGAGCGAAGGAGGGATCACTCGAAACCGCGCGTCGCACCAAGTCCTCGCCTTCGGCCAAAGCCTCCGACGACCCGGCCACGGCGAACAGGGCCCGCCCATAATGCGCGATGTACAGCGGCTCCTCCGGACGCGCGGCATGGGCTCGGGCGAAGGCCTCATTCGCCGCCGCGAGCTCACCTTTGCGCCAGTGGGCCTCACCCGCGCGGAACCACTCCTCGGCGTCGAACACCGGGAACATCGACGGCACGGCGTTCACGGCGGGCAGTTGCGCGTCGTAGCTCTCGCGCAGCCGGGGGTCCGAGAGCACGCCGAAAGCCTGCCCGACCTTGATGAAGACCTCCTTCGCGCGGAGCCGAACATCGAAGTCGGGATGTTCAACGAAGCGGTCGGGATGAAAGTCCCGGCAGATCGCCAAATATGCGGCCTCGAGCGCGGCCTCGTCTGCGCCGCGTGGAAGCCCCAAGACCGCGTAGTGCGTGCCGCCGCGAGTGGCGAGGTAGCGGGCGAGGACCTGTTCGGCGGTCGGGTCGGACGTGTGTGGCGTTTGAGCGTCGAGCTGCTCTTCGGTGTCGAGGATGTACTCGAAGGCGACCCGCCCCGGCAGCGTAGACTGCTCCGGCAAGACGTCGTCGTCGACGCAGACGGCCCCGGCGGCGCGCAGGACGACGAGCACCGCGGCCGCTCGAGTGGCTGCGAGTCGGAGCCCGTCGACGAGGTCAGCCACTGTCTCTGACCGGGCGATGACCTCGCTGAGCGGCGGGTCGCGCTGCACCCGATCGAGGAAGGTCTTGAGCTCGTCGACGACGGGCGTGCTCGTCAGGCGCTGCGTCCGAAGAGCCTCGAGCTGCGCCCGGAGTGCCGACGAGTCGTGACGTCGCAGGACGCCATCGATGAGCAGGGTCAGAGGGTTCATCGGGAACATGAGCTTGTCGTCGATGAACCGATCGTCACGATAAAAAGCATAACGTGCGTCGTCCCAAGTGAAACACCGCGCGACCCGCTCACGAACCTGACCCCGCAGGAGCGCGTACACCCCCTGATTGTTCAGGATGCCGAGGGCCACGAGCGCTTCACCTTGGCGCACGCCCTGGGCACGCATGAACCGGAGGACGTCGGCGTGCTGCGACTCCGACAGCGAGCCGCGCGCAAGCAAGAAACGACCAAACGTCTCGGAGAGCAGGTTGCTCTCGGCGAAGACGGGCAGCCCCTTGAGCAGATAGATGTCGCGTCGGACGCCGTCCCTCTCGAGGCGCAGCATACCCGTGGCGGACTGGCGCAGGAGGGTGAGCAGAACGGACGAGAGCGCGTCGCCTTTGAGTTCGCCGGAGATGGAGATGGGTGCCTCGGGTTCGGGCGGCGCCCCATCGAAACGGCTCCCGAGCGCCGACTCGAGCGCCATGAGCAGCTCAGGCACCCGGAACGGCTTGAGCAGGAAACCCTGCGTGAATCCGGGACCGTGCTGGAGCAAACGCACCTGCGCCTGCGGCGACGTCGCCATGACCACAACCGGGACCTCTTCGTCCAAGCGGCGAAGGTGATCGACGACGCGCCCCCCCTCGACGCCGGGTACGAGGTGCTCGACCAAGACCAAGTCTGGCCGCCGATTTTCGAACTCGACGAGCCCGGCTTGACCATCGCGGCAGAGCGTCGGCCGGAAGCCCGATCGGGAAAGGACCTCGACCAGCTTGTCGCCGATTCGGGGGTTGTCCTCGATGATCAAAACGTGGGCGCCAGCTGATTCCAAACGACCCTTCATACCACCCCCGGTCGGATGCCTGCCAGAAACGCCCGGCGACTGACATTGAATCTCGCGCACGGGGCGTGCTAAGCCGCGCCGCCATGCGCGTCTACGCGATCGTCTTCTTCCTCGCGCTCGGGGTCTTTGGCGCCTTCGCGGGGCCACGACTGCTCATGCACAGCAGCGACAATCACTTCGTCTACCTCGCCGACGCGTTCATGCACGGGCAGGCGGAGCTGACTCGGAAGCCCCATCATCAGAATGATTGGGCGAGCTACGAGGTTCTGCCGCTGAAGGGTGACTCCGCCGCGGCCCACGGGGAGGTCGTGAAGGGGTTCTTCACCAAACGCGGCGGCAAGCCCGATGAGTTCCGGCTCTTGAACGGCACTCAGATCACCGTGCCGGCCGCCGATCGGGGCGAGGCCGAGCGGAAGTACTTCGTCTCCTTCCCGCCTTTCCCCGGGGTGCTCATGATCCCCTTCGTGGCGGTCGCGGGGTTCGGCGCCAACGACGTGGTCTTTACCGTGCTTTTCGCAGCGCTCAACGTGCTGCTCCTCTACCTGCTGCTCAAGAGACTCGTCTCCATGGGATACAGCGAGCGCACGGAGACTGATAATCGTTGGCTCACCGCTCTTTTTGGGTTCGGGACTGCTCATCTGTGGTGTGCCTCAATGGGTCAGGTGTGGTTTACCGCCCTGATCGTCGGCGTCTCCATGCATCTGGCCTATGTCTATTTCTCTCTGGATACGAAGCGGCCCGCCCTCGCCGGTCTCTTCCTCGCGGCCGGGTTCGCGTCCAGGACGCCCTTGCTCTTTGCGTCCGCGTTTTTTGTCTATCAGCTCATCTGGCCGGTCGTGGGTGAGCGCGAAGCCTGGCCCGCCGTCGCCCGGAAGTTGGCCCTGTTTGTCCTTCCGTGCCTCGTCATGGGCCTCTCACTCCTGCTGTACAACGCGGTTCGCTTCGAAAACCCGCTCGAGTTCGGACACTCCTATCTCGCGACAGGCACGATCGCGCGGATTCGAGACTTCGGGCTCTTCAACCTGACGTTTCTGTCCAGAAACCTGACGGCCGCGTTCACCCTCCTGCCGAGCGTGGACAGCGCGTACCCCTATCTGCATCTGAGCAAGCACGGGATGAGCCTCTTGTTGACCACGCCAGCCCTCGTTTGGCTGCTCTGGCCCCAGAGAAAACACAAGATGGCCCGCGCCATGGGGCTCTCCGCGCTCTGTGTCGCGGTCCCGCTCTTCTTCTACCAGAACACGGGATGGGAGCAGTTCGGCTTCCGGTTCTCCCTTGACTTCATGCCCTATCTCATCGGCTGTCTGGCGCTCGGCGGTCGACCGATCAACCGGACGTTCAAGGGGCTCATTATCGCGGGCGTGCTCGTCAACGCCCTCGGAGCCGTGACCTTCAAGCGCGGTGGGTTTGGCTCGCTCTACAGCGACTACCTCTGCGAGGAGCCGAAGTAAGAGGCGCCGCTTTTTTCACAAATCGCCCGCCGTCAAAGCGACACGGCCTGGGATTGACCGACCTCTAATGCGAGCCGCAGTACGCGGCGCATCCAGAGGACCCTGCCCGTGGCGCCGCTCCTGCCCTTGACCTTGGCGTTCATCGCCGGCGTGAGCCTGCCCGTCGGGCTTACGCTCGCGCTCGTGGCGCTGCTCTTGATGGCGTCGCGCCTTCGCCGCAGCTCCGCCTGGGCGCAAATCGCGCTCTTCATGGTCGGGGGGATCGTGGCCGCGACCGCCCGGAGCGCGTTCGAGTCGGACCTGCCGGAGCCCACGCGAGGGGTCTTCGAGGGTGAGGTCGTCGCGCTCTCCCTGGCCGGCGAGCGGGCTTTCGTCACCTTCGAGCCTTCTACCTTTCCGGGTCTGGGTCTGAGAGTCGCCCTGGATCTGCCCGGTCCCGAGTGGGGCAAAGGGGCGCGTGTCTACTTCGTCGGAGACCTGCGGCGGCCGGACCCCGCCGACGTTCAGGGTCAGATGGATCTGCGCGAGTGGTCGACCACTCGGCGCATCGGCTTTGTGGGCGTCGGCCGGCTCTTTCTGCGGCGAGAGGCCCCGTGGTTCTCCTCGCTCATCGTCGCCGCGCGGCTGGCCTGCAAGGACGCCCTCGACGCTCAAGCCGAGGTCGAGGGCGCCGCGATCTTGCGAGGGCTCTTGCTCGGCGATCCACGAGGGCTGTCGGCGGCCACGGCGCGCGCGTTCGAGGACACGGGCACGGGCCACCTCCTCTCCGTGAGCGGGATCCACGTCGCTGGGTTGGCGACCATGGTGTACCTGCTCGTCACCAGGGTCTGCCGCCGCTTGGGCCTTGGGCGAGCTTCGTTGTATGGGGCCCTCTTCGCCGTGCCCGCGGCGTTCGCCTTCGTACTGCTCTCGCAGTTCCCTCTCGCGGGCGTTCGCGCCGCCACCATGACCGCCGTGGCTCTCCTCGCCCGGGCGAGCGGGCGCCCAACCGTCGGCGCGAACCTGCTCGCCTTGTCCGCGCTCGTCGTCTGCCTCGAGGACCCCCACGTGATCCACGAGCCGGCGTTCCAGCTCTCATTCATCGCCGTCGCCGCCCTCGTGCTCGAGCCCCGAGTCCGCGGCCTCGCCGGTCTCTTTTGGTGCAGCGTCGTGGTCTCTGCGGCCACGGCGGGTGTGCAGTGCGCCTGGTTCGGCACCTTTGCCCCGAGCGGCGTGGTCGCCAACCTCCTGCTCATCCCCGCAGCCTCCGTCGTGCTCGTCCCTCTCGGAGCGTTGGGCCTGGTCGTCTCGGCGGTCACCCCTCTGCCGCTCTGGGTCGCCTCACACCTCGCGCTCCTCTTCGTCGCCTTCGCCGAGACCCTCGCGTCCCTGCTCGGCGGCCTCTGGGTCGTCGGGTGCGCCGGCGCGCCGCTTCTGGGTCTGCCCTTCGTCGCGCTGTGGGGTTTCCGGTGGTTCAAGGTGGTCGGCCTCGCCGTGCCGACGCTCGTGGCCTTGGGCCTGTCGACCTACATCTGGCCGCCGTCGAGCAGCGTCGACTTCGTGGCGGTCGGCCAAGGAGACGCCATCCTGATTCGCTCGGAGGGCCGGGCCGCGCTCGTGGATGTCGGGCCCGACCTGGGTGCCCGAGCGCTCCGCGCGCACCTTCGGGCCGTCGGAGTCAGCCGGCTCGACTGGGTCTTGCTCACGCATGGGCACGCCGACCACGTCGCGGGACTTCAAGCGATCCTCGGATCGACGAGCGTCGGCCTGGTCCTCGCTCGGCCCATGCGGGTCTTTGACCGGCACTGGTCGCCGGTCCGTCGGGCCTTGTCCCCGACCGGGCACACCCTCAGCGAAACCGAGCGGATGCCAACGAGCCTCGGCAGCTTTCAGCTCGACCTCGAGCCCCCCTTGCCCTCACCAAAGACCGAGAACGACGCCTCCGTGGTCCTCACTGTCTCCGGCGCGGCCCACCGCCTCCTGCTCACCGGGGATCTCGGTCCCGAGGCGGAGTTCGCGCTCCTTCGACGACCCCGGGCGACGATCGCGGCCTTGAAGGCCCCCCACCACGGCAGCGGCAAGAGCGCGACAAAGGCTCTGCTCGACGCGCTACGTCCACGTTTGGTCGTCGTCACCGCCGGTCGACACAATCGGTTCGAGTTCCCTCGGCCGGAGATGGTGCGGCGCGTACTTGAGAGCGGTGCGTCGCTTAACGGCACTCATGCCCAAGGCACACTTCGGCTCACCCTCGACGAGGGTCTGGAGCTCACCTCCACGGTCGGTGTGCCGATCGCTCAGGAGACCCGCTTGCGCGATGACGGTCTCGACAGGTAGCACGTCGATGATGACCCCCGCCGTAGTTCGATTCACCTTGACCCAGCCCGACGGTCGAGTGGCGGTGCTCCGCTTCGCCAAGGCCCTCATTCGAATCGGACGCGCCCTGGACAACGACGTTGTCTGCGAGGCACCCGAAGTCAGCGCCCGACACGCCGAGCTCCACGTCGTCGACCGAAGACTGACGCTCGTTGATCTCGGGAGCCGACAGGGTCTCTGGCTGGGGCCGACGCGGCTGCCCGCAGGTCTGGGCGTCGATTTCACTGCGGGCTCGACCGTACAACTCGGCCCCTTGAGGTTGTGCATCGAGCTCGACGACGAAGGCGGCATGACCACGGCGTCGACCGAGCGCGAGCGCCGACTCCGCGATGGGACCGAGTTGCTCTCAGCCGAGCGGGCCCTCGCCGTCGAGCTCCGGGTGATTGGGGGGCCAAGATTGGGGGCCTCCTTCGTCGTCGGGCCTTCACCGTTCATCATCGGGGCTTCGGTTGACGCCCACCTTGCCCTCGACGGCGCCGCGTTCCCCGAGGTCGAGGCCGTGCTCGTCGTCGAAGGGCTCTCGGGCGCGCTCGTGCTCCAGCAGCATGGACAGACTCATGTGCTCGTTCCGGGCCTGCCCTTCACGGTGGGCCCACTGCTGCTCGTCGTCGATCCGCCGCCCCGTCGAGGCCGAACGGTGCCCGAGGTCTTGAACGATCCGGTGAAGGCCTCCGGCCTCGTCCCCCTCGCCCTTGGGCTCGCGCTCGCCGTGGCCATCTGGGCGGTCTCCCGACTCCTCGGCGCCGAGCTCCCCTGATTTTTAGAGCAGGGTCGTCAAGAAGTAGACCATCATCATGAGCGCCAAGACGACCACCGCGAAGACCTCGACGCGCACGCGAAAGCCCCCGACGAGATCAATCTTTCGACCCCGCCTCAGACGCAGACGTCGCCGAGATTTGACCAGCAGATCAGCCGGGGCCGGACGGCGGGGCAGGCTGCGGGCGAGGCTGCGACCGGCGCGGGCATGATCGAGCGCGGCGCGAAGCTGAGGGTCCACGGCATCATCGTCGTCGTCGACGAGCTCGGCTGCGCGCCTTTCTTCATCTTCGGTCATCTTGTCGACCCTCCCTCTGCCTCAAACGCCGCCTTCAGGGCGACGCGGGCCCGGTGCAATCTGGACTTCACCGTGCCTTCGGCCAAGCCTGTGATATCGACGATCTCAGCGTAGCTCAGACCCTCGATGTCGCGCAGCACAAGCACCTCTCGAGCGTCCGGCTCCAGCCGTGCGAGCGACCGCTGGACGCGCCGCTCGGTCTCAAGGCCCGCCATCGCCTCGTCGGGCAGGGGCCCAGGTTCGCCCATGCTGTGACCGGCCGCCGCGTTGTCGCGCAGCGTCGCCTCCGGCACATCCTCGAAGCGATCGGCCGCGTCGTATCGGCGGCGTTCGAGGTACTTCGCACGATTACGAGAGAGGTTGATGGCGATGCGGTACAGCCAGGTCGAAAGCCTCGACGCGCCCCGAAACTCGCCGATGGACAAGAAGCACCGCACGAACGTGTCCTGGGCCAGATCCTCGGCCTCCGCCGGGCTCCTCGAGAGCCTAAGGCAGAGGTTGTAGATCACGCCTTGATGCCGAAGGACCATCTCGGAGAACGCGCGGTCGTCCCGCTTGCGGAGTCGGGCGACGAGCTGATTTTCCTCGAGGAGGTTCAAGACAGGTCGACTCCAGGGCGGCGACTCGGCGCGGATGCCGCACGAACCCTGTCGGATTCCGGCGGCTATCGCCACCACTGTGACCCCGCCTACGGTCCGGAAGTTCCCACCTCTCTCGGTCTTGCGCCCCGAAGGTGGGGCTCCTACCGTGTGCCCAATGTCCGAGACTCGTCATCTCCGCGCGGTCCTTGAGTGCCCGACCGCGCCGCTGCATGAGTCGGAGGTGATGGCGTTTATCTCCACGTTCGGCTCGCTCCGGGGCCTGTCGGAGACGCGGGACGCCTATGGCAACCTTGTGTTGACCCATGAGGGGCACGTCGGGCTGCCCCATGAGGGGCACGTCGGGCTGCCCCATGAGGGGCACGTCGGGCTGCCCCATGAGGGGCACGCGCCGCTCACCTTCCTCGCCGCCACCGACCATCCAGGGTGCGAGATCGTGGCCGTGGCCGGGAACATCGCTGAGGCCATCTGGCACGGGGAGCTCCCGGCCGCCTCCATCGGGGACGCCCGGCTCAGGTTCTTCGGCTCCAACGTCCCCCGCGCGGCCCGGATCACGTCTCTGTCGACCCGGACCACGCCTGGGGGTGAGGTCGTCGTGGATCGTCTGCTGTTGAGCCCCGAGGGCCGGGTTCATGTCGGCGACTTCGGCGTGCTGGACTTCCCCGGTGTGTCGACGGAGGGCGAATGGCTACGCGCTCGCGGGGCGTCTCAGCTGGTGGGCACCGGCCTCCTCCTCGAGCTGCTCGATCGGCTCGTGCTTGGGCGGCTCGTTCTTGGGCGCTCGACGGCTCGTGTACAAGCCGTCTTCGTTCGCGCCTCGGTCCTCATGCACGCAGGCGCGCTCGCCGCGCTGAAGAGCGGGATCTTCTTGGCCGGGCAGTCAGTGATCTCCGTGCACGGCTGCCCGGAGCAGCCGGGGGCGAGCTGCGGGGGCGGGCCGGTCCTCCGCCTCGGGGACGCCCTGGGCCTCTACGACCCGGGCCTGTGCCGAGCCTTGGCGCAGATGGCATCAAGGCATCACTTGAGCGACGGACACCCCTTTCAGGTCGCGCACCTCCCGGTGGGTCACTCCGACGCAGGCGTGCTTGGACTCCATGGCCTGTCGACGGCGGCCATCACCGTCCCGATTCGGGGCGACGGAGAGCTCGGACAGGGGCGGCAGCCCGAGTGGTTCTGCACGAGCGACGCGCTCGCCTGTGTCGACCTCATGGCCACCATCATCTCGAACTGGCAGGGACCAGAGACGGCGATCCGTGTGGCGGCAGAGAGGCGCGCCTTGATCGCAGAGGCCTTTGCGGGTTCCCTGCCCCGGCTCCGGGGCGCGTCGTGAACCAGACGACACGGCTCCCCGTCGTGAGCAAGACGGCGCGATCTCTCGCCGTAAGCAAGACGGCGCGCCTCCTCGCCACCTTGGCCGTTGGGGCAACGGTCGCTGTCTGCGCCACGAGCTTCGCCTCGAGGCCGCTGGTCGCGCCTGCCCCGGTCGGCGTGGCGGATTTGGCCTCACGGCCGCTCGAGCCCAGCGGGCCGGAGCGGCCCCCGGCTGCGGGGTTTCGTCGGATCTCCGACGCTGATCTGCGCGCCCTCTCGCTCGGCCCCCAGGACAAGGCCGCCCGCGACGCGCTCGCTCAGGGTCGCTTCGCGGACGCGGCCCGATCCATCGCCGCGACCTCGCCGGAGCAGCGGTTCGCCCAAGCCTATAGCGCCTCACGGGCCTCGGACTTCGAGAGGGTCAAGGACGTCCTCTCGGGTCCGCAGGACTTCGGCGTCCTCTCCGCCGACGTTCGTCTGCTGCTCGCGGAGGCCGAGGTGGAGCTCGGGCACGCCGACACCGGCTTGAGCCTCGTCGCCCTTGAGACCTCCGGCTTGGGGCGTCGACTTCGGCTCCGTGCCCTGCGTGAGGTCGGGCGGCTCGTCGACGCTCGGGCCGTCGCGTCTGCGCTTGTGGCTTCGGGCCTCCCCGACGACGTCGCCTACGGGCTCCTTCAGCTCGCCACGCTCGAGGTCCTCGAAGGGCAGCGCGCCAAAGCTCTGCCCCACCTTCGCCGGCTCGACGTCGAGTCTCCGCTGCATGGCTTCGCCGCCCGGGGGCGCAAGCTCGCGCTGGAGCTCATCGAGGCCTCGCCGTCTCTCGCCGCGGCCTACGAATCCCGCACGCCCGTCGAGGTCCTGACGCGCGGGGAGAAGCTGCTCGACGCGCACCAAAACGCGGACGCCGTGACGGAGCTCTCCTCGCTATCAGGCGTGACCCTTCGCGGGGCCGAGCTGTGTAAACATCGCTACCTGCTCGGGCGGGCCCATCGCAAAGCACGCCAGTGGAAAGACGCCCTCGGAGTCCTCACTGAGGCCGTGACGACCTGCAAGAAGGCGGCGAGCGACCTCGAACCCTGGGCGCTCTTTCAGTTCGGGGCCGTTCAGGAGCGCCTCTCCAAAGAGGACGCCGCCGCCGCGACGTATACCTCCCTGATCGAGCACCACGGGCAGCACTCTTTGGCCGACGACGCCGGCTTCTTCCTCGTGCGCCACACCCTCGACGACAAGAAGGACTTCAAGGCCGCGCGACGCCTCGCCGAGCGACTCGTCCGGGAGCACCCGACGGGAGATCTCGTCGAGGAGGCCGTCTTCTTCGTCGTCGTCGCCGCGCTCGTCGACGGTCGTTGGGACGACGCAGCGGAGGTCATGGCCCTCTACGACCGCCTGCCGCGCCCCGACTTTCGGGATCACGACGCCGGTCGCACGTCGTACTGGCGTGGTCGAATCGCCGAGCACGCCGGTCGCGCCGCCCTCGCCTCGGCCCACTACACCTCCGTCCTGTCGACGTACCCGCTCGGCTGGTACTCGCTGTTGTCCTATGCACGCCTGCGGGAGGCCGATCCAAAGTCCGCGCGCGTCGCCTTTCGACGCGCCATGACCACCGACGTCGACCGGCCCTCCCTGCCTGGGATCGACCCGAGCCACTTCGCCTTCGATCTCCCAGCTGGACCGCCCCTTGAGCGCGCCCTCCTCCTGACGCGCCTCGGTCTGGCCACGGCGGCCCGTGAGGCGCTCGGCCCGCTCTCCGAGTCTGCGGATCCGTTCTTCCTGCCCTTCGCGCTTGATCGGGCCGGGTTTTATCGGGAGAGCCACGATCTGCTTCGACGGCAGCTCGACGTCTTCCGACGTTTCACGCCGAGCGGTAGCGGGCGCAACCTCTGGACCATCGCGTTTCCGGCGCCCCATCGGGACCTCGTCGATCGGCACGCGAAGTCGGCCGGCATCCCCCCCGCGTTCGCCTGGGCCATCATGCGGGAGGAGAGCGGCTTCAACCTGGCCATCGAGTCTTCGGCCAACGCCATGGGCCTCATGCAGCTCATCGTGCCCACCGCCAAGCGCACGGCTCAGATGCTGAAGCTCGACCCCGAGACGGTTGATCGTGCGGCCCTGACGGACCCCGACTTGAACATCCGCCTCGGGACCCGCTACCTCGCTTACGTGCAGGAGCGCGCGGGGGGCAAGAACGCCTTACCTCTGCTCCCAGCGGGCTACAACGCGGGTGAGGGCGCGCTCTTGCGCTGGCTCGGTCAACGCGGCGGGCTGCCGATGGACCTCTTCGTCGAGACGATCCCGTTCGAGGAGGCCCGCTGGTATACGAAGCGCGTGGTCGCCTCGTATGCCGTCTACCGCTACCTGTATTTTGGGGGCGAGACCGCAGATGACCCCGTCCCGTACTTCGGCCAGAAGCTACCGAGGCCCGAAGGAAAGGGACGTTGAGCCGGGGTTCTTAGAGGTCGGAGACGAGGACGTCGAGGCCCTCGGGGAAGCCGGAGGTCCGGGCGTTCCAGTTGAAGCTCGACACCCAGAGGCGGGCGCCGTCGGTCCGGGCGCGGGTATAGAAGCCGAACGCGCCGATGTACTCGAACTCCGCGCCGCGGATCGTCTGGCGCATCCAGACGCCCTCCGGGGTTCGCCGTGTCACGAGCAGGTCCTGGCTCGTGGCGTCCTGGTAGACGATCAGGGGGAGCCCTGCCGGATCGAATCGGACATTGCAGTCTTCGCCGACGACGTGCACAGCCCAGCTTCGACCGTCGTCCTCCCGGATGCCATCGTCGACGAGCTCGTCAATACCCAACTCCGGGGCGAGGTATCGCAAGGAGTCGGTCAGGCCGTCCTGAAAGCAGAGGTGCGTATTGCCCATGGCGTCGACCGTCAGATCGACGTTGCTGCCCATGTCGCCCTCGAGGCTCGGCACGCCGACACCGTATCCGGCGAGCTGCTGAGGCTCTCCGAAGCCCGCCTCGGCGAAGCGTGACGACCAGAGCTGACCGAAGGTCCGGTCGTACCAGGCGACCACCGGGAAGCCCTGGAGATCACGGGTCTGCGTGGTGAAGAGGCCCGTCCCCTCAGGGTAGCCGGGGGGCGCAGGCGGCACCTCGACGACAGCCTGACAGGCACCTTCGACGCAGGCCTCGCCCATGCCGCACATCCCGCACTGGTTGGTCCGCGTGACGCAGGCATCTGTGGCCGCGAGGCAGGCCTCCGAACGATCACAGAGGCCGCCGCAGGGCGCGTCGAGCACGCTGCGCGTGAGCGTGAAGGGCGCGAGCCAGTCGTCGGCGGTCGCCGGCGTGGGGTTCTTGGCCAAGAGGTACCGGACCTCGCTGACCCAGGCGTCGGCGTCGTGTCGTCGGGCGACCCTATAAGCAATGCCGGGCACGCCTCGGGCGTCGACGCTGATGGACGCCCATCGGCCCGCGTCCCCTTCGAGGTCGAGCGTGATCTTGGTGAACGAGTAGGTGCCGTCTTCGGCCCGGATACCCAAGGCGTACTTCAGCGACTGGTTCGTGACATCACGATAGGCGACGTGCAGGTGCCCCTCTGGGCCGGCGGCGATGGCCGTGTCGGTGCCGACATCGTCGCCGTCCTCCTTGACCCCGCCGCGGGGTCCACTCGGGGCTCCGACGACCTCAGCACCCTCGGGCACTCCGTCCACGAAGGTCCACTGAAACGTCAGGTCGTCGGCGTTGTACGAGCCCACGACCAGGTCGCCGTAAGTGTCCGCATACGCGCTGAAGTGGGCCTGACCCCCGTGCAGGACGAAGTCGCTGAACCGCCCGATGGAGCCCAGCTCGATGGGGTGCTTCTCGATGCACATGCACTGACCGTTCTCGAGCAGGCAGCTGTCCTCGCTGACCATGCCCTCAGCAAAGACCATCGGCTCGTAGCCGGCATCGCAGGTGAGCCCGGCGCAGGCCTCGGGCAGAGGCTCGCAGGCGGCGTTGGCTCGGCAGCAGAACTGCCCGTCCGGGCAGCCGTCCGGGCAGGGCGGGCCGCACTCACACATCCCCGTCGCCGCGCACAGGGCGGGCGCGCCATTGTCGCAGCTGATCGCGGTGCAGGCGTCCGGGTCCTCGTCGCAGCCGAGCAAGATGCAGCGATTGACGCCGGCCACCAAGCGGCAGACCCGGCCGTCCCCGCAGTCCTCATCCGTCTCGCACTCGCCCACATTGACCGCGCCCATGTCCCCGCCGTCGGACTCGGGCCGTTGCGACATATCTTCGGCGCCCTTCTCGCGTCCGGCCGTGCTGTCGTCACAGGCGCCGAGGAGAGCCGCAACCGCGAACAGCGCCGCGAGCACGACTCGAGCCGACTGCCCACGACGGCGCAGGACAAGCCCGATCAGGAGAGGGGCGAGGCCGAGCAGCGCGAACGGGCCAGGCGCGCCTCCACGACCCGGCAGGATGCAGCCACAGTCCCCGCAGCCCCCAGCGGCGGCGGCCGGGTTCGTTCGCTCCTCGTGGGACGCCCGCCCGATGAGTGGGGTCGCCGCGGCCACGAGCACGGCCTCGGTGGTATTGCCGGTCTGATCGACGGCGCGCACCTCGACCCTCTCGGTCGCGTGGGCGTCTATCTCGAAGATCGGCGAGCCGTCCTCGTCTGCGAGTCGGACGCCACTCGAGCTGAGAGGCTTGAAGTCGCCGTCACCGATTCGAACCGTGAGCACCAGCTCGTCAAGTGAGTTGACGATGTCCGAGATCCGGGCCTTGGCGTGCGAGCCCTCGCGGGTCAAGGTGAGCTCCGGCGCCACGCTGTCGATGATCACGTTGAGCACCGCCGGGGTCGCATCGAGCGAGCGGTAGTCGTCTATACGCCGCGCCCGAACCTCGACCTGGTGTTTGCCCTGCCACCACAACATGGGGCTGCGGATGACCATGTCCTGGGCGGGCGTAAACGCGCTCCACGTCCCCTGATCGACGCGCCACTGGTACTCCATCGGCGCCTCGTCGGTTGTGCCATCGAGGGCGTCCACATGAATCCGGACGTGCGGCCGGCGGGAGGTCTCCCCGGTGGCCAGCGCGCTCGCCTCGAAGTCCGCCGTCTCCGGGATGTGGACCTCGATCGCCTCGGCGAAGGTGTTCACGCTGAAGCGGGCCTGCATAGCCATCTCCTCGACCGGTATGCGCTCGAGATCCGCGAAGATGCCCAAGAACGTGTTGTTCTCGATGCCGGTGATGGACCCCTCCTGGAGGTTGAGCGCGTAGCCAAGCACATCCGGCAGTTGAACGGGCGCAGAGAGGCCGCCGACGAGGCTCGGCAGCAGCGGTCCGATGAGCGCGGGCAGGATGGCGGCGAGCGCGTTGGGATCGTCGCGCATGACCTCGCCGTTGTGGGCGACGACGTTGCGCAGGGCCATGGAGAGGTCGCCGAGCACGGGGATGATGCCGTTGTCCGGCGAGAACGCGACGGCGATCGGGACGGTCACGTCGGTGCTCAGGCTGAAGATGCGGACCCAGCGGCCCTCGATGAAGGCGTGGAAGTCGAGCCAGAGGTCGGGGATCTCCAGGGTCATGAGCGGATCAAGGACCCGGTACTGGCCTTCGTTCTCGGGATCGGGCTCGGTGGTGTTGGCCCCGAAGGTGGCGATCGGCACCTCTTGCGGTGACATCGTGATGGCGAGCGCCTGCGCCCCGCGGGTCAGACGAGGCAGGTCGCGCAGGAAGAGGCTGAAGGTCGATACGCTGATCTGCTCGATGGTGTCGCTCGTGATCGAGAGGCAGAGCGTGCCGGCCGAGAAGACCGCCCAGAGGCCGTGCTTTACGAAGAGGTCGCTGATGCCGATGCCCACCTCGTAGGGCCGACCGAGGGGATCGACGGACGTCGTCAGCGCGACTGCGCGCGGGGGCTCCATGTCGAGCGGCGGCTGGGGTCGATCGGGCACGCAGCGGTTCTTGTCGGCCCGCGCACCGGCGATGATGCCCAGGGAGAGACCTTGATTCTCCACGTCGACGTAGCTGCCGGGCGTAATAAGGTATTGGACCACGGCCTTGAGGCCCGGAGAGAAGCTCGAGAGCATGGCGCCGACGTCGAGGGCACCTTCGACCCCGAGCTGGGCGGGGATGCACTGACCGTCGAGCATGCAGCGGCCCCCTTCGCACAAGGCTCCGCCCGCGCTCGGGCAGTCGACGTCCGTCTCGCAGGCGCGGCAGGTGAAGTCCTCTACGAAGCCGTTGACGATGCCCACGAGCTGACCGTCGATGAACCCTTGAACCGCCGTCAGCAGGAAGTCGCCGATGAAGGGAAAGTTGATGAACCCGTCGATGGCGTCACAGAGGAAGCCCAACGCGCCGCCATTGTTGTGGAGGCGGATGTCGAGGTTCGCGAGCTGATAAACGGGGTTCTCGATGGCGAAGGTCAGATCCCGCGTGGGGTCAGGCGTCGAGAGGTTCAAGTCGACGCTGATCGGGAAGCCCGGGCCGCGGATGGCCAAGGTGCAATCCACGATGGGGTTCGCGAAGACGTTGATGATCGCGTCGAACTGCTGAAAGGTCAGCGTGGCGCGGATGCGGCTGGTCTCGACGAGCTCGAGATCGACGTTGCCGATGGCGATGTCAATCGGGCAGCCGACGGTGCCGTCCGGGCACTGCCCGCCGCAGAAGCCCCACTGAACGAGGCCGATGATGTCGCCGCCTTGGCCAGGCAGGCAGATGTTCAGGCCTTCGGGCAGCGCCTGGCTCAAGAGGGGCTCGAGGTTGTCCTCGAGGAAGCCGACGCCATGCTCGGTGAGGCGAACCTGAACCGCACTGTGGACCCTGTCCTTATGCGGGAACGGGGGGCCGGAAGCGCAGCCTCCACAGCCGCTGGACTGCCCGCACGCGGCGAGCAGGAGCAGAAGAAAGACACTTCGAAGCATGAGCTTGAACATGGATGACCCCCCGAAAAAATGGCACCTCACGCTATAGACCGCGGCAAACAGGCGTCAAGTCCGGAAATGATGGGGTAATTTGCGGCAGGGGTTGACCGCTTCTACACTCGCGCGGTCGGATCTGTTTCATGGGTCCGGACCCACGCAGTAAACCCGACGGGATCGTTTCGAATGCAGGAAGGTTCGCAGTTCGGCCCTTACACCCTGATCAAGCGCATCGCGTTTGGGGGCATGGCCGAGATCCATCTCGCGAAGACCACCGGACTCGGCGGCTTCGAGAAGCTGCTGGCACTCAAGGTCATCCACCCGAAGTACTCGGAGGACCAAGAGTTCATCGACATGCTGATCGACGAGGCGAAGATCGCCGTTCAGCTCTCGCACGTGAACGTCTGCCAGGTCTTCGACCTCGGCCGGATCTCGAACACCTACTTCATCGCGATCGAGTTCATCGACGGCAAGGACCTCTATCAGCTCCTCGTGAAGTGCTCCGAGCGGGACATCAGCATCCCCCTCGACATCCTGGCGTTCATTGGCTTGGAGCTGAGCGCGGGCCTGCACTACGCCCACACCAAGAGCGACAACTATGGGAGCCCGCTCAGCCTGGTCCATCGCGACGTGAGCCCGCAGAACGTCCTCATCTCCTATGACGCCGAGGTCAAGATCGTGGACTTCGGCATCGCGAAAGCAGCGAAGCGCAGCCGTGAGACCGAGAGCGGGGTCATCAAGGGCAAGTTTTTCTATATGTCGCCGGAGCAGGCTTGGGGTGATCCCATCGACGCTCGGACCGACGTCTTCAGCAGCGGGATCTGTCTCTACGAGATGCTGGTCGGCGAGATGCTCTACCATGAGGAGAAGGCGCTTCTCCTCCTCGACAAGGTTCGCAAGGCCGAGATTCCGAGCATCCGAGAGAAGCGCCCAGAGGTGCCCCAGGCCTTGGAGCAGATCGTGCTGCGCGCCTTGTCGCGTGACCGGGACCGTCGCTACCAGTCCTCCGGCGAGCTGCACGCCGCGCTGTCGGGGTTCCTCTACGGGAACTGGCCGAACTTCAACCGCTCGCGGCTCGTGGAGTTCATGCGCCACGTCTTTGGCGACCAGCGGTTCGTCCTGCCGCGACCCCAGGCCAACGGACCGAAGCCCAACGAGCGCGGCTCCATGCTCGGGAACAACGGCTTCGCCTCGGGGCACAGCGTCATCTTCGACCTCAATCAGGTTGACGACCTGCCGAAGCTCCAGAAGGGTCCGAGCGCGATGCCGAGGCCGTCGCCCGTCGTGGAAGCCAGGTTCGACGAACCGGAGCCGACTACGGCGCTGAGCGAAGATCAGACCGGCAGCGTGGACGACGACGACGACGACGACGAGCACACCATCATGGAGAGTGTGTGGGCGCCCGAGCCCGTGCGTTCTGCTCGGCCCGCAGCCGAGGACGAAGACACGACCTCCTTGACAGCCGGGGATCTCGAGAAGGTCTCGAAGCTCTCCATGCCCGTCAACGTTGAGCAGCCGACCTCGCTGTACGCGCGGCCGGGCGAGAGTCCACCGAAGCGGCTGAATCGGCCCGTCTCGCCGCCGCCCGCCGATGATCCCGAGCGCACGATGACGCTCGACCCCGTTGAGCTCGAGCCGACCCCGGCCGCGCAGCCCCGGGCGGTGCCCCGACCGATTCCCACCTCGCCCCCACAGACGCCGGCCCCGCCGCCCAGACCCACCGCCCAGAGTCTACGCGCGCCGCCGCCGCCGCCGCCGCCGCCGCTCGCCGATCCGGAGACGAGAGGTGGACCCCAGAAGTCGCCGACCCTGAAGCCCGAGGGCATCAAGCCGACGAAGCCCACCGTCAATCGAGCGGCGGTCTCCGGCGCGCGCAAGGGTGATTCCAAGCTGCGTAAGCTCGGGGCGCGGCTGATGTCACCGGGCGGGCTCACGGCGATTGTCCTGGTCGCGCTCTTGGGGTACGCGGCGTTTCAGCTCCTCCCGACGTTGCTCGCCCCCCAGAAGCTCCGGGTGGCCGCCTTGGTCATCACGAGCACCCCGGCGGGCGCGAAGGTTCATGTCGATGGGGTCGACACCGGCCAGGAGACCCCGGCGCGCGTCGACAACGTCGCAGTCGGGGCCAGCCACACCGTGAAGCTGACGCTCGGCGGCTTCGACGAGCTCACCGAGAGCGTGACCATCCCGGCCTCGGACCTTCCGCCCGATGGCGAGGTCAAGCGTCGGCTCTTCCTCGTCAAGCAGCGCGGGCGAATCGAGGTCGGCTCAACCCCCGACAAGGCCGACGTCTTCGTCGACGGGAAGTTCTCTTGCGAGACGCCTTGCACCGTGGCCGACGTGGATCGGGAGAAGAACGAAGTCCGCCTCTTGCTTCGCAAGGACGGGTATCGGGACTATCCAGAGGTCATTCGATGGGGTGAAGAGACCCATATCAAGGTCGACTGGAAGCTCGCTCCCCGCGAGAGATAACAGCCGCCTGGACCCCTTGGAGCCCCGATGTTCCCGATCCGTCGCATTCTTTGCTGTGCCGCCCTCACCGCCGCCTGCGCGGCCGTGGAGGACGGGAGCAACGCCGCTGATACGACGGGCTCTTCACCCACCTCAGGCTCGCAGGTGCCTGATCCGAGCGGCGATGGCCTGGGGCCGGACGTCGGCCAGCCGGTCGGGTGCCGCGACTTCGATAGGGACGGCGCGAGCGTCGGAGAGGGCTGCAGCCCAGTGGACTGCAACGACTCGACGGCCCTGATTGGCCCGGACGCGCCGGAGCAGTGCAACGGCATCGACGATGACTGCGATGGGATCGTCGACGACGACCTCATCGGGCCGGACTGCGCCTTGACCCGAGGGATCTGCGCGGGCTCGCGACAGCGTTGTCTCGTCGGGGCCTGGGCCGCCTGCGATGCGGCGACCTACGGCGAGAGCTTCGAGGTCACCGAGGCCGCCTGCGACGGCGTCGACAACGACTGCGATGGAAGGGTCGACGCCGACTGCCCCTGCGACGCGGGCCAGACACGCCCCTGTGGGGTCGACGAGGGGGAGTGCCACCAAGGCGTTCAAGCCTGCTTAGGCGAGCAGTGGGGCCCCTGCGAAGGGGAGACGACCTCGGCAGACGAGCTCTGCGATAGCAAAGACAACGACTGCGACGACCTCGTCGACGAAGCGCTCACCGAGGCCGCGCCTGACTGCGGCCTGAACCTCGGGATCTGCGCGGGCTCGAGGGCGACGTGCAGCGGTGGGCCGGGCTGGTCGACGTGTGGACCGCTCGAGTACGGAGACCGGTTCACCGCCGACGAGACCGACCTCGACTGCGACGCGCTCGACAACGACTGCGACGGCGCGACCGACGAGCAGTGTGCCTGTCTCGACGGGGCTGATCAGCCCTGCGGGCTCGACGTCGGGGCCTGCGTGCCCGGTATCCAGACCTGCGTGCGGGGGTTCTTTGGTGAGTGCCGGGGGCAGGTCTTGCCGCGAGACGAGTCCTGTGACGGCACGGATCAAGACTGCGACGGCACCGTCGACGAAGCCCTTGCCCCCCTCGCCTGTCCGCTCCAGAACGGCGTCTGCGCGGGCAGCGTCCGCGAGTGTTCGGGCCTCGCCGGGCACGCCCCCTGCCAGGCGCATGTGTACTCGGCCCATCACCCGCTGTATGTGCCCGTGGAGAGCAGCGAGCACTGCGACGGCCTCGACAACGACTGCGATGGGCTCATCGACGAGGAGTGCGACTGCGTGGATGGCACAGCTCAGGCCTGCGGGGTCAACGTCGGCCTGTGCACTCAAGGCGAGCAGCTCTGTGTGGGCGGGCGCTTCGGCGCGTGCGACGGGACTGCGCCCCTTGGCGAGGTCTGCAACGCCGCCGACGATGACTGCGACGAGCGCGCCGACGAGGGTATATTAGGCCAGCCCTGCCCCCTCCAGGATGGGGTCTGCGCCGGTTCGCGTAACCGCTGTCTGGGCGGTCAGCGCACCGTCTGCGGCGCCGACGAGTATGGCGGGGCCTGGCAGCTTGAGGAGTCTTTCTGCGACGGCCGGGACAACGACTGCGACGGGCAGATTGACGAGGGCTGCGACTGCGTCGACGGAGAGGTTCAGGTCTGCGGCAGCGAGGTGGGTCTGTGCACCCGTGGCGCGCAGACCTGCGTCCGAGGTCGCTTCGGACCCTGCGAGGGCTCGATTCAGCCGGCCGTCGATCTCTGCGACGGCCGCGACGAGGACTGCGATGGCCAGAGCGACGAGGCCCTGATCGCGCCCGCCTGCCCCAACCAGGTCGGGGTCTGCGCGGGCGCGCTTCAGCTCTGTGCCGGGGCCCTTGGATTTTTGAACACCTGCGCGCCGGATGAGTACGGCCCCCGCTTCGTGCTCGACGAGACGGACGCCCACTGTGACGGGCTCGACAATGATTGCGACGGCCAGAGCGACGAGGCCTGCGAGTGCCAGCCCAACGGTCCAAGGCCCGCCTGCGGCAGCAATACCGGCGAGTGCCGGACGGGGCTCTTGCTCTGTGAGGGTGGCCACTTCGGGGCGTGCGAGGGGGAGGCTCGGCCGGTCGTTGAGCGGTGCAATGGCCTCGACGACGACTGTGACGGACTGACGGACGACGCGCTCATCGCGCCGGCCTGCGCCTTGAGCCGTGGGGTCTGCGACGGCTCGGTCCAACGGTGCGGAGGGGCCGACGGATGGCTCGCGTGCGAGGCCGTCAACTACGGGCCCAACTATCGTCTCGTTGAGGCTGCAGCCGATTGCGACGGCCGCGACAATGACTGCGATGGTCGCTTTGACGAGGCCTGCCCGGCGCCGCCGATCGTCATCAGCGAGGTCTACTACAACAGCCCCGGACGAGACGGCACCGCCGAGTTCATCGAGATCTCCGGGCCGGTGGGCACCGCGCTCTCTGGCCTCACTCTCGAGGCGGTCAACGGCAACGACGGTCTGGTCTACGAGCGCATCGGGCTCAACGGCCGCGTGATGCCAGCGATCGGTTCCTTCCTCATCGTCGCGCCGACCGCCTCGCCGCTGCTCCAGGACATCGCGGACCTCGTGGCTCCGGGGGCCGATCTCCAAAACGGGCCGGACAGCTTGCGGCTCGTGTGGAACGGCGACGTCGTCACGGACGCCTTGGGCTATGGGGTCTTCGTCAACCCGGCTCACTTTGCCGGTGAAGGCGAGGCGGCACCCAACGCCGCCGAGCAGAGCTTGACCCGGAACGTCGACAACGCCGACACCGACAACAACGCCGTGGACTTCGTGCCCAGCGGCCAGTCCGCCTCCGGGCTGCCGACGCCGCGGGGGGCGCCTCTGCCTAGGCTCCACCTCGCCTTACGTTGGGATCTCGACGACACGGATCTTGATCTGCACCTGCAGCGCCCCGGCGCGGCCTTCCGGGACGCGACGGGAGACTGCAGCTTCAGCAATCGTCGCCCGATTTGGAATGTGGGCGGGGGGGATCCCCGTTTCGAGAGGGATGATACCGACGGCTTCGGACCCGAGTTCATCGACTACCCCGTGCCCCGCGCCGGGGACTACCTCGTGCAGGTCCACCTCTACGCCGATCGGTCCCACGGCCCGACGACGGCGACTGTGACCCTCTTCGCCGACGGTCAGGGCGTGGCGACCTTCAGCCGGTTCGTCTCTGTCGCCGGTCCGGATGGCCCCTATTGGGCCGTCGCAGTGGTTAGAGTCGGTGCCGATGGATCCATCGCCGTCATCGACCGTGATCAGCTCGCGGGGATCCCCTTTGCCAACCCCTGAGGCGAGCTCCTCCGCCGAAAACGAAACCTGGAAGCCCGAATGAACAAGCTCAGTGTCCTCCTCGTCTCCGCGCTGACGACCTTCGTCTCCGCCGCCTGCTCCGCCCCGATTGAGGCCTCGGCCGAGGCGTTGGTCAGCAAGAAGGACCCGCTCGATTGCGGCTATGCACCCCGCGTGCTCGCTCGAATCCTGCGCTCGCATTACTCATTTAACGACGTCGACGAGGTGCTGACGGCGAGGGTCGTCAAGCAGTACATCGAGCGGCTCGACCCCTCACGCTCACTCTTCCTCAAGAGCGAGGTCGCGGCCTTGGAACCTCGCGTCCGCGCGCTCGTCACCTCCGTCCGCCAAGGCGAGTGCTCGGTCGTCGACGGCATCTTCGCCGACGTGGTCGAGCGGCAGAAGCTCATGCAGCGGTCCGTCGACGCGCTGCTCGCCGATCCGAAGCTGGCCCTGGACGAGTCCATCACCCTCGTCGTCTCCCCCGATGAGCGGGACTGGCCGGCGACCGCCGCCGAACGCGAGGCCCTGCGGCGGAAGCTTGTGCACTTCCAGCTGGCGAACATGGTCGTGTCCGGCACGACCCTAGAGGCGGCGAAGAAGAAGCTCTCCCATCGGTACGAGCTGACGACGAAGCGGCTCGCCAAGATGGACACGGAGGATCGCCTCTCTACGTTCCTCGACGCCTTCGCCGGCGCCCTCGATCCCCACTCCACGTACTTCTCGGCCGAGGCCCTCGAAGACTTCAGCATCGGCATGAAGCTCTCGCTCGAGGGCATAGGCGCCGTCTTGGGCAACGACGACGGGTACACCATCGTCAACGAGGTCGTGCTCGGCGGCGCCGCCGATCGCCAAGGGCAGCTGAAGACCAAGGACAAGATCATCGCCGTGGCGCAGGCGCCCACTGGCGAGTCGGTGGATGTCATCGACGAAGACCTGCGTGACGTCGTCCGCCTCATTCGCGGCAAGAAGGGTAGTCAAGTCCGCTTGACGGTCCTGCGTCAGGGCGAGAAGAGCGAGACGCTCAACATCGTCATCACGCGGGACAAGATTGACCTGAAGGAGCAGGCCGCCAAGGTCAGCTACCACGCCGTTGACGCGCCAGCGGTGCCCGGCCAGCCCGCCCGCAAGCTCAATCTCGCGCTCGTGGACTTGCCCTCGTTTTACGGCGGCCGAGACAGCGCGCGTCAGTGCACCGACGATCTCAAGGCCATCCTGGCCGAGGTGAACACCAAACACGTCGACGGCGTCGTGCTCGACCTCTCACGCAACGGGGGCGGCCTTCTCCAACACGCCGTGGAGATTGGCGGCTACTTCCTCGAGTCCGGGGCCATCGTCGGGGTCGGGGCCAGGGGCCAGTCCATCGAGCCTCTGGAGGACACGGATCCCGACGTCCAGTTCGCGGGCCCCATGGTCGTGCTCGTGTCCCGCCAGAGCGCGTCGGCTTCCGAGATCGTGAGCGGCGCGCTGAAGGACTATCGCCGGGCGGTGATCGTCGGAGATGACCACACCTTCGGCAAAGGCACCGTCCAGAACGTGATCGATCTCGAGCCTGGTTACGGCGCCGTCAAGGTGACGACCGCCATGTTCTTCCGCCCGGGCGGAGAGAGCACGCAGAACACGGGCGTCGCCTCGGATGTCATCTTGCCGAGCCCATACGCGCTTGATGAGTGGGGCGAAGCCTCCGACCCCTTGGCGTTGAAGCCCGCAAGAACGCCCGGCTTCGCCAGCTCCACGGCCAACGCGAGGGGCGTCCTGCCCATCGTCAGCTCCGAGACCATGGGCGCGTTGGCGGTCCGTTCGGCCGAGCGGGTCGCCAAGAGCGAGCGCTTCGGCAAGATGAAAGAGCGCGCCGAGCGGGCGAGGAAGAACCGAGGGACCGTTCGGCTCGGCGATCTCATGGCCGACAAGAAGGACGCGAAGGCCGAGAAAGGCAAAGAGGTCCAGTCGCTCGAAGACGAGGAAGAGGACAAGGCCAAGAAGGGTGAGCCGACGACCCACGCGCGTGAGGCACTGGCCATCCTGGCCGACCTGGTCGTCCGACCCTAAAGCGGCCTAAGGGCAGCTCGTGGTCCCGGGGGGCAGGTCGAACGCGCAGCGGAAGCCGATGTTCGACGCGAACCCGGCGACGCCCCGACGGCGGCTCCTCCGGACCTCGCAGGCGTCGTCGTCGCGCGTCAGATAGTCCGCTCCCTTGACGACATGGTTTTCCTCCAGCCCCGCCGCTCCAACGAGGATCAAAGGCACCTCAACCGGCGCGCCGTCGGCTTGACTCCGGACGCGACACAGGCGGTTCGACTCGCGGAGCACGTCGCCACAGAAGGTCCGGCACCCGGCCAGGAGACAGCCGCTCGAGCGGCAGCGGGCCTCGGTGGACTCGAAGCAGGTGCGGTCACAGGCGAGGGGGTCCGGCGAGGTCGGGAAGTCCTGCTCAAGGCACGACGAGGCGCAGGCGCAGGTCGAAGCACAGCCCGCTCTCGAGGCGTCGCCTCGATCGGCGCAGTCGCAGCTTCGGGGGACCTGGCAAGCCTGTTGACAGTACGACCGCTTCTGGCAGGTCTCGAAGGCGTCGTCAGTGGTGTTTTGGCAGACGCCGCAGGCGGCCAGACAGCGGAGTCGCTCGGCGTCGCAGGCTTCGAGGCAGCCGTCTTGCCCGGCACAGAGGGCATCGAGCGCGTCGGGGTCCGAGAGGGGGGGCAGGCCGGCCGGCGACTCCAGAGGGGGGTTGCGATAGAGGGCCTTGGAGGTCTCGTCGCAGTAGGCCAGCGGGTCCCAGGCGTCCAGGACCCACTCCGAGACGTTGCCCATGAGGTCCACCACGTCAGCGCGACGGTCGAGCTTCGCGCGGCCGACGGGGAAGGGCAGGCCGTGGGCGCAGCTCCCGAAGGCGACGGCTTCGGCGTCGGCTTGGCACGCGGTGACGGGCGTGGGTGCGTCACCCCAAGAATAGGCTTCGCTCGACCCGGAGACCGCGATCTCCCACTCGGCCTCCGTGGGCAGCCGCCCGCCCCGGAACCCGCAGTAGTCAACGGCCTGCGCGTGGCTGACGTAAACGACGGGGTAGTCGTCGTACAGCGGCGAGCGGGTGTAGTTGCGATAGACGCCGCTGCCTGAGGCCGCGTCGCCGACTGAGGCTGACTGAGGCCGACTGCAGCGCCCGGCCTCGACGCAGTCCCGATAGTGCAGGTTCGTCACCTCAGTTCGGTCGAGCCCGAAGGGCGTCTGGAAGACCGAATGCCAAACACCCTCGGAGGACTCGGCGGCGGTGCAGGCGGCGAAGCCGGTCCTGAGTCGAGCGCAGGGATCGAACGTCCGCCCGCCCATCTCGAAGGTGCCGCCGGGCACACAGATCTGAAGGGTCTTGGGGGCCCACGCCGGTGACTCGCACGCCATGAGGGCGGCGACGGCACAAGAGGCCGCCGCGAGGACGAGCCTCACGGCGTTTGGGGATCGCGATCGTAGGCGCAGCGCAGACCGATGTAGGAGCGCGTCTCGCCCGTCTTCAGGAACTCGCGCCGCGAGGCCCGCAGCCCGCAGAGGCCGATGTCCTGGAAGTGGGCACCGCGAACGACATGAGCTTCGGGCACGCTCCCGACCCCCGCGGCGCGGTGGGCCTCCTTCGCCTCGAAGGGC
>SHZC01000006.1 GCA_009692505.1 Myxococcales bacterium
GACCTCGGTGGTGGCGATGCGCAGCGTGGCGACCGCGGCCCCGCCCTGCGTATAGCGCACCTCAGGATCGGCGCCGAGGTTGCCGACCAGAATCACCTTATTCACGCTGCTCATAGGTCCTCCATTGTGCGCGCAACATTGCACCGGGCCATGGGGGTGTCAACGGCCGGGGGCGCGCAGAAATACCTGTCGGCCACGCCGGCGTCGTGTCGCAGAAACAATCCAAAATAGTTCATGAGGGTAGGGCGCGGGGCACATACACTACGTCCGATATGCCGTCTCGACCGAAGAAGGTCCCCGTCGTTCAGGGACCCATCCGCACCCAAGAGCATCCGATCACGATCGAGGACATCGACGCCGATGCCCATCGGGTCGTGCGTCGGCTCCATCAATGTGGCCATGAGGCCTACCTCGTCGGGGGCAGCGTCCGCGACCTCATGCTCCGCAAGTCGCCGAAGGACTTCGACATCGCCACGGGGGCCAGCCCCAACGAGGTTCGAAAGATCTTCCGCAACTGTCGTCTCATCGGACGCCGCTTTCGACTGGCCCATCTCCTGTTCGCTGACGGCAAGGTTCTGGAGGTCGCGACCTTCCGAGAGGCCCCGGAGGGCATCGACGAGGACTCCGTGGTCGTCTCGCCCATCACCGACGACAACGAGTTTGGCACTGCGGAGACGGACGCGCGGCGTCGGGACTTCACGGTCAACGGGCTCTTCTTCGATCCCCAGAGCAATGAGGTCATCGACTACGTCGGCGGCTTGGCCGATCTCGACCGGCGCCTGCTCCGGACGATCGGCGATCCGGTCGTCCGGTTCCGCGAGGATCCGGTTCGGATGTTACGCGCCATCAAGTTCGCGGCGCGCACCGGCTTCGACATCGAGCCGGCCGCTCGAAAGGCCCTCCGCACGGAGCGCAAGTGGCTAAAGAAGGCGGCGATCCCTCGAATCTACGAGGAGATTGTCCGAATGATGTGGGGCGGCGCGGCGGCAAGCTCGTTTCACCTCCTCGAGGACGTCGGGCTGCTCGAGATTCTCCTGCCTGAGGTGAGCGCGTGGTTGTCGAGGCGTGCGGGCGATCCGGCCGGGCGGCTCCACGCGCTCCTCACCGCGGTCGATCACAAGTGCAAGGGCAAACCGCATCTGGAAAACGGCGTGCTCCTCGCGGCCTTGTTCTGGGGGCTCTACGACGATCTCGCGACCGCGGCCGAAGCGCGCAAAGGCAAGCTCGACAACATCGAGGAGCGCAAGCTCGCCGAGACGGTCATCGGGGCTGCGGCCGTCCGGCTCCGGATACCGCGAAAGGACATCGCCGCGCTCTTGACGGCGCTGGAGCTTCAACGCCGTTTCCCGCACTACCGGGAGCGCCGCACGGCCCGGATGGGCTTGGCGAGGCACCATGCGTTTCCCACGGGGCTCGACCTCCTGGAGTTACGCACGGAGGCTTTTGGTCTGGATCTCGACGCGCTCGCCGACTGGCAGTCCCTGCGCGACGTGCCGAGGGAGCGACCCGACGACGACGACTTCGCCGGGGGCCACCGCCAGCCGCGCCGACGCCGGAGACACTGAGACGAAGGCCGAGGGGCCGGCGATCAGGTGGCGTTCAGAGGACCGCGAGAACGCGCTCCGGGTGACCCGTGGGATCCACGTTCGGGAAGACGTGGGCGATCTGGCCGTGCTTCACGACGAACGTGGAGCGCGCGATGCCTTCGTAGACCTGTCCCTTCCACTCCTGCGGTCCCCACACCCCGAACGCCTGACACAAGACGCGATCGACGTCGGCCAAGAGCGGGTGGTTCAGCTCGAACTTGTCCCGGAACCGCTCGTGGCTTGGGCCGTCGTCCGCGCTCACTCCGTAGACGGACGCGCCTCGCTCGGTGAAGGCCTCGAGGCCATCTCGAAAGCCGCAGGCCTCGCGGGTGCATCCCGGCGTATCGTCTTTGGGATAGAAGTAGAGGACGACGGTCTTGTCCTTCCAGTCGGCCTCCGTGACCTCATTGCCTCGGTCATCCATTACGCGAAAGGGAGGCAGGGGGCTGCCGACGGCGATGAGGGTCATGGTTTCTCCAGCGAGAGTTCGAGGTCTGACATTCCGTACAACGAAGCGACGGCAGCGTAAAGGTGGACGCGCTCGGACTCCGGCGCGCCTCGAGAGACGAAGGCCTCCGCCTGCTCGTCAAGTCTCTTGACGATCGGGTCGGTCGGCGAGACGTCGGGCAGCGGCGCCCCTCGGAGCTCGCCCACCTTGAGCTGCGGGAAGAGCCGGTCATCCTCCTGATGGCGCGCCCTGAGAAGGGTCGACAGCAGCGGGCTCGAGACAATGGCCAGCAGGGCGAACGGCGGCCAGGGTTGCCCGGGGTGCAGGTGCACGACGTAGACCGACTGATCACAGACGAAGGGCTCCTCCAGGTACGCCGCGACGATCGTCGCTCCGAAGATCTTGCGGACGAGCAGGCGGGGTCCCCGGAAGATCGCCGGATCACGCGGCTCCTTCAGCCAGGGGCCGTACCGCACGAAGCGCGGCGAGTGTCGCTCGACTCGAAAGGGCTTCAGATCCCTCCCGCAGAGCTCCGGGACGAAGTCTTCACCGAGCCGTGAAGTCGCGTGATGGATGCGGCGCTTGATCTCGTCGGGCGAGTGTCGGCTGTGGTGGTAGGGGTTGATGCCGCGCGTGACACACGCGATGTCGCCGAGCTTCGCGCTCCAAAGCCGGCTCCGCGTGACGAGTTGGCTGACCGCCACGTCTCGGCACAGGGGCCACGGCGCGGCGGGTGAATCCGGCTCCAGGTGCAGGAACCCCGACGGGCAGGCCGAGGTGGGCGTGAGGCGCAGGACCGGAACCGATCGCTCAACCTCCCGGCCGCGTTCAAACGTCAAGACGACGGTCTCCACCTCGGCCGCAAACGTCTGAACCGGCAGCTCATCGAGAGCGGTCACCGCGCCGAGTCCGAGCAGCGTCTCCCGGAGCGCGCCGGTTCTCAGATTGCTCATGAAGGGGTTGGGCAGGACGAGGCCGAAGCGCCCGCCCGGACGCAAGGCGCGGGCGGCGAGCTCGATGAAGAGCAGGTAGGGGTCTACCTGGTACTCGGCGGCGGAGAAGCGGACACGGAGGGTCTCGGTCGTGGCACTGAGCGGGGCGAACCGACCCCCGCGATAGGGCGGATTGCCGACGACGAGGTCGAAGCCACCCGAGAGCTCTTCAAGCAGCGAGAGGGCGTCGACGTGCCGGATCGCCGAGACGATGATGGGCCAGAGGTTGGGGGGCGTCCGCAGGGCCAAACTCAGGCGCGTGAGTCCGACGGCGAACGGCTCCGAGTCGAGGCCCACGAGAGCGCCGAGCGCGGCCTCGGGCTCGAAAGCCGCCTTGAGGTTGGCCTCGTAGACCGCGCAGACGAAGCGCCCGCCGCCGCACGCCGGATCGAGGAGGCGCGGAGGACAGGCGAGGCCGCCGGAGCCCGCCAAGTCGAGACGAGTGAGGATCCATGTTACGACCCAGGCGGGCGTATAAAACGAACCGATCCGCTTACGGCCGCCTCGGCTTCGCCGCTCATTGGCCCAGTCACCGAGGCTTTGCGGATCGGCCTCGACCCTTCGGATGAGCGGCTCGAGGTCGTCAAGCTGCTTGACTGTGTGGCAGCCCAAGGCGTCTTCAGCCGGGCCGCCTGCCAAGGAACCGAGGTCCAGCGAAGTCCACAGGCGAAGCGCCGTCTGACGAATCGTGTCGAGGGTCTCCGGAGCACCGCCGCCGCCCCCCTCCAGAGAACGCCGCGAGAGGATCGTCGCCGCGATGAGCAGAACCTGACCCCAAGGCTCGGCGTCCGGGGTGCTCAGCTCTCGCGAATCAGGCAGAATTAGCCGCCCAGGAGGCGCAGGGCGATCTGCCCCGAGACGTTGGCCTGGGCGAGCACCGAGATGTTCGCCTGGCCCAGGATTCGGGCGCGCACGAGGTTGGCGGCCTCGGTCCCGAAGTCGGCGTCGGCGATGCGACTGTTCGCCGCCGAGGCGTTCTCCACCACATTGGAGAGGTTGCTGATGGTCGACTCGAAGCGGTTCTGCAGCGCGCCATAGCGGGAGCGGGAGGTCGAGACCTGGCTGAGGGCGCGGTCCACCGTCTGCAGCGCCTGGTTTGCCCCCTCGACGGTCGAGACATCAATCTGACTCGCCGAGCTGTTCGGGTCCTGACCGACGAGGCCGCCTTGGAAACCCGCGTCGCCCGGGTTTGTGCCCCCGACGCTGAACTGATTCTCGCTCGTGAGCGTGACGGAGCCCGTCGTCGTGCCGCTCGCGAAGCCGGTGATAGCCCCGCCGTTCCCCGTGGTTTGGACGTCGATGTTCCGGCCGTCCTGGGCCTTCAGATCGATGCCCCCTCCGGCGTTTCGGGCCGCCACGACCCCGGTGTCCTCCGTCGAGGCGTTGATCGCGTTGATGAGGTTGTCCTGAGCGTCGCCGCCTTGGACATCGACGCTCGTGATCTCCTGGCCGTTGATCGTGAGCCGATTGCTCGAGTCGAGCGTGCCGCCCCCGACGGCGCCGCCTTGGACCTGCGTCGCGTTCACCGTCGCCGTGACCCCTGTTTGTGCGGAGGAGTCATTGATCGCGCTGGCCACGGCGATCGCACTGCCCGACGCGTTGGTGGTCGAGAGCGTGTCGTCTTGAGCCGAAGTCGCCCGTACGCCGACCCCATTGATGGACAGCTCGCCGCCCTGGAGCCCAGTCGAGCTCAGGGCCGCGCTCGTGGCCACGGCCGCGCGCCCGATGGAGGCCGAGCGCACGTCCGTCCCGGCGACTGAGACGGTCTGATTCGCGTCCGAGCCGACCTGAAACGTCAGGCTCGTGCTGCTGCCGTCGAGCAGCTTCTTCCCGTTGAAGCTCGTCGTGGCCCCAATCCGGTCGAGCTCGTCGGTGAGCTGCCCGACCTCGGCCTGGATAGCCCCGCGATCCGCGTCGGTGAGCGTGCCGTTGGCGGCCTGTACCGAGAGCTCGCGGATCCGCTGGAGCGCGTCCTCGGTGTTGCCGAGCGCCGAGTCCGCCGTCTGCGTGAGGGAGACGCCATCTCCCGCGTTTCGGATGGCCTGGGACAGCCCCCGGATCTGCGAGGTGAAGCGGCTGGAGATCGCCAGGCCCGCCGCGTCGTCGGCCGCGGAGTTGATGCGCTGCCCACTTGAGAGGCGCTGGAAGGCCTTGCCCAAGGACGCCTGGTTGCGTCGCAGCGAGTTGAGCGAGTTGAGCGAGTCGTTGTTCGTATTGATGCGGAGAGCCATGGTCACCACCGATTCCGATCGGGTCACCAGCCATCCGTGGCTGAACAAGTCCTGCGGGCAGGGCACGCGGGGCACGCGAATCTTACGCATTATCGTGCGAGCCGTCGCGTTGCACAACCGCCGCCTCCATTCGGCGTCTATAGTTGGCCCCTATGCTCTTCGATCCCCCCTTGAAGCCGGTCACCCTCATGGGTCGTCGGAAGCGGTTCTTCGCCGACATTGTCTTTCCGGACGGGCGGACCGACGTCGCCCACTGCCCCAACAGCGGCAGCATGAAACAGTGCCTCGAGCGTGGGCAGGTGGCCTACGTCTCTCGGTCGCCGAACACGAAACGCTCCCTGCCCCTGACGCTGGAGCTGCTCCGGATCGACGGGGCGACGGTGCTCGTCAATACGCAGCGACCCAACGCGCTCGTGGCCGAGGCCATCACGATGCGGCGGGTGCCGGAGCTCGACGGCTACCCCATCCTCCGGCGCGAGGTGCACTTTGGCGAGGAGGGATCGCGCGTAGACCTCGTCCTGGAGCGCGGCGTGGACTCGAAGCTCGAAAGAGTCTTCGTCGAGGTGAAGAACGCCACGATGGGGGTCGGCGGAGGCCTTACGCGGTTCCCGGACGCCGTCACCGAGCGCGGGCAGAAGCACCTGCGCGAGCTCGCCCTCATGCGGTCCCGTGGCCACCGGGCGGTCCTGTTCTTCTGCGCCGGCCGGGACGATACGACCGTCGTCTCCCCCGCCGACGAGATTGACCCGGCTTATGGACGCCTCCTTCGCGAGGTGGTCCGCGACGGCGTGGAGGTCCTCGCCTACCGCTGTGACCTGTCGCCGAAGGCCTGCGCGATCAGCCGGCGCGTCGAGGTCTCGCTCTGAGAGAGGCCCGGCCCTCAGCGTATTGCTAGTCCGGCAGGACGTACGTGCAGGTCTTGCCCCCCGGTGGAGCCCAGACGCCGTCGTGATCAGCGTCCACGAAGATCGCGTTGGTCACGAAGCGGGGTACGGCGTGTGGGTCGAACTGGGCCAAGCCTCGCGGCAGGGCCCTTCGTCCGAAGCCCATCACCACGATGTGGGCGTCGCGTTCGAGCTGGAGCGGCACCTGCACCTGAAGCTTGATGAGCGCGTCGGGCGTCGGCGCGATGAGGCGGGCGACCTCGTCGCAGTTGGCCAAGACGAGCACCTCTTGAACGTCAATCTCCGGGAGTGCCGTGACGGTGAGGTCGAGCGTGGCGGCTCCATTGAAGACGTGCGCGGTGTCGCCGAGCTGGGCGTCCCCGATGTTGACCCGGGCGAAACCGCCGCTGCTGATGAGCGCGCGACCCTGCTGCATGGCGACGGTCAGCTCCTGCTCGTCGAAGTCCACCGACCGCTCGCTCGTCGCAGCGAAGTACGTCCTCGGATCACCGGGCCCATCGAGGCCGTGGGTGTCCGTGACCGCGGTCGCAGTGACCCAATGGCCGAAGTTCAAGAAGCTCATCCAGTCCTCGAAGACGCCGGTCTCCCTCGGCCGCGCGTTATCGACGAAGGGCGGCGTGTGCCCGTTCATGAGCTCGAGGGTGTCGAAGCCAAACGAGAACAAGGCGGTCCCTTCCGGCAGGCCGAGCGCAGAAGCATCGGTGAAGCGAGGTTGGCCCGTCAGGCGGTCATAGTCGATGACGCAGAGGTAGTTGCAGCCGTTTCGCGGGTGGTTGAGATCGATGACGCCCGCGCCCCGATCCCGAAGGAGCTCGAAGATTTGCCCGAGGGAGAGGCCGTACCAGATCGGGAAGCCGCCCCGCGTGCCTTCGCCCTGGACGAGGGGGTAGGCGTTGAGGTGCTCGGGCAGGGAGGGCGTCAGCTCGATGCCCGAGATATGGGAAACATACGGCCGGAGCCCGGTCGCATCGATCGCGGGGTTCCAGTCCGAGATGATCTCGTGGTCCGTGGAGATCAAGACATCGAGGCCCTCGGCGGCAGCCGTGAGCACACGCAGCGGCATTGGCACCGTGCTGTCGGGGCTCGGCGCGGCGTGAACGTGTCCGTCCGTCGACAAGAACCCGAGCGTGTCCACGACGTGCGCGAGGGAGACCGTCAAGTCTACTTGACCATCTTCGGGGACGTCGATCTCGCCGTTGGACGGTGCCCACTCATAGCCCCGCGTCACGGCAAACTCGTAGTGGCCGGGGGGCACTTCGAGGCGCAAGCCGTCTGGGTGGGCATGGGCCTTCGCCACCTCGACGCCGGCCTGAAAGAGCGTGAGCTTCGCGGGGAGGGGGCCGTCGTCAGCGGCGTCCAGAACGTGGAGCCCGAGGGTGCCCAGAGGTCCGGCAAGCAGCTGAACGGAGGTCTCATCGGGGACCCGAACCAGCGTCGGCTCAGCCGGAGTGCGGCCGGGTGTATGAAGTCGGAGCCGGATCGTCGCGAACTCCCCAGTCGTCGGGATCAACGTGGCGAGCACGCCGGTCTCGTCGGTGAAGCCCCCGTCGGCGTAGAGCCAGCCGCCGTTCCCATCCGGTCGCTCAATCCGAACCTCGGCACCCGGCAGGCTCAGGCCCTCGGCGGTACGGACCTCGATGTCGAGGGGCAGCAGGCTCGTGGTGATCCCGGTCGTCGTCTCCGGGACGGCGGTGTAGAGGGCGGTGACCGCGGACTGAAGCCCTCGCGGACCGGCGGCCACGAAGAAGGTTCTTGTCTTTGCCTCGCCGGGGGGTAGAGGCCGGGGCACGAGGAACTCGTCGACGTCGATGAGCACGTCTACGCCCGACACCGAAGCGGCCCCCTGACGGGCGTCGAGCATGGCGATGGCGAGGCTGCCGTCCCGGGCACTCGCGCCCAAGTAGGGCAAGCCGAGGCGTACGCCCAAGCCGCCGATGGAGACGCCGCCGGTCGCGGGCGCCACGACCTCGGTCGCGTCTCCGAAGATGTGAAAGAGGCCCACCTGGAACCCTCGGGCGCGCTCGCTTCGATTGACGATCGTGGCCTCGAGCCTAAGCACCGACTCGTCCGGGCGGAGCACGTAGTCAAGGGAGACCTCAATTCCCATCGGTTCGGACAGGAGCTTGCGTCCGCCGTTGATGGCCGCGCGTTTCATCAGCTCCAGCTCGACGAGCCAGAAGCGATCGTCATGGCCGATGACGCGCACGCGAGCCTCGCCGCCGTCGCGCCCGTCCGAGATCACCTCGAGGCGATCAGCGGCGAAGCCTCGAAGCGTGGAGGTGTCGAAGGCCCCGAGATCCGCCTCGCCGAGCAGGACCGCGAGCTCCCCGAAGTGCTCCTCCCCCGCTTGCCGACAGGTGTCGCCGTCCACCGGCACCACGTCGATGAGGCCCCCGCCGTAGTACCACCAAGTCTTGCGGACCTCCGGCCCCTGCACGACAAACGCGGCGCGGCTGTTCATCAAGACGACGTCGCCCGGGCCCGCGAGGACCTCGGCGCCGGTGGGGCGGTGTGCCGGGTCGTCGATGATGTAGGCGCGGGTCCGTCCGCGTTCGGGGCAGCCGCGCGCAAAGAGCCCGTCTCCGGTTCGGAGGCTCGCGTCAGGGGCGGGCGGGGCGGCGTCCGGCGTCGGGGGGGCCGCGTCGGGCGAGCTCGGGCCCACGTCCGCGATGGACGAGCGGTCCTCAAACCCAAGGTCGAGCGGGCTGGAGTCGGCGGTCACCGCGAGGCGATCCCCGGAGACGCGCGGCCCATCAAGATCCTCCGGAGGCAGGCCCACGGACTCGCAGGCCGAGACAAAGAGCACCAGGCCCAGCGTGAGGCGAAAAAGTGACATCTTCATGGCGGCGAGTGTAGACGCGAGGGGCCACGAAACAGCCAATGATCGGGCTCGCCGCTTGTCAGCCGTCCTGGTCCTGTGCACATTGCCCGCGAAGGTGCCAGGCTGGCTGGTGCGGCCCCCGGTCTTCAAAACCGGTGTGGGGCGGTGATCCCGTCCCGGGCGGGTTCGATTCCCGTGCGCCTTCGCCCCCGAAAACAGGAGCGCGAATCGCATGAAGTCCCTCAGCCAGCACGAAAACATTCAGGTCGAAGACGACGGTTTTGTCCGCACGATCCGGTTCGCGCGACCCGAAAAGAAGAACGCCATCACCGTGGCGATGTACGTGGCCGTCAACGCCGCGATCGAGGACGCGGCAGCGGACGACGGCGTGCGGGTCCTGCGTTGGGCGAGCTCGGGTGGGCACTTCACCGCGGGTAACGACCTCATGGACTTCATGAAGGATCCCCCCGAGCGACTGGAGGACAGCCCCGTCGGCCACCTTCTGCGAAACCTGCTCACGTTTCCCAAGCCGATGGTCTCCTCGGTGGATGGCGTGGCCGTCGGGGTTGGCGCGACCATGCTCATGTACTGCGACGTGAACATCGCCTCGACACGAGCCCGGCTGCGATTTCCGTTCGTGAACCTTGGGCTCGTGCCCGAGGCGGCGAGCAGCGTCTTGCTACCGCTGATCGTCGGCGTGCAGCGGGCGAGCGAGTGGCTGCTCCTCGGGGACTTCGTGGACGCCGAGTCGGCCTTTCGTGGGGGATTAGTCAACCGACTTGTCGAACCCGAGACGCTCGAGGCCGAGTCGCTCCGGATCGCCCAGAAGATCGCGGTCCATCCCCCCGAGGCCGTGCGCCTGACGAAGGAGCTCATCCGGGGCCCGCTTCGAGCCTCGCTCGGTGAGACCATGCAGAAGGAGGGGATCTTGTTCGTCGAGCGGCTGCGCTCCCCGGAGGCCATGGAGGCCTTCATGCGCTTCTTCACGAAGGCTTGAGCCCGACCCGAAGGCGACCTGCATCGCCGCCCCTTTGCTTCCGGGGCGCGGGTGCTTAGTATCTCGCGGCTTTTTTCTCAGGCCCCGGAGCCCCCCCATGTTTGCATATCTTCAGCGGCTCCTTGGTACGGCGAACGAGCGCGCGCTCGTCCGCATCCAGCCCACGGTCAACGCCATCACCGCGCTTGAGCCGGCGATGCAGAAGCTGTCGGACACCGAGCTGAAGGCCAAGACCTTCGCCTTCCGGGAGAGGCTCGACCGGGGCGCGAAGCTCGACGACCTGCTCATCGAGAGCTTCGCCGTGTGCCGAGAGGCCAGCGTCCGGGTGCTCGGCTTGCGGCCTTACGACGTGCAGCTCCTCGGCGGCACCGTCCTGCACCAAGGCAAGATCGCCGAGATGCGAACCGGCGAAGGCAAGACGCTGGTGGCCACCCTGCCGGTCTACCTCAACGCCTTGACCGGCAAGGGCGTTCACGTCGTCACGGTCAACGACTACCTCGCCCGCCGCGACGCCGACTGGATGGGTCAGCTCTATAAATGGCTGGGCCTCTCGGTGGGGGTCATCGTGCACGGGCTGACCGACGAGCAGCGTCAGGCCGCTTACGGCAGCGACGTGACCTACGGCCAGAACAACGAGTTCGGGTTCGACTACCTCCGCGACAACATGAAGTTCGACCTGACCAAGTACGTCCAGCGCGAGCTGAACTTCGGCATCGTCGACGAGGTGGACTCCATCCTCATCGACGAGGCCCGCACGCCGCTCATCATCAGCGGCCAGGCGGAGATCGCAGCCGACCTCTACGTCACGATCGACAAGCTCGTCCCCAAGCTCAAGCGCGACCTCCACTACAACGTCGACGAGAAGCACCACTCGGCCACGCTGACGGAGGAGGGGGTCGAGCACATCGAGCGCGCGCTGAAGATCGACAACCTCTACTCGACCGACCAGATCGTCACGCTCCACCATGTGAACAACGCCCTGCGCGCCCACACGCTGTACCGCAGAGACGTGAACTACCTCGTCAAGGACGGCGAGGTCGTCATCATCGACGAGCACACCGGGCGCCTCATGCCCGGACGGCGCTGGTCCGACGGTCTGCACCAGGCGGTCGAGGCCAAAGAGGGCGTGGAGATTCAGCCCGAGAGCCACACGCTGGCGACCGTGTCTTTCCAGAACTACTTCCGCCTCTACAAGAAGCTCGCCGGCATGACCGGGACGGCCAAGACCGAAGAGGAAGAGTTCCAGAAGATCTACAAGCTCGACACGGTCCAGGTGCTCACCAATAAGGCGATGCGCCGCGTCGACAGGCCCGACATCGTCTACCGCACGGAGAAGGGCAAGTTCCGGGCGATCATCGACGAAATCAAAGAGTGCAACGGCCGCGGTCAGCCCGTGCTCGTCGGCACCGTCAGCGTCGAGAAGAGCGAGATCGTGCACCGGTTGTTGGAGAAAGAGGGCATCGAGCACTCGGTCCTCAACGCCAAGCAGCACGCGCGAGAGGCCGGCATCATCGCGCAGGCGGGCCGGTTCGGCGTCGTGACCGTGGCGACCAATATGGCCGGCCGCGGCACTGACATCATCCTCGGCGGCAACTCCGAGTTCGCCGGGCTCGCGCTCGCCGAGGAGGTCGGCTTCGTCCGCCACAGCGCCGTGTGGGAGACGGTCGAATACTTCGTCAAGCAGATCTGCATCGGCAACGAGCCCAACGCCCGCAAGCTCCTGCCCCAGCTTGAGGAGACCGTCGACGCGGAGGCGGGCGAGGCGCTCATCTTGCAGATCGCCGCGCTCCGAGACGCCTTCAAGGTCGAACAGAAAAACGTCATCGAGCAGGGTGGCTTGCACATCCTCGGCACCGAGCGGCACGAGAGTCGCCGCATCGACAACCAGCTCCGCGGCCGCGCCGGTCGTCAGGGAGACCCGGGCTCGAGCCGGTTCTACCTCTCGCTCGACGACGACCTCATGCGGATGTTCGGGTCTGATCGTCTGACCATGATCATGGACCGGCTCGGCATGACCGACGAGGCGCCGATCGAGGCGAACATGGTCACGCGCTCCATCGAGAACGCGCAGAAGCGGATCGAAGGCCAGCACTTCGACAGCCGCAAGAACCTGCTCGAATACGACGACGTGATGAACCAGCAGCGCAAGACGATCTACGCTTGGCGGCGTCGGGTCCTGAGCGCTGAGGCAGCCGAGCTGCGTGAGATTACGCTCGACGCGATCGAGGACCTCATCATCGCGTCGACCTCCGCCAACATCCCCGAGAAGGCGGCGATCAACGACTGGAAGCTCGTCGAGCTCGCGCAAGAGGTCGAGTTCCAGTTCGGCGTGAAGGTCGACTTCGAGGGGCTGCCCCCGAACCCCGAGCGATACCAGGACCGCATCTTCAAGGCCGTGGAGGCCGCGCTCACCGCCAAGGAAGGGGAGTTCGCCGCCCGCGAGCCCGGCCTCTTCGTCCGTATTGAGAAAGATCAGTTCCTTCGGAAGATCGACGAGCTGTGGAAGCAGCACCTCCTGGTCATGGAGCAGCTTCGGCAGGGCATCGGCCTGCGAGGGTACGGCCAGCGAGACCCGAAGAAGGAGTACCAGAAGGAGGGCTTCCGGCTCTTCGCCGATCTGCTGCTCCAGGTCCGCAGCAAGGTCGTCGGGGACATCATGCGCCTGCAGATGGTCAGCGAAGACGAGGTGCGTCGCCGCGAGGAGACCTATCGCCGTCGCATCGAGGAGATGCAGCGACAGATGGAGGCCAAGGCCGACTCCGGGGGCAACAAGACGGAGGACGGCGTCCCCCCTGGGCCCACGCCCGAGCAGGTGCTCGCCCAGCGTTCGCGCTTGGCGACCGCGCCCGTCCAGCGACGCGCCCGGGCCAAGATCGGACGCAACGACGTCTGCTGGTGCGGCAGCGGCAAGAAGTACAAGAAGTGCCACATGGCGGCCGACGGTGGCGGTCCGGACGACGACGACGAGGGGCCGAGTCGGAACGAGGCGACGGCGTGAGCGAGGCGGCCCCGGAGACGTCTGCCGAGCCGTTCTGCGTCAAGGGATTTCGCTTGGGCGGCGTGGTCGCGGGCATCAAGAAACGCGGCGGGCCGGACCTGGGCATCATCATCGCGGAGGGCCGCGTCGCCTGCGCCGGAGTCTTCACGAAGAACCTCGTCGAGGCCGCGCCCGTCACGCTGAGCCGCGCCCGACTCGTGCAGGAGCCCGTGGCCCGCGTGGTCGTCGTGAACAGCGGGAACGCCAACGCCTGCACGGGCGAAGTGGGCCTCAAAGACGCAACGGAGACCGCGGTCCTTGTGGCCGCGCTCTTAGGCTGCGAGAGCCGCGATGTGCAGATCTGCAGCACGGGGGTCATCGGCGCGCCGCTCCCCATGGAGAAGCTGCGGACAAGCCTGCCCGTCGTGCTCGAGGCCGCCCACGCCCACGGCCTGCCCGAGTTCGCCCGGGCCATCATGACCACCGATACGCGCCCCAAGATGCGCGGCGAGTCGGTGCTCATCGACGGCGTGGAGATCACGGTCGCCGGCGCGTGCAAGGGCGCGGGCATGATCCACCCGAACATGGCGACGATGCTGGCCTTCGTACTCACCGACGCGTCTGTGGACGGGCGCTCGCTGGAGGCCATCTGGCGTCGGGTCTGCGGCCGGACGTTTAACGCCATCTCCATCGACGGCGATACGAGCACCAACGACACGGCGCTGTGTCTGGCGAGCGGCGCGGCCTCGGAGCAGGCGCTGACCTCCGAGGGGCTCGTTGCGTTCGAGGCCGTCTTGGATCGCGTGGCCGGTGAGCTTTCTCGGGACATCGTGCGCGACGCCGAGGGCGCCACCAAGGCCGTCTCGATCATCGTGCGGGGCGCCGCCAACGAGGCAGACGCTCGAACCGCCGCCTCCACCATCGCTACGAGCCCCCTGGTCAAGACGGCCATTCACGGGGAGGACCCCAACTGGGGCCGCCTCGTCGCCGCGGCCGGTCGGAGCGGTGCCGCCTTTGACCCCGCGCGTATCAGCGTCTTCGTCGGCGACGTCCTGATCTTCGGGCAGAACCGGTGGCACGGCGCCCTTGCCGAGCGGCTCGCCCACGAGGTCATGAAGCGGCGCGAGTTCGACATCACGCTGGACCTGGGCGCGGGCTCGTGGGCCCACACGGTGTTCACCTGCGACCTGTCTGCCGAGTACGTGCGGATCAACGCCGACTACCGAAGCTGAGAGCGAGACGAACCACGCCTTGACGAGATCCGCGGGCATCGTTGAAAGTGCGGCGGCACTTCGGACCTAGGGTGAGCGTCATGGCGAGTCGAATTCGAGTCTCTCGGTCCCTGCTCACGAGCCTCGCGGCCCTCGTGCCCCTGGCCCCCCTCGTCGCCCACGCCGATGAGTCCGATCCGGCGTGTATCCCCGACAAGAGCAGCCTGGGGTGGACCCAGCCGAAGAACGTGCCCATCGTCGCGGACGGCGCCGCCCGCTGGCCGCTCGATGCGACGATCCGCGTGGCTTATACGGGCCCGTGGTGCCCGGGCGACGATATGCGCATCACGCTCGTCGAGAAGGAGACGGGTGTGGGCGTGCCCACCGAGGTGCGGGTCCACACGCCCTACGCCCTCTTCCACAACGAGCCCCCGCCGCTCAACGTCCTGGACATCGATCCCATCCCGCTGCTGAAGGAGCGCACCGATTACGCGCTCACCCTTCGGCCGCCGGAGCCGTCGCTCTCGCTCTACGAGGAGTACCTGCTCGAGTTCCGGACGAGCAATCGCAATATGCGGCCCATCGAGGGCTTCGCGGGGATCAGCGGTGTCGAGGCCGAGAACGAGGAGAGCCGCTGCTGGGGCGAGAAGGTCTTCAAGTTCGCCGACTACGACGACATGGTGCCCGACCCCCCCTGCGCTCGGGACCGCCGCATCGCCGTGCGCGCCGTCTATCAGCCGCTCGACGCCGCCGAGGTAACCTACGCCATCTACCATACGCGCTCGGTGGCGCTCGACGTCGACGGCAACGAGCTGCTCGATGATCCCACGTTCACCGATGAGGCCACGCTCGTCGGCTTCGAAGGCGGCGCGAGTGACCAGGGCAATGGCGTGGCCGAGCGACGAACCCCCTTCACCACGGCGTATCAGGTCCTGCCGCGTCGCGAGTGTTTCGCGGTGGTCATGCTCGACGAGTGGGGCCGCGAGGTGGGCGACGTGACCAACGCCGCCTGCATCGACATCCCCATCCTCGATCCCTGTCCGCAGCCCAACGGCAATATGCAGAGCTATCCGCCGCCCAACCCCTTTGACGTGCGAACGCCGGTCGAGGGCCTGTACTGCGAGGACACCTGCCTCAACGGCGGGGACTGCGAGAACCACGAGCCCGTCGACGAGCCGGACCCACCCATGGGCGGGGGCGGCGGCGCGGGCGGCGCGAGCGGGGACGGCGGCCCCTCTGGCGGCGGCGGCGGGGCAGTCGCGACCGACGGTGGCCCCGCGGGTGCCGACGGAGGCTCGGGCAGCGATGGCGACGACCCCACGGGCTGTGTCTGTTCAACCACCTCCACGCGGCCCGGTCTCGGACTGGCGCTCCTCTCGACGCTTCTCCTCGGCTTCCGTCTGCGTTCGCGGCACAATCGCTGAGTCTCGGAAACTAAAAATGGCAAACATCGAAGCCCGCGTCCTTCGCGGCTTTCGAGACTATCTGCCCGACGTGATGTTGCCTCGGCAGCGGATGTTGGAGGTCGTCTCGGGGGTCTTTGAGTCTTTCGGATTCTCGCCGCTGAGCACCCCCGCGCTCGAGTACGCCGACGTGCTCGTCGGCAAGTACGGCGAGGAGGGCGAGAAGCTCCTGTACCGATTCCTGGACAATGGCGAGCGGGACGTCGCGCTGCGGTACGACCTGACGGTGCCCCTCGCCCGGCTCGTGGACATGAACCGCGACCTCGTGCGCCCGTTCAAGCGATACCAGATCGCCCCCGTCTGGCGCGCCGAGACCCCCGGCCGCGGGCGCTTCCGCGAGTTCGTCCAGTGCGACATCGACATCGTCGGCAGCGACTCGCTCATGGCCGACGCCGAGTGCCTGGCTGTCGGCGCATCTGTCCTCGAAGCGCTCGGCGTCTCTCGCTTCGTCCTGCGAATCAATAACACCAAGCTGCTCACGGGGCTCATGCACAAGATAGGCGTCTCGTCGGACGCCGAGCAAGCGCTGCTCCGGACCGTCGATAAGCTCCCGAAGATCGGTGAGGCTCGGACCCGCGAGCTGCTCGCCACGGAGAGCAAGCTGTCGGCGAGCGGCGTGGACGCCGTCTTTGAGTTTCTCCGCTTGAAGCCCGAGGCGCTCGACGACTACTTTGTGGGCAACGACGTGGGCCTCAAAGGTGCGTCGGAGCTGCGGACCGTGCTCGCGCTCGCCCGTGACCTCGGCGTCTCGGACAAGGTCGAGGTCGACCTCTCCATCGCGCGTGGCCTCGACTACTACACCGGCACGATCTACGAGACGTTTCTCTTAGATTTGGAGAGCATCGGCTCGGTCATGTCCGGCGGGCGATACGACACGCTCCTCGCCATGTTCGGCGGAGAGGCGCTCCCGGCCGTGGGCATCAGCCTCGGCGTCGATCGCCTCTTCTCCGCGCTTCAGGAGCTTGGCCTCGTCGTCGCCAAGGCCTCGCCGACGCAGGTGCTCGTTACCGTCTTCGACGAGGGCACCCGCGCCGCTTCCTACGCTGTCGCCGCAAGGCTGCGTCAAGCCGGCCTCAACGTCGAGGTCTTCTTGGGCACGGGCAAGCTCAAGAAGCAGTTCCAGTACGTCGATCGCAAGCGCATCCCCTTCGCCGTCGTCTCGGGTCCCGACGAGCTTCAACGGGGTGAGGTCACCCTGAAGCACATGTCGTCCGGCGAACAGACGACGTTCGTCTGGCAAGACGAGGCCGGGATCGTCAGCCTCGCCGAACGTGTGCGCGCCGGATGAGCCGATGATCGAAGCCTTCACCGCCCGACGTCTGGCCACCGAGATCCTCGCCGGTCTTGAACGTCGGCGGCCGTCTCTCCTCGATGACGAGGCCTCGGTGAGGGCGGCGATGGAGGCAGCACTTCTCCCGGTCCGGAGAGAGTACGCCTCGCGCGATCTGCCGGCCGTGTACCTGACGGCGCTCGAGCAGGAGCTCCTCGCGAGCATCCCGACCCGCTGGCTCGACTCGGCCCGTCAGTTCACCGCCGACGAGCGACGCCACTTCGGGATCTGGCGGGGCGGGGATGTCATCGCCCGGCTCTCGTTTTTGGCCGTCGGCGCGCTCGTCGGGGCGTTCATCGTCTGGGCACCGTTTATCCCCATCTGGGAGAAGTGGCTGCCGATCCCCTTGGCCATCGCCGCCTGGTACTTGCCCGACCTCCAGGCCTCGTGGCATCGGCGCCGGTATGCTCGCAGGCTCGGCGAGATTGTGATGTCACTCGAGACGGCGCAAGCCCAGCTCGATCGACGTTTGACTCATGAGGTGAGCTTCGATGACTGATCCCATTCGACCCCATCTGCCCCGCTCATTCTTGGGCCTCGTCCGCGGGGCGCTCAGCCTGCTCGGGCGCTTCATCCGCTTCTTCTTCTCGCGGCGACTCGTCTGGCTCCCTGTCCTCGGTTTGGGGGCCGGGCTCTGGGCTTGGGGGGCCTGCACCGACTACGTCCCACCCGGGCACGTCGGCCTCGTCCAGCGAATCTACGGCGACGGGGCGGGCATTCAGCCGACGCCGCTCGTGACCGGGCTGCACTTTATCAACCCGCTCAGCGAGCGACTGCACGCCTTCCCCGTGGACCTCCAGGTCCTGAACTTCAGCGACGCCCAGAGCGAGCAGAGCGAAGAGTTCCGTAGCACGCCGTCGATCAAGATCCAGACGAGCGACGGCTATCAGGTTCAACTCGACGTCTCGGTCCTGTATCGCGTGACCGACGCCTATCTCGTCTTCACCGAGGCCGGACCGGGTCGAGCCTTCGAAGATCGCCTCATCATCCCCAGAGCCGATCGCATCCTGCGAAAGACCCTCGGGGACCTGAACGCCGAGCAGTTCTATCAGGGGCCGCAGCGCATCGAGAAGTCGAACGCGGCCCATGAGCAGCTCGCGGCGGACCTGACGGGCGTGGGCGTGCAGGTCGAGGCCGTGCTCGTGCGCCGCTACGTCTACGACAGCAAGTACCAGGAGATCATCGAGTCCCGGAAGATCAAGGACCAGACGGTCTTCCTGCGACAGGCCGAAGCGAAAGCCGCCATCGAGGAGCGCAAGCGGGACACCATCGTCAGCGAAGGTCAGGCGACCGTGACCGTGGAGCTGTCGCGGGGCGAGAGTGATGTGAAGAAGCTCCTCGCGGACGCGGAGCTTTACCGGCGCAGGCGCCAGTCCGAGGGACGCCTCCTCGTCGATCTCGCCGACGCCAAAGGCACTCAGCTGGAGAACGACGCGCTCCAGGGCGCGGGCAGCGAGAACATGGTCGGCCTAAGAATGGCCGAAGTCCTGACGGGCATCAAAGTGCTCGTCTTGTCGACCGATGGGGAGCGTGGGTTCAACCCGCTGGATCTCGGCGCGGTGCTCGACCGCTTTGAGGTGAAGTGATGTCCTCTCGAATTGGCCGTCTGGCCTTTACTCTCGCGCTGCTCGCCCCAGGCTGCGTCTCGCACTCCACCGATGAGACAGAGGTCGGCGTACTCGTCTGCAAGCTCAGCATCGGCTGCCCCACGCTCGGCGTTCAGCAGGCCGTCTACCCACCGGGGTCCACGCACTTCTTCCTCGCGGGCGTTCGTGATTGGTACACCTTCGATACCAAGGTCCAAAACCTGGAGATGATGGCGAGCGCCAGTAAGGGCGACCGGGCCCACGCTGACGATCTTCAGTTCAAGACCACCGACGGCTCCGACGTCTCGATGGACATCACCGTCGTCTGGAGCATCGAGACGGGCAAGGCCCCGCTCCTGCTCGAGACCGTCGGCGTGAACACCGAGGAGGTCAAAGAGAAGCTCGTGCGCCCGATGGCCCGCTCGCTGGTGCGGGACGTGCTCAACGAGCTCGACAGCGAGTCGCTCTACAACGCCGACCGACGTTTCCAGCAGGCGGACGCTGCGCAGCGCACCCTTGCCGCCGCCCTCCAGCCTTTTGGGATTGTGGTCTCGCGGGTCATCCTCCACGAGCACCGCTTCACGCCCGAGTACGAGAAGGTCATCCAGCAGCGAAAGCTGGCTGAGCAGCGCGCCGAGCAGCTTAAGAGCGAGGCCGAGGCGGCCCAGCAAGAGGCCTTGCGTGACCTGGAAGGGGCGCGTGGCAAAGCGGCCTCCGACACCGCGTCGGCCCAAGGCGCGCTGAGCCGGGCCAAGCTCGAGGCCGACGCGCACCTCTATGAGCAGCAGCAGAACGCCGACGCGATCCTGATCGAGCGGACGGCCAAGGCGCAGTCGATCGCCAAACAGAACGAGGCGCTTCGGGGGGCCGGCGGTCGGGCCATGGTCAAGCTGAAGGTCGCCGAAGCCCTGAAGGGCAAGTCCATCGCGCTCGTGCCGGGGGGCGGCAGCGGGGCGATTCAGCGCCTCGACGTCAACAGGATGGTCGAGCTGTTCATGGCCCAGCCGGCCGCGGGGCCTTGAGGTTTGCGGTGGCCCGCTCCTGGAGGAGGATCGCCTCGAAGGTCGCCGTCATCTCCGCGCTGGCCCCCTCTCGCGCACGGCGCAGCAGCCCCTCGACAAGGCCAGTCCCCGCGCTCTCCCGGAGGTCTCCGGCGTGGATGCCGCCGGCGTCGGGGACCGACCAGATCTCGCCGACCGTGATCTGGTCGAGGGGACGCGCGGGCACGACCTCCAGGCTCGTGTCTGGACCGTCCACGACGAGCACGTAGTCGCGCTGCTTGAGCGCGAGGATCACCGGTGAGACCTCATCGACGGCGAGCTCGAGCAGCGCGCCGATCTCCTCGATTCGAATGCCCCCACCGACCTCGCGAAAGCGGCGAGCGACCTCGTAGAAGACCCGGACGGTGACGTAGCCGGTCGGCGCGAGTCGGCTGATGGCGGTGCGACGGCCCCGTCGAAGCTGCACCTCCTCGGCGAGGCTTCGGCGGTGCTGGATGAAGTAGCTGAGCTGCACGCCCGTAAGGACGACGATCCACAAGATGTAGACCCAGAGGAAGAAGACCGGGACGAGGGCGAAGGAGCCGTAAATCATGCTGTTCGTCGAGCCGGAGTAGACGAGCGTCATGTAGGTGTTGAAGAGTGCCTTCGAGGCCTCGAAGGCGGTGCCCGCGAAGGCCCCGCCGATGGCCGCCGAACGCCAGTGGACCTTGCTGTGGGGCATGAGCTTGTAGAGCAAAGTCAACGCGCAGGCCTCGAGGGCCCAGGCCGAGAGCGCGGCGGCGAAGGCCAGTCTGAAGGGCAAGGTTTCAAGCTCGCCGCTGATCTCGCCGGCGACATAAACCCCGAGCCCAATGAGCGCGGGGGCCAAGGTGATCACCGCGTAGAACGTGGTCACCCGGCGGTGAAGAGGTCGCTGCGCCGGCACCCGCCAGATGCGGTTGAACGCCTGCTCGATGGAGAAGAATAACGAGACGGCGGTCAGCAGCAGGAAGAGGAACCCCACCAGGCCCACGGTCCCTGACTGCGCCCGCGTCGTGAACTGCTCAATGAGCGTGGTCACCTCGGTCACGGAGTCGGCCAGGAAGGTCGTGACCAGAAAGTGACGCACCGACGAGACGATCTCCTGACTATCCGTGAACGTCTGGAAGATGGCGAAGAACACCGCCAGCAGGGGGACCAGGCTCAGGATCGTCGTGAACGCCAGGGAGGACGCGATGCCGAGGCACTGGTCGGCGATGAGGTGCTCGACGAGATCAAGGGTCCAGAGGCAAGCGCGGAAGTGCGGTCCGCGAGCCACGCGGGCTTCAATGAAGTCGCGGACTTTCGAGAGGACCGCCATCGTTTAGACCCTCACAGGCAGACCCTCACTGGGGGCACATGGCCTCATCGGAGCCGTCTTCGCAATCGGGCTCTTCGTCGCAGACATACTCGCCCGGCACCTGACTGAGACCATCGGCGCAGTCGAAGGGTGGGCCGGGTGGGAAGGCCACATCGACCGCGGCGATGTAGGCGGTGTACTCGGCCTCGCAGGGGTAGGGATCGACGTCCTCCTCGTTGTGGTGGGCGTAGTCCTCGCAGCTCAGCGCCGCGACGCAGGTATCGATGACCTCGGTGGCCGTGAGCATGTCGACGAGGGCCTCACGCGACGCGGCGAGAGTGAGCTCGTCGAGGGCGTCCTCGGTCATCGTGCACTCGCCTTCACAGACGGCGGCATCACCCGGCGGCTCCGAGCACATGGCGTCGTTGGCGCAGTATAGAAGGCAGCTCTGCTCGACGCTCTCGAGGAGCGCGACCACCTCTGCGTCCCCGCGCACGTCGATGGGGACGGGGGGCTCAGGCATCGTGCCGCCCGTGCCGCCCGCGCCACCCGTGCCACCCTCGCCGCCCTCCGGGACCGCGCCACCCGCGCCGCCCGTGCCGCTATCCGGGGCCGCGCCACCCGCGCCGCCCGCCTCCGGACCCGCGGAGTTCGGCACGTCGCATCCCGCCACACTCAAACCGGCGATCAAGAGCAACTTCAGCTTCATCAATGACTCCTGTGCTTAGGCCCGGCCGGCCTTTTGAAGGAACGCTTGCGTCGTCGCGTGTCGAGGGTCGCCGAAGACCTCCTCGGGCGGGCCGTGCTCCACGTCGTGACCGTCGGCGAAGACGTGAACGTGGGTGGCGACGGTCCGGGCAAAAGACATGGAGTGGGTCACGACGATCATCGTCTGGCCGTCGGACGCGAGATCGGCGATGACCGAGAGCACCTCGTTGGCCATGACCGGATCGAGGGCGCTGGTGGGCTCGTCGAACAAGATCGCCTCGGGCTGCATGACGAGCGTGCGGGCGATGGCGACGCGCTGCTGCTGGCCACCGGAGAGGTTGCGCGGATAGGCGTCGTGTTTGTGCGAGAGGCCGACGCGATCGAGCAGCTTCGCGGCCCGGATCGAGGCCTGCTCGCGGCTCTCACCGAGCACCTGGACGGGGGCCTCCATGAGGTTCTGGAGGACCGTGAGGTGGGGGAAGAGGTTGAACTGCTGGAACACGAACCCGACGCGCCGCCGCACGTTTTGGAGCAGCTTGCCGTCCCGTCGGGGGTCAATGTCCGGGGTCAGCGAGTGCTCGCCTATGCGGACGTGCCCGCCTTGAAATTGCTCGAGGCCATTGAGGCAGCGCAGGAACGTGCTCTTGCCCCCTCCGGAGGGACCGATGACCGCGGCGACCTCGCCCCGGCGGACCTCGAGGCTGATGCCGCGAAGGATCTCCAGCGCGCCGTGTCGCTTGACCAAAGAGTCGACCGAGATCATGTCACGACCCCCACGCCGAGCCGCCGCTCCACCTGCCTCGACAAGAGGGACAAGGGGTAGCTCATGAGCAGGTACAAGACGCAGGTCATGGCGGCCATCTCCACGATCGCTTGGGTGCTCATGGCCAAGACGGAGAACCGCTTGGTCAGCTCGACGAGGGTGACCACGGAGCAGACCGAGGTGTCCTTGAACAACGCGATGAAGTCGTTGACGACGGGCGGGATCACGATGCGAACGGCCTGCGGCACGATGATCCGCCGAATCGCCTGGGCCTTGGACATGCCGAGCGACAAGGCCGCCTCCATCTGGCCGGGCGGCACGGACTGGAGCCCGGCGCGATAGATCTCGGCTTCGTAGGCTGAGTAGTTGATCGCCAGCCCCATGATCGCGGTCGTAAACGCCGGGATGTTGAGCCCGAGCTCCGGCAAGAGGAAGAAGATGAAGTAGAGCTGGAGCATGAGCGGCGTGCCGCGGATGAGCTCGACGTAGACGGTCAGGGGCACGCGCACATAGCCCGGCCCGTAGAGTCGCCCGATCGCCGCCGTGAGCCCGATGAGGATGGCTAGGGGGAAGGATATCAGAGCGAGGAGCACGGTGAGCCCCGCCGACTTCAGCAAGGTGAAGCCGTACTTCTCGACGACCTCGAAGCCGCGCACGCGCTGCACGGTGTCTTTGACCTCCTGGGAGGTCGGCAGCGGCGCGGCCTTCTCGACGGAGCGGACGGCCGAGTTGAGGTAGCCGTAAAACTTGCCGTGCTCGGCGATCCCCAGAAGTGCCGCCTGCGGTTCGTCCCAGATGCCGTAGCTTCGGTAGATACGCTCAAGCCCGCCGTTGCGGATGAGCAGGATGATGGCCTCATTGAGCGCGGCGAGCAGGGCCGTCTCGCCTTTGCGGACGTACGCCACATAGTGACCGGGGGCGACGGGCGACCCCACGGCGCGCAGGTGGGGGAAGTTCGCGGCGTAGTACCGGGCGATCGGCGTGTCCTGGAGCGTGGCGTCGAGCTTGCCGTTCTCCACGTCGCGCATCGCGTCCGTGTTGCCGTCGTAGTTGATCGTCTCGCAGGTCTCGCCGAACTGCGACCTCATGTACTCCTCTGCGGCCGACCCCGTGAGCACGCCCACACGGCGGCGGGAGAGATCGGCGTTGGGGTTACGTAGTGCTTCGACGGAGGAGAGCGTCTCGCGGCTCTTGGCGTCGTCCCGGCCGAGGAGCTGAAGGCCGTAAACGAAGTAGGGGATGGTGGCGTCGAAGAGGTCTGCCCGCTCCGGCCGCCACTCGTAGCCGTTGAGCACGACGTGAACCTTGGAGGCCCGCAGGAGGTCGAGCTGCTTGTCCCACTGCCCCTGATAAAACTGAGGCTTCACATTCAGATACGAGGCGAGCTGCGCGGCGAGCTCCACCTCGAAGCCGGTCACCTGCTCGGGATCGTCGGGCCGCGGCAGGATGTAGGGGCCGCCGCCCTCCTGGTCCCCGCCCCAGATGAGGACACCCCCTGCGCGAAGCTCGGACAGCGCGTCGGCGGAGGCTGAGGTCGGGCTGCCCAGGATGAGGACGAGCCCGCCCATGGAGGCAATGAGCGAGGCCATGACAGAGGCGAGCACGGTCCGCATCGGCACCCTCAGAGATCGGAGGCTACTCGGCCGAAGGGGCTAGCAAGGCGTCGAGGGCCGCGAGGGCGCGACGAAGCTCGATCATGCGCTTCTCGCCAATCTTCTCCGACAGCTCAGCTTCCATGGCTTCGAGCACGTCGAGGCCGGTGGAGACGGACTTTCGACCCCGCTTGCTGAAGCGAACGAGGCGGGCGCGGGCGTCTGCGGGATCATGCACCCGCTCGAGGAAGCCCATCTCGACGAGCTCGTCGACGAGCTGCCCGACGGCCTGCTTGGTCACGCCGAGGCGGCCGGCGAGGACCGAGGGGCGGGTGCCTTCGGCGTCGATGTGTGGGAGCAGCATCGTGTGGGCCGTTCGGAGGCCGCTCTCCTTGCTCGTGTCGCGCATACGTCCGATCGCTTCAGCGTTCAGGCGGCGCGAGACGCGGAAGAGCACCTGCAAGGCGCTCGGCGACTTGCGGGCGTTGGTCTCATCGGCTCTGGCTTCGGGGGTCTTCTTTTTCGACATGGCGGCGCATTCTAGGGGTGGAAGTCCATTCGTCAATACTGTTGACTAACCAATTCATGCTGACGCCCATCGCGAATGAAATCTGGGGGATTACGGCTGAAGCGCGACTGATGCCCGCCTTCTACCTGCCCATTCGATGTGTGGTGATCCGCTTGGATGACGGCGGCCTGCTCATTCACAGCCCGCTTCGGTTCGACGAGGACACCGTTCGAGAGATTGAGGCGCTCGGGCCCGTGCGCTACATCGTCTCGCCCAATGCCTTCCACCACCTCTTCGCCAAAGCGGCGATCAAACGGTGGCCCGCGGCGTCTTACTTCGCGTCGAGCGCGCTCAAGACGAAACGTCCGGATCTGCGCCCCGAGGGCTTCCTGGGCGACGAGACTCAACCGCTGCGGTTCGCCGCCGAGGTCTACGCCTTGCCCGTCGACGGCCAGCCGAAGATCGCCGAGTGGGTCTTCTTCCATCGGGCCTCCAGAACGCTCATCTGCACGGACATGGTCTTCTGCATTCTCAAGACGCGCGGCTTTCTCGCCCGCCTCTATCTGCGCCTCGCCGGGGCTTATGGCCTGCTCGCCCAGACCCGCCTGGTCAGCCTCTTCACCTCGGACCGCAGCGCCGCCGCGCGATCTTACGAGGCGGTGCTCGAGCTGGACTTCGTTCGCGTCGTTCCGGCGCACGGGGAGGTCGTCGTCGAGGATGGAAGCGGCCCAGTGAAGCCCCGGATTCGTCACGCCCTGCGCCGATATTTTAGTCAGGCTGCTTGACTGTCGCGCGATCCGATGCTCGGTGCTAACAATCAGACGCCCCGATGTCCTCACGCCGCCGTCATCCCCCGAAGTCCGAAGAGGCCAGCCGAGCCGAGCGGGCCCTCGCCGACATCCCTGAGGCCTATCCTCGGCCCTTGCTGCAGGCGCTGCACCTGCTCACGCGAGACGGCGCGCTCAACGCCGACGCCCGGCGTAAGCTCAAGCAGATTGAGCACCTCCTTCGCACGCTGGATCCCGCGATCAGTGACGCCCTGATCCGCTTCCCCGAGCCCGTCATCGTCGACTGCGGCGCGGGCAAGTCGTCGCTCGGCCTCCTGCTCGCGGCGACCCGTCTGCGGCCGGCCGGTCGGGGTCGAGTGATCGCCGTCGAGAGTCGAGCTGAGCTCTGCGAACGTGGCCGGCTTGTGGCGCAGGCGTGTGAGCTGACGCAGATCGAGTTTCAGAACTGCAAGATCACGGAGGTTCGCGAGCGCCTGCCGGAGCGCGTGCACCTCGTCACCGCGCTTCACGCTTGCGATACGGCGACCGACGAGGCGATCGCGCTGGCTCTGGCCGTAGAAGCGGACCATGTGGCGCTGGTGCCGTGCTGCCAAGCCGATCTCGCGCGTCAGCTGGCGGCGCTCGGGACCTCGGCTCAGTCGACCCCTCACACGGAGCTGCCCTCGCTCTACCGCCATCCCTGGCATCGACGGGAGTTCGGCTCGCATCTCACAAACGTCATGCGCGCGCTCACGCTCGAGGCCCACGGTTACCAAGTCACGGTCACGGAGCTCGCGGGCTTCGAGCACACCTTGAAGAACGAGCTCATCCTCGCCCGAAGGGTGCATCGCGTGAGCCACGAAGCGCGCGCCCGCCTCACGGCGCTCGAGGACCTCTTCGGCGTGCGACTGCCCATCGGTCCGATGCCGTGATCATCTGCACGGCGGGTCATGTCGATCACGGCAAGACGACGCTGGTGGCAGCCTTGACCGGCATCGACTGCGACCGCACCGCCGAGGAGAAGCGGAGGGGCATCACCATCGAGCTGGGGTTCGCGCCTTGCAGGGTGTCCCCGGACGAGGTCATCTCCATCGTCGACGTGCCCGGCCACGAGCGGCTCGTGAGTACGATGCTCTCCGGTGCCGGGGGCGTCGAGGGCGTCTTGCTCGTGGTCTCTGCGGTCTCGGGCCCCATGCCTCAGACCCGAGAGCACCTCGCGGCCTGCGCGGCGTTGGGGCTCAGCCGCGGGGTCGTGGCGATGACCTTCGCGGACCGGGTGGAGTCTCCGGAGCTCGCGAGCCTCCTGCTTCGAGAGTCGCTCTTGGGCACCGTGCTCCAGGACGCGGAGATCGTGCCGGTGGATGCGAGGCGAGGCACGGGCGTCGAGTCGCTAAGGGCCGCGCTCGCCGCGCTCATCGAGGACAGTGGCGCGCTGGAGCTTTCTTCTCGCGCGCGCTCGCCGTTTGTCCTGCCCATCGACCGCGTGTTCCCGGTCTCGGGCTTTGGCACGGTCGTCACGGGATCGCTCATTCAAGGGCAACTGCAAGTCGGTGATCTTGTGGTGCTCTCACCCGGGACCGGTGCTGTCTCGCGCGTGCGCGGGCTGCACGTTCACGGGACTTCGGTGGACAGCGTCGGGCCGGGCACACGCGTCGCCGTCAACCTCAGCGATCTCGCCTGCCAGGACGTGCCCCGGTTCGCGCTCCTCTCGCCGCCGGGGGCCTTGGTCTGCGGCAAGACCTTCGACGCCGAGCTGAAATGGCTGCCCCATGCCGCGCAGGTCGGGCGGGCGTTTCGGACCTTGTCCCGGAGTCGTGGACTCACGCTGCACTTACACGCGGGTCGCGCCGTCGCCGAGGTCCGCGCCGATGTTGAGATTCAGCCGGGAGAGACGGCGACGGGTCGGGTTCGCCTGGACCGGCCGCTGCCCCTCGTACCCGGTGCCCGCTTCGTGCTGCGCGGCCCACCCGACGCCCACTTCGGCGGCGTGTTGGGGGGCGGGCGAATCCTCGACGCGAGGCCGTCTTCGCGGCGTTCGGCGGCGGCGCGAGAGGCGCTTCGATACGCCACGCCGACGCAGGCCATCGCGCAGCTGATCCTGGAGTCCGACCGCCGAGGGATTGACGATCTCGAGCTGCGACTTCGGTTAGGCCAGACCCCCGAGCTTCAGACCGAGGGCAAGGCCCCGCGTCGCTTCGCTGCGGGCGTCGTCACGGCGGCGCTCCGCTCATTAGTCGAGAAGGTGGACGCGGCTCACCTCGCTGAGCCCACCGAGCCCGGCCTGCTCGCGGCGAGCGTCGAGGCCTCCCCCCTCATGCGGCTGGCCCTGGAGCTCGCGCTGAGCGAGGGCGCGCTGATTCGCCGGGGTCTGCACCTCGCTCGGCCGACGCATATCCCCGCCGCCGAAGAGGCCCTCGATGAGCTGTCGAAGAGGGTGCTCCGCTCGGTGGGCAAGGCGGGCCTCAACGCGCTGTCCGATAGCGAGGTCATGGACAGATACGGCGGGCGTGAGGTGCCGCTGAACGCCGCGCTGCGGTGGCTCGAGCGGCAGGGTCGGATCGTGAGGACGGGTGGCTTCGTCTTCCCGGCGCGTGAGCTTCAAGCGCTCCGAGAAGCGGTCGTCGTGGCCGTCGCTGCGGGTCAGGCGCTCGATGTCCTCTGGCTGAAGACACAAGCCAGCGTCTCCCGGAAGCACGCGATCCCCCTGCTGGAGTGGCTTGACGCGACAGGCGTGACGATCCGGCGTGGGGACGTTCGTTTGGCCGGCCCCAAGGCGGGGGTCGGAGCGCCCGGCGTCAGCTAGCTTGGCACGGAGGGAAGCGGCCTCATCACGTAGACATCCTCGCGAACGACAGTCGCGCCGCGCTCGACGAGCTTCGGGGACTCCGAGGTGATGTCGACGGTCTCCACGCAGCGCACCTCGCGCCAGCCTCCGTATTGCTTCATGACCTCGTCTCGGGTGACCGAGAAAGGGGGCCCGCCGCGCTCGGTCTCGTCGAAGGCCAGCGAGAGGAGCAGGTAGACGGCGCTTGAAGGCAAGACCCGTCTCAGCGTCTCGACGTAGCGGGTCCGCAGTTCGGGGGGCAAGGCGATGAGGGCCGCGCGATCGTAGACGAGGGTCACTCGGTCGAACGCGAGGATCCCGACAAGATCGCCCTCCGGCAAGCTGAAGAGGTCTCCGCACGCGATCGACACCGGGCCGTGGGCATAGACCTCGAAGGCCCCGACGCGGCGCACCGTCGGACTGAGCCCACGTTCATCGAAGAACTGTCGAACGGCGATCTCGGACAACTCCACGCCGAGCACTTCGAAGCCCAGGCTCGCAAAGTAGTCAAGGTCCATTGACTTCCCGCAGAGTGGGACGAGCACGCGGCCGCCGTGCACGCCCGTAAACCCCAAGTTTCGCTCAAGGTAGGGGTTCACTGTCAGGCGATGAAAGCCGGTCTCGCCGTCGGCCCAGCGTCTCTCCCAGTATTTCGGCTCCATGGGTCGATATTGCCACGTCCGGGGAACCCAAGTAGCGTCATTTCCATGCTCTCAAGGCCCCGGATGTCTTGCGCCCGATGGGCCATCGTCGTGCGGTTATTCTGGCCGTTGGGGCTCGTTGGCCTTCCGTCGCCGGACCCCGCCTTCGCTCAGGGACGCTATCAGCCTCAGGGTGCCGCCGAGCGTCTCTTCGAAGAGGGCCTCTCGTCTTGGAGGGAGGGCGACGGACTCCGGGCCAAGGGCGACGAGGCGGCCGCGCTCGCTGCTTACGAGGCGGCCGCCTCGGCTTTTGAGAGCGCCATCGCCGCCGATCCGGACTACGTCGACGCGTACCTTAAGCTCGGCCTCATGGCGTACACGCTTGGGCAGGAGCGGGCGTCCGAGCGGGCCATCGTTCTGCTTGAGCGCGCCGCCGCTCGGCTCCCGGCGGAGCTCGCGTTGCAGTTCTGGTTGGGCAATAACCTCATGCGCGTCGGTCGGGGCGTTGCGGCGCTCGCTCCACTCCAACGCGCGGCCACGGAGACCGACGCGTTCCCCGAGGCCAACCTCGTGCTCGGGACGTTTCACTACAAGGCCGACGCCTTCGACCACGCCCTGCCCTTCCTTGAACGGTACGCGCTCTCGCGACCCAAGGACGTCGGCGCGCGGGGCACCCTCGGAAATGCCTACTTCAAGCTCGAGCGATACCAGCAGGCGATCATTGAGTTTGAGGCCGTCCGCAAGGACTCGCCGGACAACATCCAGGTGCTCATCAACCTCGGCATCTGCCACCACCAGCTCGGCGACTACGCGCGGGCCGTGGTCCTGCTCGAGGAGGCATTAGTCAAGGAGCCTGACCGTGAGTCGGTCGTCTTCAATCTCGCCCAGAGCTACTTCAAGTGGGGCAAATACGAGCCGGCCATCAAGCACCTCCGCACGGTCGTCGCGCTGAAGCCTCAGGGGTTCAACGGCCACTACTTCCTGGGCAGCGCGTTGCTCGAGGCCGGTCGTTCCACTGAGGCGCTCGCACCCCTGACGGAGGCGCAGCGGCTCAAGCCCACGGTGGCGATCGCGGCCTACAAGATGGGCCTCATCCACCTGCGGAGCGGCGCGCTGGATCAAGCCGAGCGCGCGTTGGAGCAAGCGTCTTCGAACGCCCCGAAGGACCCGTGGATCAAACACGCCCAGGGGACCGTCGCCCGTCGTCGAAACAAGCTCGACGTCGCCCTCGCCCTGCACCTCGCCGCGGTCGAAGCTGCGCCGGACAAAGCACGGCTCCACGCGGGGCTTGCTGTCACCTTGCATCTCATGGGCAAGACGTCTGAGGCGGAGACGGCGGCGAGTCGCGCCTTGACCTTGGTGCCCTCAGGCTCCGTGGCCGACTCCGAGGCTCTCAGCTACGTCGTTGAGGTCGCCGCCCTGGTCCTGACCGCCTCGGCCAAGGTGCTCCTCGAAAATGACCAGCTGCAAGAGGGAACGACCCGCTTGGAGCGCGTCGTCGAGCTGAAGGGTGGGACCCCGGACGCACTTTCGAATCTCGCGCTCGCGCTGATGGCTCAGGGCAAGGTCGACGCGGCGCTGGCCCTGTCGGCGAGAGCGCTCTTGGCCGCGCCACAGGCAAGCGCGGTGCAGCGGGCGCACGCCCGGGTTCTTCTGGCCAAAGGCGCTTTCGCCGACGCTCGGCCGCTCGCCGAGCGGGCTCTGTCGAATCCAGAGACGGCTTCAGTAACCGGCGTCCAGACCTCCGCGATGGTGGGGCTCGCCGCCGGGGCCCAGCTCCTCGGCGGGGATGGGCAAGCGGCCGTGAAGACCTTGGAGCAGTCGCGAAAGACCGTCGGGGATGAGCGACGCTTGGCCCGCCTGCGAGCGACCGCGCACCTCGCCGTTGCGGCCACCGCGATGCGAACGCCGGAGGGGGAGGGGGCAGCCGAGTCTCTGAAGGCCGCGTTGAGAGACGACAGCGCGCTGGAACCCCTCCTTCGATCGCGCCTCAACTACCTCTCGCTCATCGCGGCGCTGCGCCGTGGGGATGCCGCTTCGGCGAACGTCCACCTCTCCCGAGTTGGAGACGCAAAGGCCTTGGCACTGGCACTCGGCGCGAGCCCGACCGCCGGGCATCTCGAGGTCCTCACCGCAATAACCCACCTCCTCTCCCGCCGCGAGGACAAGGCGGTCACCGCGCTCTCCGAGCTTCGGGGTGCTCGAAAGATCGGCAGCCCAGAGGCGCGAATCCTGCGTCGGGCATACGAACGCTTGGCGGATCGGGCGTTTCAGGCCGGTGCTTACGTGGACGCGCTCAAGGCGCTGCGCGGTGCTTCGGCGCTCGGTCGGGATCCCGTCGTCGACCACAACCTCTTGGTGCTCGAGCAACGCGGCGTGAAGAAGATCCGGGCCGGTGCCCAGTTTCGTTCGCTCACGGGCTCGGTCAACGAGGCGTGGTTCAACCTCGGCGTGGTCCTTGAGGCGCAGGGGCGGCAAGGTGAGGCCTACGCTGCCTTCATCCGCTACGACGAGCTGGGCGGCCCCTACACGGCCCGTGCTCGCGAGCTCATCGAGACCAAGACGCGCATCTTCGGGTTCAATCGATGAGGCTCCTGAAACGCCTGGGCCTCGCGCTCTTCGCTGTATTCTTCGCCTTGAGCGCGCATGCCCAGAGCGGCGCTCCGGCTCGCGAAACACCCTCCGTCGTTGGGGTCTACCTGCCTTCCGTCTCGTTTGAGGACTCGCTCTCGCGGGCACGTTTTGCCGAGGGGCTCGCCGCCTCGCTCCAGGCCTCGACCGGGTCGCCCTTTCGAGGGCGCGCGTTCGCCGCAGCCGCCGAGTTTCAGGCGCAGGTCGCGACCGGTGGTCTGCACTTCGCGGTCGCCGACGCGGCGTTCGTTCTTCAGGGCGCTTCCTTCAGGCCCCTCGCTCAGGCCCATCTCGGCGGCAACCCCTCGCGTCCGATGGTCCTCGTCGTGGACAACGCAGAGCTTGGCCGCACGATCGGCGACCTCGCGGGCCGGTCGCTTCTGACCTTCGACATGGGGGCGCGCGAAGACCCGTTCATCAAGAACTTCGTCTTCCAAGGCCAGATCGGCGTCGACTACTTCAAGCGTCAGAAGAGCGTGCGCGACGTGCAAGCCGCCCTGGCGCACGTGAGGCTCGGCAAGGCGCAGGCGACGCTCGCGTTTGAGGGCGGGGGCGGCGGGCTGCGAGTGGCCTTCAAGAGCCGACCGGCGCCGCTCCCGATCTTCGCCTTGTGCACCGACACGGTGGACGCCGGTCTGCTCTCCCGCGTGAAGACGGCGGTCGTCTCTCTGTCCGCCCCATCCCCGGCTTTCGAGGGCTTCGGTCCCTACAACGTCAACGCGAGCGCGAACTCCGCGTTGCGCTCGGCGTTGGCCTCAGGCGTGGGGGGCGGCGGCACCGACCTCGTCTTCGCGGCCCCAAACTCGACCCTGCCGACCGTGAACAGCCAAGCCGAGGCCACGGTGGCCCCGACCGCCCTGGGCCTGCCGACGGCCGCCGAGCTGCTGACTCTGCCCGCGCCGCCCCCGGACGTCTTCTAGTGCGATCTTGAGACCTTATGCCGCGCTCCTCGTGGGTGACGAGCTGCGGTCGGTCCACCGCGCCGTCGTCTGCACGGGCGGGTCTGTGATGCTGGCGGCGAACTTCGAGGACGCCAGACGGCGGGTGTTGGAGCAGCCCTTCAAGTACCTGATCGTGCATCTAGGGGACGACCTTCGCGGGCGGCTCATCGAGGTGGCCGCGTTTCATCGCGAGCACCCGCTGGTCCATCCCATCCTGCTCGCAGTGCCGACCCCGGCCGCCGACTGGAGCCTCCTGCTCGAGGAGGTCTGCGCCGAGATCGTCTTGTCGACGGAGAGCCCGTGGTTCGAAAGCGAGCTGCTCGCCACCTTGCGTAAGCTCGAGCATCAGCTCTCCTTCGGCCCCTCCGTCTACCTGCCGGGCAGCGCGAGGATCTTCGAGGTCCTTGTCACGTCGAGTCAGGACAAGGTCAAGATCCTTGACCAAGTGAGCGGCTTCCTCACGGAGCTGGCGATCGGTGGCCGGAGCGTGCGCCGCGTCCTGGACGTCGTCGACGAGCTGGTCATGAACGCGGTCTACGACGCCCCGGTGGACGCCCAAGGCCACGCGCTCTACGCGGGTCTATCCCGAAGCACGCCGGTCATCCTGCGGAGTCAGGAGCGCGCGATCTTCAGCTACGGCAGCGACGGACGCACCCTCGCGCTCTCCATCAGCGACCCCTTCGGCGGTCTGTCCATCTCGACCTTTCGTCGCTACATCGCCAAGGGTCTGCGCGGCGGAAACGACCAGATTGATCAGAAGGACGGCGGCGCGGGCCTCGGCCTCTACCTTCAGTTCGAGAACGTCGGCAGCCTCTGCCTCAACGTCCAGCCCGGTCTTCGCACCGAGGTCGTGGGCCTGCTCGACGTGAGCGGCAGCTACCGCGAAATGAGCACCACGCCCAAGTCGCTGTCCTGCTTCCGTATCGGGGGATCAGGGCTCGGGCGCGAACCGGAATAAGAAGTCGATCGGCAGGCCGCCGATGTTGGTCGAGGCCGTCGCTCGAAGCTCTGGCGTGAGACCATCCTCGGCGAGGTCGACGATGAAGTCGGCCTCCTCGATCAGGTTGCCGCAGTCGGCGGTGAGGTGCGCGGGCGTATTCAGATCGCCTGGGATCGCCTCGCCGGAGATGGACGAGGAGAGGGGCGCGTCGAACATCTGCCCGCTGTCCAAAGCGACGTGAACCGTCGTCTCGAAGTCGAAGTAGACGCGCAGGTCTGCCTCGAGTCGGGCGTAGCCGCGGGCGAGAATCCGGCTCGTCGCCGCGTCGATCCGACCGAGGGGCGTATCGAAGCGCGCCATGAACACGTCACCACCCGTCAGGCGCCAGCGGCCAGCGTTGTATCGGCCGTCGCCTTCGAGCGCGGGCACGCGTCCCTCGAGCACTTGTCCATCGACCCAAGTCCGGACGAGCGTCTCCTCGTCGGGGCTCGCGCAGTCGCCGGGGATCTGCGGGGTCGGCGCGGCCTGCGGGGGGGGGCCGCCGTTGCAGAAGGGCGAGCCGACGGGGGGCGTCGTATACACGAAGTTGAAGCACATCTCGTCTTCGGTCCGCGGCCCGAACCGCACGTCTCGACCGCTGATATTGTCGAACGTGCAGCTCGTGTGAATCGCGTCCCCAGCCTCCAGTCGGACGGGCGTGTCGTAGAGGAACTGGGCCTCGAAGTTCCAGCCTCGCAGCGAGATCAGCGGCTCCTCTTCACCGTCGGCGCGGAGCAGCGTGCTCTCCAGCGCGTAGCCGAGCTCGTGCATGTGTGGCCAGCTCGACAGGACGTCGACCGCGACGGGCAGCGTGCACCAGCTCTCCACGGTGGTCCGGGTGTTCGCCGCCAGCTCGAAGCCCGTATTGCCCAGGGCCGTCAACCCATACTCCGGCCCGACCGGATCGGCGTGGTAGACCCGCACGCCGCTGGAGTCCCGCACGTCGGCAAAGCCGCCGCCGTTATTGTAGTGAATCTGAAGCAGGAAGCGTTCGCCGCCGCTGGCCCTCACGCCCCCTTGGGGGAACTGTAGCGCCCCCATGCCCGGGCCCCAGGCGTAGATCCAGTTCTCGAAGATGCCGCCGCAATCAAAGGCCACGCCGTCTGGGGCGTCGGCGGGGCCCTTCATGAGCACGAAGTGATGGACGACCCTCGCGTCGTCGAGCACGGGCTCGATGCGGCGAATGAAACGATCGCCCTGACCGGGGACGGTGAACGCGAAGCAGATGTAGGGGTTTCGGTCGTTTTGACCGAGCGCGTACTCATTGGCGACCACGTCAAAGAACGGCAGGCCCACAGGGGCCTCGGCCGGGGCGGGCAGGGGATCGGCGGAGACCTCGAGCCCCGCGGGCCCGGGGGGCGGATCCGGGTTCTCGGCGCGGCACGAGGCCCAGCTCAAGAGGGCCTCGCGGTGGTGCAGGGTGAGCAGCGGCTGGCTGCGTGGGGGCATCGTCCCGACGTCGACGCGCGCATAGAGCCGGTCGACGAGGCGCGAGCCCGGCGGGCCTGAGAGCAGGCTGTCGTAGTCGGTCAGCGTGTGGGCCGCGCCGTAGAGGGGGGCTTCGCCGTGGCACGTCCCGCAGCGCGCCGCGACGACGTCGGAGACGCCGCTCTCCCAGACTTGACGATCGGGCACGCAGTCGCCGGGCAGTGCCTGATCCGGTCCATCGAGTGAGGGCGTGCCGTCTTGCAGGCGCGCCGAGGCGTCGTCCGTCGCTGCCGTTCGGTCGCCCATCGCGCGGTCTGACGCTCGGTCTGACGCACGGGCGGCATCGCTTTGGCCGAGATCAACGACGGCCTCGGGGGCCTCGGGTTGTGAGACCCCGCCGCCCTGATCGACGCAGCCCCCGAGGGCCCAAAGCGCAGCACATATTAGAGTCGTTCGAAGCACCGTTCGTCGCATGGAACCTCCGCGCGGCACTCTAGCCGACTTCAGCGGCTCGGCGCATCATGGGCGGCTCGGCGCATCATGCGCGGTTCGGAGGATCCGATGCGCTCGATCATTTTTGCCATTGCCCTGCTCGGCTGCGAAGCCCGACCCATGAACGCTGGGCACTTGCCGGACCCCCTCGAGGTCATCTTGCAGAGCGTGGTCGTCTGCGCGGAAGGCGAGACGCTGCCGGGTATCGACGTCTCGTACTACCAGGACCGCATCGATTGGGACGCCGTCGCCGGAGACGGGATCCGCTTCGCCATTGTCCGCGTGAGCGACGGCGTGGGCTTCGAGGATCCGGAGTTCGACCGCAACTGGGCCGAGGCGCGGCGCGTCGGGATTGTCAGGGGGGTTTACCAATTTTTCCGCCCGAACCAAGACCCGATCGATCAGGCCGATCTGCTCCTCCGGCGTATGGGTCCGCTGCAGCCCGGTGATCTGCCCCCGGTCATCGACGTCGAGGCGACGGGAGACCGAAGCCCGGCCCAGGTCGCCGCAGCGATCCGCATCTGGATCGACCACGTCGAGGCCGAGCTCGGTATGCGGCCCATCATCTACTCGGGTCTGTACTTCTGGCGTGACAACGTCCAGAGCGACGACTTCGCCGACTACCCCTTCTGGATCGCCCAATACGGCCGGGAGTGCCCGGACATCCCCGAGCCCTGGGTCAGGTGGGCGTTTTTTCAGACGTCGTCGACGGGTCGGATCGCGGGCATAGAGGGGAACGTGGACACGAATCTGTTCAACGGCGGACTGGCCGAGTTCGACGGGTTCGTGGGCCGCGAGCCGGTCTGCGGCGATGGGTACTGTAGCGGCGGCGAGGCTTATGCGACGTGCGCTGAGGACTGCCCCATCTGCGAGCCGGTGCCCGCGGCCGGGCGAGTCGTCGAAGAAGATGAGCTCTGCTTCGCACTACACGGCCCCGCTGGCGGCTGGCGGCGCGTCGCGGGCGGCTCGGGCGGCTCGATGATCTGGACACACGCCGTCGACGGCGAGACCGCGAACTGGGCGGCGTGGAACTTCGACCTCGCCGAAGCCGGGCGCTACCGCCTCTCGGTCTTCACCCCCGGCCCCCACAATGAGTCCCAGCAGGCTCTGTATACCGTCGCGCACGCTGGGGTCGTGGACGAGGTTCGGCTCGATCAGTCGGCGGACACCGGCTGGCAGGTGCTCGGGGAGTACGCCTTCGAGGCCGGCGCCGACCAGTCCCTGAGGCTCGAGGATGGGACCGGGGAGCCGCTCGCGGGCATGGTCCAGATTGTCTTTGACGCGGTGAAGTTGGAGCGGCTCGATCTCGCGCCTGATGCCGGGCCTGGCCCTGATGCCGCGGCCCCGCGTATTGACGCCGCCCAGCCCCCGCCGGAGGACAGCGGGGCCATGAGCCAGGACGTCTCGACCTCGGAGGGGGCCGATCTATCAGGCGGCGAGGCGGACGGGTCGGGGCCACAGGCCGACGCCGCTGGCCCCGGTTTTGACGTCGTGGACGCTGGCAAGGACGGTGCTTCGGCCTCACCGATGTCACCGAACTTGGGGGGCCGAGGCACCGCGAGCTTCGCCGGTGGCTGCGCGATGGCGCCGAGTCCGGCCCCGTTTGCCGTGTGCGCGCTGCTCCTCTATCGCCGGTCCCGGAGACGGTCCTTGCCCTGACCGCCGCTTCAGAGGCCCAGGGCGGCCTTCAACTGCGCCGATCCGTCTCTCCCCGCGCCCTGCTCCGCGAGCCCTCGCAGGAGCTTGACCCGCGGGCTCTGGTCTTCGAGTGCCGACAGTGCCTGCGCGGCCTCGTCGTGGCGCCCGAGCTTCATCAGCGCGACGGCTTGGGCGAAACGGAGGCGAAAGTCGCTGCCCGCGACCGGGGACAAGGTCTCGAGTGCCCGCGTCGGGTCACCGCCACGCAGTGCGAAGAGGCCTCGGCAGGCGGCGGCGGCCGTGGCTTCGGAGGGCTTGGCCGCGCGGACCTTCACAAGCGCGTCGTAGGCCTCGATCAGTCGCGCCAGGTCTCCATCGGACGCGACTTGGCTCTCGGCCCAGAAGGCCTCCAGGATCTTGGCATACGCGGCGGTCAAGGGGCCGAGCACCTTCTCACGCTCTGCTTCGAGATCGGGATCGATGTAGCCCCTGGCCAAGGCCTCGGCGAACTGCGTCACGGCGGCTGTGAAGTCCCCCGAGGCGGCTTTGACCTGCGCTCTGGCCACGAGCGCGGCGGTGACGGCCGGTGGACCCTCTGGGGGAGGGACTCGCACCTGCTTGAGAGCGTGGGCCAGCTCCGCCTCGATCTTCTGGCGATCGTCAGACAAGGGCCGGAGGAGAAGGTAGAAGCGGTAGGCCACAATGGCCGTCTCAAGATCGTCGACCCAGATCTTGGCCCGGGCCAAGTCGCGGTACAGCGTCGCCTCCTTCGGGGTCTCCTGAACCGCGAGCAGATACGCCGCCGCGGCCTCTCGATATTGGCCGGCGTTGTAGTGCTCTCGAGCCTTGGCCGCGGTGGGGGCTTGGGCGTGCGCGGACACCGATACAGACAGGAAGGCGAGCTGCGTACTCAGCACGAGGCAGAGCGGGAGTTTGAACTTCAAGGCTTCAGCTCCGGTTTCGGGGGCGTCTCGTCTTCGAAGAGGCTGAAGCTGCGACCGGCACCCACGAGGAAGGCCGCCGACGGTCGGGTGGACGGGCCAGCATCAAACTGACCTGCCACGTTGATGACCCACTCGTCGTTGATCTGGTGCCGCACCCCGAGCTCGCCCCCAAAGGTGAGCAGCCAGTGGTTGATGCTCTCATCGGAACCCCGAGCCGCCGTGCCTAAGCGAATCTTGGAGACGAAGCTCTCCCGGACGGCGGCCGCCCCCCCCCGAAGGTAGGGGTCGAACCGCCAGCGGGGGTAATGCAGGCCCACCCACGCGCCCCGGAGCTGCAGACGCGACAGCTTGTCGAACTCCCCTTGCGCGCCGCTCCGAAGGCTCGATTTCTGGGGGTCGCCGCCCGTGGAATAGGACAGCCCCAGCGCCTCGACCTCGAGGAAACGAGAACGCCACGTCAGCCCGGCGTCGAAGCCACCGAGCGTCTCCGAGTCGTCAACCGCTTTGACGAAAAACGTATCGGGGCCCGCGCCGACTTCGCCGTCAGAGACCCACGTCATTCGTCCGGCCAGCCGCGCGATCCAGGCATGGCGGCGAACGTCGGGGTGAACGTCGCCGAGGCGGTCGGCGAAGTCGGCGGCGAGGCCTTCGAGATCGGCGCGCACCTCCGTCTCTCGACCCGCGAGGCAGTCGACGGTCTGATCGTCGGTGCGGTAGCCGTCCGCGCTGATGCGAAGGGCGTGGGGTCCGGGGCGCACCTCATAGACCCCCGGCGAGTCGGCGAACCGCTCGCCGTCGAGTCGAACGCGGGCATGGGTGGGGGCATAGACGAGGCGGAGGCGGGTCGCCCGAGGCAGGAGCTTGAACGTCACGGTCGCCACATCGCCGGGCGAGACGTTGATGGCGACCTCGTTCCCGTCGTAGCCGTCTTGCGTGGCCCGAACCCGGTGCGCGCCCGGGCCGACCCCATAGTCGCCGGGGCCCACGCCCAAGGGCGCGTCGTCGACCATGATGGTGGCGGTCGGCGGCTCGACCACGGCGCGAACAATCGCTTGTCCTTCGAGAGAGCTCATGGCCTTTCGCAGGGCCTCGCCGACGTCGCTCCCACGAGCGGCGTGGGTTTGGATTCGGAGAGCCGGGTCCGCCGGCGTCAGCGTGAGTGTCACGATCATGCCGCCGTCTGCGCGCTCGGCGGTCGCGTCAATCCGCGCGGCGAGGCCGAGCGCGGTGAGCATGGCGCGGTCGGGTTCCTCGCAGGCCACCTCGTCGATGATGCAGCCCAATGGGTTCGTGGGCGTGGTGGTCTTCAGGAAGCCGTCGATGGCCGCGCCCGTGACCAAGTGACCAGAGGGCGGCTTCGCCGAGACGGCGGCCCGGAGCGTCGCCGCGTTTTCATCGGGGAATCGCCAGACAACCGGCTCCGGCTTTCGCACGACGTGGCTAGACGCGGACAGCGCGAGGAGGGCAGCGAGGAGGGCATGGGAGAGCATGGCGCGGGACTCTATATAAAAACGGCGGCCGGGTGAAAGCCGCCCCTCGCCTTGCGACCGCGCGGGGCGCTGACCTACTGTAAGGGTCCGATCCCATCACCGTGCTTCCGAGGTTTGACGTGATACGCCGCCCTGCCCCAGCCATCCTCTGCGTCAGCCTCCTCCTCGTCTCGACGACCGGCTGTGAAGAGGAGAAGAAGATCCCTCCGCCGAACCCGGTCACCATCGTCAGCGGCTCGGCGAAAGCCGTCTGCGCGAACATTGATCGGGCCTTCCTCTTGAATACCGTCGAGTTCATCGCCGAGGACAAAGACGGCGTCCAGGACATCGCCGACGTGTTCGTCTCGGTGGAGCGCAGCGCGACCCTGGAGACGGAGTCGACGCCGCCCCTGCCCCTGACCGCCGAGCTGATGGCTGAAGCGGGCGGGCCGGTCTTGCGCGTGAAGTACAGTTGGCAACGCCAGTCCGACAACAATCAGGACTACTTCTGCGGGGACGGAACGCTGCTCGAGGTCTCAGCCACCGTGACGGACCTCGACGGCTTCGTCGCTCGGGTCTCGGTGGCCACCAAGCCGCTCTGAACCGCGACGGGTCCCGTCGCGGTCTGACTACCGGCGCGTCCCGGCGAAGTCGCCGCTGAAGGGCGGGCCCTGATCGTTCTGGGTGCGGATCACGCCGGTCCAGGTGCCCATCTCGAGCTTGTCGGCCTGGAGATCATTGCTCTCCTCGACGAAGGTCATGTGACCGGACATCGTGAGGCGCGTATCGATCCGCAGGGTGCCGATGATGGCCTCGGCCCCGTCGCCGACGATCCCCATGATCGAAGTACACCAGCCCTCGATCGCGTCGCGGCTGACGATGTCCAAACCGGCGAGCCGGAGGTGGTCGTCACCGCCCGTGATGCCGTTGGCGAAGGCGGGGCAGTTCGCGAGGTTCAGCAGAGCCTCGCGCAGGCTGTGGGCCCCGTCGGCGATGGCCGGCAGCAGGAGGTTATTGAGGACGAACAGGATGAGACGGCCGTACTGAAGATCGATGACGTGGCTGTCAATCTCGCCTTGATTGTAGGTGTGGATGCGGCCGGTGAACTGGCCGAAGACGAGGTTGATGCCTTCAGACCCGGCGGCGACTTGCTCCATCGTGAAGGGATGGCGGCCGCAGTTCGGATCGGGGTTCCCGTCGCAACCCAGCGTCCAATAGAACGCCAGCCCGACCCAGCTCTGGGAGCCGTCGTACGTCCCGTCACCCCGAGGTTTGGTCAGCTGGACGACGCTGATCACCTCGAGGTTGGCCACGATCCGCATGAGGTCCTCACCGATGGTGAAGAAGCTCCGCACCCAGTCCGGCGCGTCCTGGTCGATGTAGTTGTTGATGATGTCGTTGAGGTCGTCCTCGATAAAGCCGCGCACGATGTCGATGACGAAGCCGCCAATGGCACCGGCCGCTTGTCGGATCAGCTCCTCGACGAGATCGAAGATGACGCCGGCGATTTGTCGCTCGTTCTGCCCGTCGCCGAAGAAGCGAACGAGCGTGCGGACCACGTCGCCGAGGGTGCCGGGGATGGCATTGCGGAAGTCGAAATGATTAATCGTCTGGTATTCCCCGGCCGGGTTGAGCGGCAGGAGGAAGAGCGGGATCGTGATGTGCGTCGTGTCGTTGACCGGCAGCGTGAGGTCGCCGAAACACCCGCCGCCCGCGAGGACGCCGTTCGACTCCAGGCGCGCTCTCGCGACCACCGCCACGCGGGTACCCGAGACGAGCGGGCCGAAGGTGAGATCGTCGCCGATGTTGTTCGCGTTTTGACTCTCGAGCACGCCTTGGGGCGGCAGGAGAAAACCTGGCTGGTCGCAGAAGGAGGGGTCGTCGACGAGGTAGACCTCGATGGCCCCGAGACGCACGGGCCCGTTGTAATCGAAGTCCACCTCGATGCTCCCCGTGGGCAGCTCGAGGACGTGGATGACGAACTCGACCACGCGCGTCTCACGGCCCCAAGCCTTCACGATGAGCTCGCTGGGTACGGAGGTGCCGGTGAGATCGATCGCCGCGTGACCGTTCATGTCGGTGACAGCCGCCTGCGCGGAGAGCTCGGCGTCGTCGGCCTCGCCGTCGATCGCGAACTGGATCGTCTCGCCGCCGACCGCCGCGCCGAGTGTATCGACGAGCAGAACCTGGAGCTCGACGGTCGAGGCGACGTTGATGGTCCGCTCGTCCTCCCCGTCGATGAGCAGGAGCATGACCGGCGGATCGGTCGACGGCGGCGGCTGGATCGGATTGCCGGCGTCGTCGAAAGTGATGGTCCGCTCGCCCTCAGGCACCAGCACGACCTTCTCCGGCGGCAGGTCGTCGGAGCAGCTCGTCAAGAGGGCCGCCGTCGCCGCAAACGCGAGGAGCGTCAGGAGGCGATGCGGAGCGAGAGGATGTCGGGAGAACGATTGGCTCATGGCAACCCCCAGTTGGCGGGCCAGCATAGCCGATCTAACACTCGCCGGTGAACAGCTCCTCGAGCTCGGCGGCGACGTCGGTCTCGTCGCGTCGGGTGGCCAAGGACAGCTCCTTGACGAGCAGGGTCCGGGCCTGATCGAGCATCTTGCGCTCCCCGTAGCTGAGATCCTTATCGCCCTTCAGCCGATAGAGATCCCGCATGACCTGAGCGATCTCGTGGACCGACCCGGTCTTGAGCTTCTCCATATAGGCCCGGTACCGACGGTTCCAGGTCTTGTCTTCGGACTTGCGTCCGGCCTCTTTCAGGATTTGATAGACACCGGGCACCTCGGCGGGATTGATGACCTCTCTGAGGCCCACGCTCTCCGCCTTGTGGGTGGGAATCCGGATCGTCGTCCCATTCTCGACGAGGCGGAGCACGTAGACCTCAATGGCCGCCGAGCCCACCTGAATCTGGCCGATATCGGTGATCTGCCCGATGCCCTGCCCCTGGTATACCGCCATGTCGCCAACCGCAAACTGAACCATATGGTGCACTCCCCCCAAGTAGCTCTCAGTTCCTGTTTACTCCACATCCGGCTCATGAAGATGAGCGATGCTCCTTCATGCGCCAGAACCTCCGAGCGAATGAAATCACGGAGTCGATCTTTCTGACAACCGGATTCCACGCACGATAACCTGCAGTTCACGTGGGATTAAGAAGCGATACCGACATTCTGGGTCCGGAAGGACTGCTCTCTCGGTCGCCACCCGGAGTGAGGGGGGCGCGAGTCTTTGAGGTGCGTGAGGGGCAGCGGACCCTCGGCGCGGCCGTCTCGAAGTGTCTTGACGAAGGCGGGATTCTTCTCGCCGAGGCCGGGACGGGCACAGGAAAGACGCTCGCTTATCTCTCGGCCGCCTGGCTCTCGGGTCGAACGGTCGTGGTCAGCACGGCCACGCGAGCCTTGCAGGACCAGGTGGCGCAACGCGAGCTGCCTCTGCTCGCCGCCCTCGCCGCCGCCGAGGGTGAGCCCTTCGAGTTCGCCGTCCTCAAGGGGCGATCGAACTACCTCTGTCGCCTGAAGTTCGATGAGGTCGAGGCCTCCATGTCGGACGAGCGTGAGGCCTTTCTCTCGATTGCGCGATGGGCCGCCGAGACGCAGACGGGTGACCGCGCCGAGGTGCCCGACGTCGCCGAGGACGATGCCATCTGGGAGGATCTCACCGTCACGAACGAGACCTGCCTGGGCGCGCGATGTCCGCTGCTGGGCCGCTGCTTCGTGACCCGCGCGAGGGCGGCCGCGGCGCGTGCGCGGGTGGTCGTCGTCAATCACCACCTCTACTTTGCGGACGCGGCCGTACGCGCCGGGGGTGGGGCGATCTTGCCCGAGCATGAGGTCGTCATCTTCGATGAGGCGCACGCGATCGCCGACACGGCGGCGACGTACTTCGGCGCGCGCCTCGGAACGTCGACTGTGGCCGCGCTGCTTAGAGATGCGCGCAGCTTCGGGCGAGACCCACGCGGCTCGGGGCCGCAGCGGACGCTCGACTCGGCCCGTTCGGGAGCCATCCGGCTCGTGTCCGATGCGGCCGACGGGCTCTTCTCGTGTCTACGGCCGGTGGACAAAGAGCGGACGCGCCAGGCCTTCGGGCCCGAGGCGCTCACGCCGGAGGTCGTGCGCCGCCACCACGCGCTGGACGCCGCGCTCCTCGTGCTCGCGGACCTCTTCGAGGCGCTCTCCGTTAGACCTCCGTCTGAGGGGCCATCAACGCCGCCAGAGGCCGCCGATGAGAACGCGCTCAAGCTCTCCCGTCGCGCCTTTGACCTTCGGACCGCTGCGGCCGAGTTGCTTGATCGCCGTCGGGACGACTGGGTCTACTTCCGCGAGACCAGCGGCGCACAGCTCACCCTGCACGGGCAGCCGATCTCCGCGGGGCGCACGCTGGAGGAAAACGTCTTCTCGCGCGTCCCGTCGGTCGTCTTGACCTCGGCCACGCTGACCGCCGGCGGCAGCTTCCGATACCTCCGCGAGCGGCTGGGAATCTCGGACACGTCGACCTTGGACGAGGTGCCCCTGGACCCCCGAGTGATCACCGAGCTTCGCCTCGTCAGCCCGTTTGACTATGTGAACGCGGCGCGGATCTATCTGCCAAAAGGCATGCCCCAGCCCGACAGCCCGGACTTCCCCGACGCCGTGGCGGAGCAGGTCTGCGCCCTCGCCGAGATCACCCAGGGGCGGGCGTTCGTCCTCTTCACCAGCCATCGCAACCTCGAGGCGGTCTTCGCGCGCCTCAACGGGCCGCTTCGAAGCCGCCTGCCGTATCCGCTGCTCAAGCAGGGCGAGGCGTCACGTAGCGCGCTGCTCGACGCCTTTCGCGCGCGGCCCGGCACGGTGCTCCTGGCGGCGGCGACGTTCTGGGAGGGGGTCGATGTCCCGGGCGAGACCTTATCGCTCGTCATCATCGATAAGGTGCCCTTCGGGCCGCCGGATGATCCGGTCCTCGTCGCGCGCTCCGAGCAGCTCGTCTCCTGTGGCGGCAATCCCTTCAGCGACCTTCAACTGCCGACCGCCGCGCTCGCGCTTCAGCAGGGCGTGGGGCGCCTGATTCGCTCGTCAATCGATCGGGGCATCATCGCCCTGCTTGATCCGCGCTTGACGACGCGGGGTTACGGCAAACGCCTGCTCGCCTCGCTGCCGCCCGCGCCCCGTGAGTCGGACCTCGAGGCACTTCGGGCCTTTTGGCAACAGGGCCGGGGTCAGCCAGCCAGCCCGCCCGGTCATTGAGGCGTGGTTTTTGACCGTCACGCGAGGGCGTGATTACCATCGGCGCTCTGTCGTCCTGAGGTGAAATGGCCGCGTCGAATGAGGCTTCAAAGCTGCTCATGGGGCTCTCGATTCCTGAGAGTGCCCCGGAAGAGATCTTCGCCGTCGTCGACGCCCTGAGCATCGGGCGTTCGGCGGACGCGGCGCAGCTGCTTGAGGTTTCATCGCTGGAACCGAGCGCGCTCCTGACCCGCGTCTTGTCCGGCATCACTGACCTGTGGAACTCCGAGGTCTATCGGGCCTGTTCGGCGTTCGAGGCCGTGCTCCTTGAGGAGCCCGACCACCTCATCGCGCGCCTGGGCCTCGCGCTGTGCCTGGAGGTCCAGCAGGACTTCGAGGCCGCCGTCGACCTGCTGCGCCGCGTACTTCAGCTCGACGCGGACCACGTTCAGGCGATCGCCGCGCTCGCGCGATGTTATAACGAGCAAGGCAAGCTCGACCGCGCCGAGGCTCTCTCGAGGCGTGGCTTGGAGATCAAGGGCGACGCCCTCTCGCTGCGTTTCGCGCTCGCGGACACGCTCCGAAGGCAGAGTCGGCACGAGGAGGTCGTGACGATCCTCGGTGAGGTCTGGGAAGCCACGGACCCGACCCTTCGGAGAGCCGCCCGGAGCGATGAGGCTCTTGCGGTGGCTTATGGTCGGTCGTTGCTCGCGCTGACTCGGAGCGCGTCGGCCGCGCCGATCTTCGACGAAGTTCTGCGACGAAACGCCGAGTCGACCGGCGCGATGGCCGGCATGGCGGAGGCGTTGGAACAAGATGGGCGCTTGGCCGAGGCGCAGGGTTACCTCCTTCGGGCGATGGCCGCCGCCCCGGACCAACCCTGGCTCCATCTCCTGCACGGTCGGCTTCAGAGCCGTTTGGGGGACGCCACCGCTGCAGAACGCTCGGCCGCGACCGCGCTCGCGCTCGCGCCCACCAACGTCGAGGCCCTGCGGCTGGCCATGCGCGCGTGCCGTGAGCAGCGCCGCCATACCGATGCCGCGCCCTACGCCGATCGCCTGCTCGCGCTCCTGCCCCTTGACCCAGAGGCCACCGCCGCTCGGGCGCTGTCTCGCATCCTGGACGGCGAGGCGGCGGCGGTCATTAGCGAGCTGACCTCCCGAGCCACCGGGGACAAAGGCGCTGCTGATTTGCACTTGGCGCTGGGCTGCGCGGAGTTCGCGATGGGGCGCCCGAAGGAGGCCGCCGATCATCTCACTCAGGTCCTTCGCCTGCGTGAAGGGGATTTGCTCGCTCAACGCCTCATCGGCTGGGCTTATGAGCACATCGGCGCGCCCCATCGAGATCCGCTCACGGTCCTGCGCGCCCGTCTCTCGGAACCCGATCTCACGGCCGACCGGGAGCCCATCGCGCCTCGGGCCACGACGACGCGCCCAGGTCGGGAGGTGAGCCGCCGTGAGCCCCGAAGGCCACAGTCGAGCCCGCCGTCCGTCGAGCTGCAGGTGAACCGGATTCTCTCGACGGAGGGGCCCTCGTCGTCAGCCCTCCTGTCGCCTCCGGCCCCCAGCGGTCACTCTGAGCGGAGCTCTCAACGCTCCAGGGCCTCCCAGAAATCACCGACGACGGGCTCCATCCCGGCCGTCAGCGTGGGGCCTGTGCCCGGCGGTCCCGCAGCGAGCATGGGCGCGACCCTTGGGGCGACCGCGTCCGCCTCGAACGAAACCCACGAGGTCCCGTCGGTGATGGCGCTCTCCGGCGAGCGGGAGATCAGTGAGCTTCGGGAGGTCCTGCGTCGGGTCCACCGGCTCGTCCTCGAGGAGCCTGAGCTGATACAGAACGCCCAGCAGATTGAGCGACTCATCGAGGAGCTCGACCACCCGGTGCTGCTGGCGATCATGGGTCCTCCGGGTGCGGGCAAGACCACGTTCGTCAACGCGCTCATCGGCCGCGAGGTCATCCCTCCGACGACGACCGTGCCGATCCTCCTCCGGTACGGTCGGGTCGCCAGCGGGCGCATTCTCTTCCACGACGGCCGAATCGAGACCGTCCGATTTCAAGACCTCTCGTCGTTCCTCGAGGCCAACGTCCTCGAGCTCACCTACGAGACCGTGCAGCTCATCGAGATCATCTACCCTATCGAGGAGCTGACCCGCGCGAGCATCCTCGACGTGCCTGACCTCATCGACGAGCCGCTCGAGACGCTCATCCCGCTGGTTGCCGACGCGGACGCGGTGCTCTGGCTGGTGGGCATAGACCAGGCGGTCAGCCACTGGTGCGCGGCGGCCGAGTGGCTCAATGAGCATCCGATGGAGGCGCTCGGCATCGTCTCGCGCATCGATGGCCACGACGCAGAGCAGGTCGAGGCGGCGTTGTCTCGCGCTTCCATGACCCTCGGGGCGGGCGTCATCGAGGTGCTGCCCATGAGTGCCCGCGTCACCCTCGACGCGCTGAAGTCCCGCAACGTAGCCGCGCTCCGGCGGAGCGGGATCGCCCGCCTTCACCGCGCGCTGCGTCGCCATATCTTCGCTCGGTCGGCGGCGATCAAAGCACGCGCCGGGCGGGGTCGGGCGCGGCGATTGATTGATCTGGTCCTCGCCTGGGTTTCGACCCGGCTGGAGCTGCTGCGGGAGCGGTCGTCCAACCTGCAAGCGCTCGCCGAGCAGGTCGCGCTCGACCGCGCCCAAATCCGCGCCGAGGTCGAAGAAGAAACGCCGCCGCGCCTCCGGATGGGCATCGACGGGGCGGTCATCGCCTGCGCCCGAGACCTCTCCGACCTGGTGCTTGAGAACCGTGGCGAGGCCGGTCGAGTCCATGTCCTTCGCGCCTTGCGGAATCGCTTGAGGACGGCGGTCGCCGACGCGGTGCTGCGGAGCCGCGAGGCGGTGGAGTCGCGCCTCATGAACGTGACCGACGACTACCTCGCGCGGCTCGACTCCATGTTCCCGCCCGGGGAGACCAATACGCAGACCCAGCGTATCCATACCCTGCGCGGCCTCGTCGAGGGGTTCCGAGAGCTCCTCATCGAGCAGGCCTTCGGACGATACGAGGCGTATCTCCAAGGCTGGATTGATCAATCCCCGCTCGCCGGACTCTTTGAGGAGGCTGAGCAGTTCCCGACTTTGGAGACGCTCGGCGCGTACCTGCGGACCACGTGTCTGGGGCTCGACCGCGTGCCGCCGATTGATCTCGAAGGGCTCGCCGAGTCCCTCTTCGACGGCGTGGCGGAGTTCTGCGATGAGACGCTCGCCGAGCTGCGTATCGCGACGATGACCCTGGAGAAGCGGCTGCGGACGCCGCTCCTCGATCGTGCCCGAATCTCGGAGCCGGCGTGAGCGTTGGGCGGGCACTCCTGCTCGGGCTCACGCTCTCGTCGTGCGCGGGCGCCACGATTGACGGCCCAGACATGGCAGGGACGCCGTTCTCCGAAGACGACCGGGGCCAGGTCATACAGCTGCCCGATCGACCGACCTCCGGAGGTGCTGACGGGTCGTCCTCGGCGGACGGCCGCCTCGGTGAACCCGACGGCCAAATGGGCAGCGACACGGCGGGCGGCGCAGGCGGCGCAGTTGCCCCGTCGGGCCCGGACACCGGGCCGCCCGACCCGACCGACGACCTCGACCAAGACGGCGTCTCCGCCCCCGCGGACTGCGACGACGCCGATCCCCGGCGTTATCCGGGCGCCCGCGAGCTGCCCGGCGACGGCCTCGACGCCAACTGCGATGCCCAGGATGCCCTGCCCTGCAACGGCTCGGACGACTGCCCGCCGGCTTGGTACTGCGCGCGGGACTTCACCTGCCAATCCGGCTGCCGCGCGGACGATTGCCGAGACGGGCTTCGATGCCACTCCCTCGACCGCGTCTGCCTCCCGGACGACGCCAACTTCGCCTGCGGACGCGACGCCGATTGCCCTCAGGGCACGCTCTGCCGACTGTATCGGATCGTGGGCGCGGGAGCCCTCGGCGCGACGTGTGAACCGCCGCAGGGCGTGGATGGAACCGGCGCGGCCTGCGCGGACGGCTCGGAGTGCCAGAGTGGTCTGTGTCTTTACTCCGGGACCTGCGGCGCGCTGTGTCGGGACGACCGCGACTGTCCCATGACCACCACCTGCGCCTGGACACGCTTCTACGCCGGAGAGACCGAAAATCGGGTGCACGTCTGCATGGGTCCACTCACGGCTTGTGTTCGGAGCGAAGACTGCCGACCGGGCCTCATCTGCGCGGCCGTGCCTCGGCCGGACCAGCCACGCGGCCACGTCCTCGGCTGCGTCCCAGGGCCCGATGGGGTCGGCGTCCTACGGTCCGGTGCGGCGTGCGCCCGCGACGAGCAGTGTCAGTCAGGCCAGTGTCTCGCCGAAGGGCGGTGCTTAGGCCCGTGCGGGGGCGATGTGGACTGCGCGCAGGGCCAGCGGTGTTACGAGGCGGGCATCTTCATCATCGACGACGGGGGCACCGTCTCGACCGTCGACGACGTGCTCACGGGTCTGCCTCAGTGCGGCCCCGACCATGGCTCGGAGCAGCGCTGCGACGAGCTGCGGAGGTGCCCCATCGACGAGGTCTGCCTGCCCCGCGTCGGGGTCGATGGGCGCACCTACGAGACGCGCTGCTTCGGCGCGCAGGGGCCCGGCGCGGCTGGAGTGGCTTGTGAGAACGACGCCGAGTGCGCCTCGGGCGACTGCATTGCCGAGCACTGCTTCGGCCTGTGTTTTGAGCTCGACGGGTGTGGAGAGGGCAGCCGCTGCATCAACCGGCAGTTCGTGCTCGATGACCGAAATACGATGGACCTCTACGACGACCTCATCGCTGATCTGGGGCTCTGCGTGCCGGAGTAGGCGGCGAGCGCGTTACAGAATCACGACGGACTTCGACTGAGCGTGTTAGCGTCCGCGCCCTTCACCGCTAGGAGTCTCATCGATGTCTGCTGACGCGCTCCCTGCTCGCGACGAGAGCACCCTCTTCGGCCACCCACGAGGTCTGTTTCTGCTGTTCATGGTCGAGATGTGGGAGCGCTTCTCCTACTACGGCATGCGCGGGCTCCTCGTGCTCTACCTGACGACGCCGCTCACCGGTATGGCCGTCTTGCCAGAGGGCCAGGTCGCGGGCTTCAACCCGGGTCGCGGCTGGGCGGAGTCGGACGGGAGCATGCTCTACGGTTGGTATACCGGCCTGGCTTACCTCCTGCCGCTCTTCGGTGGGATCATCGCCGACCGGATGATCGGCACGCACCGATCGATGATCGTCGGAGGGCTGCTCATCGCGGTGGGGCATGTCGTCCTCGGCATCTCGGGCATGGGGGCGCTCGAGACCTCCAGCGCCGGGCTGTCGGTCTTCATGGCCGGCCTCGCGCTCATCGTCATCGGGACCGGGCACTTCAAGCCGAGCGTCTCGGTCATGGTCGGGCAGCTCTACCCCGAGAATGACAAGCGGAGGGATGGCGCGTTCTCGATCTTCTACATGGGCATCAACGTCGGCGCGTTCATCTGCGCGTTCACCTGCGGCACGCTCGGAGAGCTCGTCGGCTGGCACTGGGGGTTTGGCTCGGCCGCGGTCGGCATGATCCTGGGCCTCCTGTGTTACGTCTGGGGGCGACCCCGGTATCTGTCGACCGTGGGCCTCGCCCGCGACGAGAGCCGCGCCGAACGGACCGCGCCGATGTTCCTGGCCATTGGCGCGGGCCTCTCGGTCCTCTTCGGCCTCGCCTACCACTTCGGCGCTCTCGCCATCTTCACCGCGATCATGACCCCGGCGGTCACGACCATCGGCGGCATCGGTATCTTGGGCCTCTCGGTCTGGTTCGTGATGTCGCAGCCGCAGTCCGAGCGTGGCCCGGTCACCTCCATTTTCCTCTTCATGCTCTTCAACGCGATCTTCTGGATGGCTTTCGAGCAGGCCGGGTCCTCGGTCAACCTCTTCACCGACCGCCATACGGACCGAGACCTGGGCGGCTTCATCGTGCCGACGACCTGGTTCCAGTCCTTGAACCCGGCGTTCGTCATCCTGCTCTCGCCGCTCTTCGGGTGGATGTGGACGGCGCTGAGCAAGCGCGGCATGAACCCCTCCCAGCCCGCGAAGATCGGCATCGCGCTGCTCCTCGTGGGGCTCGGCTACATCCTGATGACCATCGCGGGCCGCGTCACGGCGATCGACGGCGCCAAGGCCGGCATGATGCTCGTGTTCGGGATGTACTTCGTCCACACCATCGGCGAGCTGTTCATCTCACCGACCGGCCTGTCCTACGTGAGCAAGGTCGCCCCCAAGCAGTTCATGTCGCTCCTCATGGGCATCTGGTTCATCAGCAGCTTCATCGCCAACCTCGGCGGTGGCTGGGTGGCCGCCCAGGTCGAGCGCGTCGAGAAGGGCGAGTTCACCCTGCCCTGGAGCTTCGGCGGGCAGGCGGACTTCTTCTTCCTCTTCGTCGTCTCGTCGGTGGGTCTCGGCGTGCTCGTGCTCGCGGCGACACCCTGGCTGAAGAAGCTCTCTGCGGGCCGCGACAACTGAGCCTCTTTGGATGGCGCTCGGGCTTCGACACACTCCGAAACTGATCCTCGTCGGCGGGGTGTGCGCTGCCTGCGCGACGGCGCCCCAGGACGGGCGCCCGGTCCGAGGGGCAGACGCCTCCGCCCTCTGCGTCGAGGGGGCGTTGCTCTGCCAGGACGAAGACGTCATCAAATGCGTCTCCGGCTCGCTGACGCCGCCTGAAGCCTGCGCCGAGGGCTTGTCGTGTTTCCCGGGTCGGGGCTGTGCGGCCTGTGCCCCGGGCGTATCGTCGGCGTGTCTTGAAGACGCCGTCTATCGCTGCGGACCCGACGGGCAGCTCGGGGAGAAGATCGAGGACTGCCCGACGAGCTGCGCCCTTGGGTCCTGCGTCGGGGACTGCGCGCCGGGCAGCGAGCTCATCTACACCGTCGACAGCGACGACGGGCTGTATCGCTTCGACCCCCGCACGTATGAGTTCACCTTCGTCGGGGTCTTGGACTGCCCGGCGGGCGCGGCGCTGCCCGGCTTCGGCGATGGGCCTTCACACCCCTTCTCCATGGCCGTCGACCGCCATGGGCGCGCGCGGGTGCTCTACGGCTCGGGGGAGCTCTTCAACGTCGACACCCAGACCGCGTCCTGCCTGCCAACTGAGCATGAGCCGGGCGCGGGTGGGTTCGAACTCTTCGGGATGGCCTACGTCAGCGACGGGCCGGGGTCCTCGCAGGAGCGCCTCTTCATCGCCGGGGGCCAGGTCGGCGAGTTGGGATCCGGGCGACTGGCCTCTCTGACGGGGCCGACGCCCGTGGTGCTCGGATCCATGTCCGAGCACGGGTTCGGCGCCGAGCTCACCGGCAATGGCAACGGCGAGCTCTTCGCCTATTGGCCCGGCGGCGAGAGCGAGGTCGCGCGGCTCGACAAGAACACCGGTGGGATCGACGAGCGATGGTCCTTGCCAAGGCTCCAGGCGACGCCGAGCGGCTGGGCCTTCGCCCATTGGGGTGGACGCGCGTTCGTCTTCATCTCCACGATGGACGCCAGAGGGGAGGTCACGTCGCAGATCTTGAGGTTCGACCCTCAGGGCGCGGGCGGGACCGGGGACAGCGTGGTCGTGGTCGCGGACGTGGGCCGCGTGATCGTCGGCGCGGGGGTCTCGACGTGTGCCCCGGTCGTGTCGAACTTCTGAGGGGTGGGCTTACGCCTCGCTGAGTTCGGCCATCCGCTTCGCCGCGCGCCTCGCGGCCTCCGCTGCCGCGCTCTGGCCGCGGCCGTCGAGGATCCTGGCGAGCAGCGCGTAGTGTTTGGGCGACTGGGTGTTGAGGTGCACGGCGATCTGCAACAGCTCCGTCAGCCGGTCCTCGTCGCCGAGCAGCTCCGCGAGCTCGATGCCCGCCGCGACGATGGGGAGCTGCCTCAGGACGCTGCCGTGCTCACGCGCGACGTCCGTGAAAAAGACCCACGCCTTCTCCGCGCCCATGAACTGGACGTAGAGCTCGATGAACGACAGCAGCGCGCCCGTCGCCTCTTCAGGGGCGAGGTCGAGCAGCGGCCTGAGGTAGACCCAGGCCTTGTCCTGGGCGCCCGAGCTGAGGTGGGCCTCGATGAGGTCCAGATCGAGGCCGATGCGGTCGGGGCCCACGGGCACACGCGAGCGCACGGACTCCCAGACCTGAACGGCCGCCGGGATCAGCCCCTGTTGCTTCAGCGCCCGACCCAGACCTACGTCGGCCCGATATTCGACGATGTCGGGATCGCGGAACGCCGAGAGCGCGAACCCCGAGGTCGGCTTCTTCGCCTCCAGGAAGAGGGCTTCGGCCTGCACCGGTCGGTCGGCGTCGAGGGCGGCTTGGCCTGCGGCATACCAGAGCTCGCAATACGTGGGCGTCTTTCGGGCCCCTTCAATCGCGAGCTCAAGAGCCTCTTCGGCACGGCCCAGGCTGCGCAGGCACTCGGCGCCGAAGACGTAGCTGGACAGCGCGAAGTTGAGGCCGGGCGCCCGCCGGACGACGTCGCGAAAGAGGTCGGCGGCGCGTTCGTCTTCGCCCGTCGCGTAGGCTTCCTTGGCGACGTAGTAGAGCAGCGTCGGATCGTCGGGTCGGTCCTTGAGCTCGAGCTCCAGGAGCCGGAGGTTGCGGGGGTGTTTGCCACGCGCCTCCGCGATGCCGGGGTCGTAGCCTAAGTGCAGGATACGGAGGTCGTCTTCGTAGCGCACGAGGACGGACGGCACATCGACGCCGACCCGCTCGTGCACTCGGCCCGTGAAGAAGAGCTCCGGTCGGCGACGCCACAAGCGGGGCATGTGATCGGCCCCGAGCGACCGACCGAGCGCGTCCAAATTCTGGATGATGGGCGCGTAGATGGTGGGCCGGGCCTCGTCGCTCTCGCTGTCGACCAGGCGTCGAAGGGTGGCGCGGCACGCGGGGTCGAGTCGCTCGTCGGCGTCGAGCCAGAAGACGAAGTCACTTGTGGCGTGCTTCAGGCCGACGTTTCGCGCTCGGGAGAAGTCATCGGTCCAACGCTCGTCAATGACCTTGGCGCCGGCGGCGAGGGCGATCTCGATCGTGCGATCGGTGCTGCCCGTGTCGACGACGACGAGCTCGTCGATGAGCCCGGCCACCGACTCAAGGCAGCCCGGCAGCAGCAGCTCCTCATCCTTGACGATGAGGCACAGCGTAAGGGTGCGCGGCAAGTCAGCCCTGCTTGGTCGACTTTGGCGGCGGCGCGTCGAGGGCTTGGCGCAGCTTCTTCGCGCGCTCTTTGCCCCGCCGGCCGACGACGGTGGTCAAGACGACCGTGGAGTTGTCTTCACCCCCCCGCTCATTGGCCAGCCGGATGAGCATCTGAGGCGCCTTGCGGCGATCGTTCCCCGAGACGATGGAGAGGATCTCGTGGTCTTCGACGTGGCCGGTGAGCCCGTCGGAGCAAAGCACGAACTGGTCGCCTCGCATCAGAGGCACCGCGCCGACGTCGACGCGTACGTCGCGCTCGAACCCGATGCTGCGCGTAATGATGTTCCGCATCACCGAGATCTTCGCCTGCTCGGGCGTGATCAGCCCCGCGGCGACCTGCTCCTGGACGAGCGAGTGATCTTCGGTGACCTGGCGAATCCGACCGTCGCGGATGAGGTACGCCCGGCTGTCACCGACGTGGCCAAACCAGGCGACGCCGTCGTAGACCAGCATGGCCGTGACCGTGCTGCCCATGCCGTTAAGGTGCGGCTGCTCGCGGGCCGTATCGAAGACCCGCGCGCAGGCCTCCTTGACGGACTCGTCGACGATCTGGGCGATGTTGACGCGGCCGGTGGTCCCCGCCGCCTTCTCCGCCTGAAAGAGTCGCCGCACGACCGCGCTGCCCACGGTCTCGACGGTGATGGTCGACGCGAATTGGCCGCCGGCGTGTCCGCCCATGCCGTCCGCGACGACCCAGAGGTGGTTCTGCGGCACGATGAGGAACGAGTCTTCGTTCACCTCGCGGCGCATACCCACATCCGTGGCTCCGTGTCCGATCACCTTGAAGGCGGGCAGGCGGGTCTGCAGATCCGGCGCCCGTCTCAGGAGTTCACGCCGATTCGTCTTGGTCATGAGGAGTGTCCCGGCCCGCCGATCATCTTTGGAGCCGGCGAGCATACTCACGCGCGGAAAAGCACGCAATTTGAGAATTGCAGGGTCAGCGACCCGCGTTCGCTTTAGGCGACTTCGAACAACCGTTCGCTCTGCTTGGCGCCGTCGCAGGTGAGCAAGATGCCCTTTGTCCCCTTGCGTGTCGCCACGTGTACAGGTCGTTTCCAAATCTTGAAGAGGTTTTGCATCGTCTCCCGAGCGTAGTCGTCGGCGAGGTCCAAGCCCTCGTGCAGGTGGCGCAGCAGCAGCTCGCCGCGATTCTCGAAGTTGGCGTCTTCGACCTCGAGCACCGGCTGCCCCATATTTGTCAACTGGAAGAGCAGCTTCTTCTTCACGTCCTTGAACTCCCGAGACGCGATCTGCCACTCGTCGGCCTTACGATTGTGACCGAACGTGAAGAGCTTCTGCTCGGCGCAGAACTCCGGCGTGAGGAACTCGTCGAGGAACGTGACGTCGTTGTAGAGCTTGCGGACCTCGAAGACCTTCTGCATCCCGAGCCCGAGGCGGCGGTCCCAGTGGGCGCGCTCGGCCATGTCGTCGCAGTCCTCGTACTCCTTGCCGAACTGGCCCCGATTCCACCGCTCCTCGATGTTTCGAAACAGCTCGATGCCGAGCTTGTACGGATTGAGCCGACCCTTGCTCGTGGCCATCGTGCCGCTGTGTCGGTCCGCGTAGTCGATGATCTCCGAGTCGTCGAGCACATGACGGGTCATGATCTTGGCGTGCCAGTAGCTCGCCCACCCCTCGTTCATGATCTTGGTCATGCCCTGGGGCGCGAAGTAGTAAGCCTCCTCCCGGAGGATGCCGACGACGTTGCGCTGCCACTTCTGGAGGGGCGCGTGCTCCATGAGGAAGAGCAGGACATCCCGCTCCGGCTGGGCGGGGAATCGGCTCTCCTTCTGGTGCGCGTCTCTCTGCTTCTGCCGCAGTGCTTCCACGTAAGCGTCGGGGTTGACGAACTCGTCCATGTACTCCTTGGCGCGGAGCCTAGGCACGTCGTGGTCCATCATCAGCTCGTCGGGTAGATCTTCCTTGCGCTTCTTGGGTCCGGCGACGGGCGTGCGTCGAATGTACGGCCTGAACCGATCGATGAGGTTCTCGAGCGAGAGCACCGAGTCGATGAACTCCTCGACGACCGTCGGCCCATGCAGATCCGCGTACCGACGGATGCGCGAGGCGTGGTTCGCCATCGCGTCGATCATCTTCCGGTTGGTCTGGCTGAAGTAGTAGTTGTTCTTGAAGAAGTCGCAATGCCCGTAGACGTGGGCCATCACGAGCTTCTGATCGACGAGCTCATTGCCCTCGAGCAGATAGGCGTAACAGGGGTCGGTGTTGATCACGAGCTCGTAGATCTTCGACAGCCCGTAGGTATAGCTCTTGGAGAGCTGCTCGAACTCCATCCCGAACTTCCAGTGCGGATACCGGGTCGGAAACCCGCCATAGGCCGCGACTTCGTTCATCTTGTCGTAGCCGACGACCTCGAAGACCGTCTCGAAGAAGTCGAGCCCTTGGTCCCGGGCGATCTTCTCAATCTTGACCTTCCAGGCCCACAGCTCCGGCGGCAGGCTTCGGACGTGCAAGTACTCGATCATCGGCCAGCTCCGAGGAATTCCTTGATGGACTTGACGATCGCGTCTTTGTCTTTGATCTCCGAGACCACGACCGCGCAGTCAGCGGCGGCCGTCTTGAAGTTCTCGCGAATGTCCTTGATGAACTGACCCGAGCCGTAAGGGCTCTCGACCTGGCCATAGCTGAACTGATTGGACGCGGGCACGATGTCCTCTTTGAGAAGCCGAATGCAGCGCGCCGTATCGTCGACCGACCAGTTGTCGCCGTCGCTGAAGTGGAACGGATAGATGTTCCAATCCGCGCTCGGATAGTCGTCGGCGATCATCTGCGCGCAGAGCTTGTAGGCGCTGCTGATCATGGTGCCGCCCGACTCCCGCGTATGAAAAAACGTGTGCTCGTCGACCTCGCGCGCCGTCGCGTCGTGCACGACGTACCGCGTCTCGATGCCTTTGTATTGACTGCGGAGCCAGGCGTTGATCCAGAAGGACTCGATCCGGACGATCTCCTTCTGCTCATCTCCCATGGAGCCTGAGACATCCATCATGTAGATGACCACGGCGTTCGACTGCGGCGATGAGACCGTGTTCCAGGTCCGATACCGCATATCGTGGCGAATCGGGACCACCACGGGCCTTTCACCATTGTACTGGCCCATGGCGATCGTCCGCTTCAGCGCTTGCTTATAGGTGCGTTTGAAGTGCCTCAGGCTGTCGGGGCCGACGTTGCGAATCCCGGTGTAGCGGTCCTTCTCGGTGACGACCTGCTTCTGCCCACGGGGCTCGATGCGCGGCAGCTCGAGCTCTTCGCCGAGGAGCTGCGCGAGCTCATCGAGCGTGACGTCGACCTCTACGGCCTTCTGGCCTTCGCCTTCTCCGGCCTCGCCTTTGCCCTCCCCAGGCTGCTGACTGCCCGGTCCCAGACTGTCGCCCGGCTTGCCGTCGCCCTGCCCGGTCCCGCCGGAGTCCTTGGGGTCGTACTTAAACCGCGGGATCTCAATCTGCGGCAGCGGGATGGACACGAGGTCTTTGCCCTGCTTGCCAATGAGCTCGCCCCGGCTGATGTACTTCTTCAGGTTCTGGCGGATCTTGCCCCTGACGATGTTCCGAAAGCGGCTCTGGTCCTGCTGGATTCGCGACATATCAACGCTTCACGTCGCCGCGGGCGAAGATCGAAGCGACGTAGTTGAGCACGTCCGTCGCCGACTCGTCGTTGTAGCCGAAGTTCCGAATCATGCGCTGCTTGACGATCTCGATCTTCTCTTGCGTCTCTTTGTCGATCACGTTGCTGACGAGGCTGGTCAGCTTGATGCTGTCCTTCTGGTCCTCGAAGAGCTTCTGCTCGAGCGCGCGGTGCAGTCGCTCATTGGTGGAATACTGGAACTGCTTGCCCTCGACGGCGAGCGCCCCGATGTAGTTCATGATCTCGCGCCGGAAGTCGTCCTTGCGGCTCTCGGGGATGTCGATCTTCTCCTCGATGGCGCGCATGAGTCGCTCGTCGGGCTCTTCGTCCTGCCCGGTGTAGGGGTTCTTGACCTTCTCCTTTTGGGTGTAGGCCTTGACGTTGTCGATGTAGTTCGCGCAGAGCCGCTTGATGGCGTCCTCGTCCGCGCTGATGGCCCGCTGGACCTCGTTCTTGACGATCTCTTCGTACTCTTGCTTGACGACTGCGAGCAGGTCCCGATACCGCTTGCGGACCTCGTCATTCGTGATGAGTGAGTGCTGCTTGAGGCCGCCCTCCAACTCATTGAGCACCATGAAGGGGTTGATGCTCGTCGCCGACCGTTCGCTGACGAGGGCGTTACTGATCTTGTCCTGGATATAACGAGGGCTGACACCGTCCATGCCCTCGCGTTCGCTCTCCTTGCGGAGCTCCTTGACGTTGTCCTGCGTATAGCCGGGCAGGGTCTTGCCGTCGTAGAGCTTCAGCTTCTGGATGAGCGAGAGGTCATGCTTCTTGGGCTCTTCCAGACGAGACAAGATCGCCCACATGGCGGCCATCTCGATGGTGTGCGGCGCGATGTGTTTGCCGCGGACCTTCTCGTTGGAGAAGTCCTTCTTGTAGATCTTGACCTCGTCTTTGAACCTCGTGATGTACGGGATGTCGATCTTGATTGTCCGGTCCCGGAGCGCCTCCATGAACTCATTGTTCAGGAGCTTCTTGTACTCGGCCTCGTTCGTGTGGCCGATGATGACCTCGTCGATGTCCGTCTGCGGGAACTTCTTCGGCTTGATCTTCCGCTCCTGGGAGGCCCCGAGCAGATCGTAGAGGAACGCCACGTCGAGCTTGAGCACCTCGATGAACTCGATGATGCCGCGGTTGGCGATGTTGAACTCGCCGTCGAAGTTGAACGCCCGCGGATCTGAGTCCGAGCCGAAGGCGGCGATCTTCCGATAGTTGATATCGCCGGTGAGCTCGGTGGAGTCCTGGTTCTTCTCGTCTTTCGGCTGGAACGTGCCCACGCCGACGCGGTCTTTCTCGCTGAGCAGGAGGCGCTTGACCTTGATGTGCTCCATGACCCGAGACCAGTCGCCTTTGTAGTGCTCCATGAGCGCGCGAAAGATGAGTCGGCTCGCCGGGTCGAGGTCGCCTTCAACGCGCAGCGGCTCGCCGCCGACCTTGAGCTCCAGCTTCCGGAACGCCTCCTCGCGCCACTCACTCGGCACGAGCCGCAGCGGCTCCTCGTTCATCGGGCTGGGGAAGATCGTCTCCCCGCCCGTGATCATCTTGAGCTCCTCGGGGACGTGCCACTCGAAGGTATACAACGCGCCGTCGACCGTCCGGCTGTACTGCTCGACGCCGCGTTTCAACATCCGCGCGATGGTGGACTTGGCGCTGCCGACGGGCCCGTGGAGGAGGATCACGCGCTTCTCGGTGCCGTACCCCAGGGCGGCGGACTTGAGCACGTTGACGAGCCGCATGAGCGGGATATCGAGGCCGAAGACGGCCTCACGCCCGTTGTTCATCGGGTCGTCGAAGAAGTTGTAATGAACAATCTTCTTCTTGGTGTCGATGAGCTCCTCGGTCCCCCAGCCGATGATCATGTCGTACAGCCGCTGATAGGCCGTGCGGGTGACCTTCGGATTTCGCCGGACGATGTCGAGGTAGTCCTCAAACGTGCCGGACCAGTGCAAGTCCGCATACTCCTGGAAGTTCTGCAGCTCCGAGATTGAATTGACCAGCTTGCCCATCGTTCACTCCCTCTCCGGACGATTCACTCGGCCTACCATAACGCTCGAAGGTGGCCGCTTCGAAAGCAAATTCGGAGACGGCCACAGGCAACGTGACCCGAGTCCGGGTCGCTGGGTGCCATGAACTGGAACGATGCCCGTCAGGTGTGGACCCTCTAAGCAGAGTGCCCGGGATGACCCCGACGATTTCTCTGTTTTTCTTGGCGATGGCCATCGGCGCATGTGGAGAGGTCCAGACCGTGGGCAAGGCCGCCCCGAGTGCGCATGCGACGCGTTCAGCGTCTGCCCGGTGGTGCGCCCCAACGACGGCGTGGCCTGCGTCGATGGGCACTTGGAGTTCAACGAGGTCTGCGGCGAGGGATTCTCCTGGGCTCGCTCCTGCGGCAGCCCACCGACGGCTGTTTGGTGTGAGCCTCTGGTCGACGAGGCCGACGAGGCCGACGAGGCCGAAAAACCGGAGTGGCGCGGTCCTCACGCTCCTGCCTTCCTGGGCCTGCGATGGCGCGCCGACTGAGGTCCGCTTCTCGATCCCCGGCACGGACTCCGGCTTTCGCACGACGTTTCAAGCCACGGGAGACTGCCCCGTGGATGGGGAGTTCTGACTTCGGACGTGATCGATGGAGCGGCCCGACTTGCCGCGCGCGAGGGGCATCCATATATTGCCGCGCGCCGGCCTGCCGTGAGCCGACCTGAACCACCGAGGAGCTCCAGCTTTGTCGAACGACGACACGAACGACGTCCCCGAACCGAACCCCATGGATCAACTCTTCGATGCCCAAGCCGCTGGTCGGATGGCGCGCATCGGAGACCTCGTCACCGGGACGATCGTGAAGATCACCGGCGAGGCGGTCTTTGTCAGCTATGGGGCCAAGAGCGAAGGCTGGGTCAGCCTCGCTGAGCTGCGCGACGACGCGGGTGGTTTGCTCCTCGATGTGGGCGGCTCCGCGGATTTCGTGGTCATTGAGACCAAGGGTTCCGTTCACCTCTCGTATCGGGACGCACAGGCCGGCCGGGCCAAGGTCGCATTACGCGATGCCTTCCAAGAGGGCGTCAGCGTGCGTGGCAAGGTCGTGAGCACCAATAAAGGTGGCTTCGAGGTCCGGATTCAGGGGGTTCGCGCCTTCTGCCCCTCAAGCCAGATCGCCGAGCGTCAGGGCACCGATCCCCAAAGCGTCGTCGGGCAGGAGTTCGACTTCCGCATTACGGAGTGGGACGACGCCAAGGGCCCGGTGGTCTCGCGCCGCGCCCTGCTCGAGGCCGAGCGGGGCCGCGCGCGTGAGGCCGTGGCCAATACGTTCGCGGTCGGCGATGTGCTCCAAGGCAAGGTGACCCAGCTCCGTGACTTCGGCGCGTTTGTCGATCTCGGCGGCGTCGAGGGCCTGATCCACGTCAGCGAGCTGGGCCGGACGCGGGTTTCGCACCCCAGCGAGAAGGTCAAGGTCGGTGACGCCGTCGAGGTGGTGGTCGTCAAGCTCGAGCCGGAGAAGAACCGCATCGCGCTTCGACTCCAGGACGGGGCCGGCGTCGTTGATCCCTGGGCGGAGTTCGTCAAGCAGACCCCACCCGGCACAGCCATCAAAGGCACGGTCGCCCGACTCCAGACCTTTGGTGCGTTCGTCACCGTGGCCGAGGGCGTCGACGGCCTGCTTCACGTCTCGGCCATCAGCGCGGACAAACGCATCGCGCACCCGGGTGACGTGCTCAAGGTCGGCGACTCCATCGACGTCGTCGTGGAGAGCATCGACCTCCAGAAGAACCACATCTCGCTGAACACCGCCGAGGTCTTCGCCCGACGGGGCGCCCCCGCGGCCAACATCGAGGTCGGCGCCGTCGTGAAGGGCCGAGTGACCAAGATCGAGAAGTTCGGCCTCTTCATCGAGATAGGCCCGCGGACGAGCGGCCTCTTGCCCATGCAGGAGATTGACGTCGAGCGCGGCGGCGATGTGGCCGGGACCTACCCGATCGGCTGCGAGATCGAGGTGAAGGTCATCGAGATCGAGGAGCCGAAGGAGAAGGGTGATCGCCGTCGAATCCGGCTGTCACGCAAGGCTTTGAAGGGCGAGAGCGAGGCCGATGACTTCCGGCAGTATCGGCAGCGGGAGCAGGTCGTCCCCGAGCGCCGGGGCGTGACGCTTGGTGACCTCTTCGCGGAGCAGCTCAAGCGCCGCTGACCCGAGCCCCCTACTCGGCGGCCGGGTCGATGCAGATCCCCGGGCAGTCGGCCCCGCCGTTTTGAGGATCGCAGTCGTCATTCGGCGCGTCTGCGCAGGCGAGGCCCTCGGGACACGCGAAGCCCGCAAAGCCGCCGCAGGGGGGCGGCGGGCCGTTTGCCACGAGCTCGGCGCAGGTCCGCCAGTCCACGCAGGCGTCGGTATAGCAGCCGTTCGCCACCTCGGGCACGGTGCCTCCCAAGCAAGGAGGCGCGACTGGGCGGCACATCAGGAGAGAGCCGTCGCTGTTGCACTCGCTGTCCTCCTGATCACAGCGACCGTCGGAGTCCGAGTCTCGGCAGGCGGGCTCTGCGCAAGCCGCCATGCAGGCCTCCGGCGTATCGAAGACCCGGCCGACGCACCGCTCGCCGCAGCCACAGCCGGAGATGGGGCCACAGACCCCAGACTCGGCTTGCATGCCATACCCCAGCAGCGCGTCGCAGTTGCCGAACTCCCCGGACGCTACGGGCAAGCAAGCCGGAGGCAGCGGGGGCTGCACCACGCAGATGCCGATACAGTCCGCGCCGCCGGCGTTCGGGTCGCAGTTGTCGCTCGGGTCGTCGATGCAGAAGAGGTCCACAGGACAGATGAAGCCCGCGAAGCCGCCGCAGAGGGGCGGGGGCGGGGGCGGGCCGCCAGCCACGAGCTCGGCGCAGGTCCGCCAGTCCACGCAGACGTCGGTGTAGCAGCCGTTGGCGACGACGGGCACCTGCATGGGCGGGCAGATCGGAGAGACGCGTTCACAGCGGACCGGCACCTCGTCGGTGCTGCACTCGCCGTCATTCGCGTCGCAGAGCCCATCGGCGTCGGCGTCCGGGCAGGCAGGGAGGCACGCCGCCTGGCACGCCGCCGGGGAGTCGGTGTCGAAGACGCGCCCGACGCAGGTCTCGTCGCAGGCGCAGCCGCTGACGGCTTCACACTGCCCACCGGGGCTGACGGCGTATCCCAGTACCCTTTCGCAGTTCCCGTACTCTCCGGGCAAGACGACGCTGCAGGGCTCCACAGGAGGTGTGCCGCCACCCGCGCCGCCGTTGGGGAGGCCGCCCGCGCCGCCGTTGGGGAGGCCGCCCGCGCCGCCGTTGGGTTCACCGCCCGCGCCGCCGTTGGGTTCACCGCCCGCGCCGCCGTTGGGGCCGCCGCCCGCGCCGCCGCTGGGGCCGCCGCCCGCGCCGCCGTTGGGTTCACCGCCCGCGCCGCCGTTGGGGAGGCCGCCCGCGCCGCCGCTGGGGCCGCCGCCCGCGCCGCCGTTGGGTTCACCGCCGCCGCCGCCGCTGGGGCCGCCGCCCGCGCCGGAGTCCGGCGTGACCTGCCCGCCTGAGCCCCCGCCGCCGCCGGTCGTCCCGACATCGGGCTCCGAGGACGAGGTGCTCGGGTCGCAGGCCCAGAGCAGGCAGACCGTCGATGACAGCCTGAGCGTATTAACGATTCGATCTCGCATTTTGACCTCCATAAGGTGACGCCGATTGTCTCGAGCCCAGTCTCTCAGACCTCGGGCGAATGATGCCAACAGTCCGTCTCAGAATCGCGCGCGGACCCCCGCTGTCGTCGAGACCACGGTGTCCGTCTCGCGGGCCGCGCTATACGTCGAAGGGTCTACGCCGGCCTCGACATGGGCATGCGTCGAGGCACCCCGGAACTCGTGCTTCATGCGGAGGAGCCCAGCGGAGACGACGAGGGAGAGAGGGCCGTCGAGCCGATAGCCGAGACCGCCTCTGACCTCCAGGCCACCCGCGGACTCAAGGTCGCCGGAGTCCTTCGGGCTCTGAGTGACGAAGAGAGGCAGGACGTAACCGCCGCTGCCGAAGACCTCGAACCGCTCGGCAATCGTGGCCTCCGCGATCAGCCCGGCGGCGAGGCCGACGGTGTGGGTGGTCAGGAAGAGAGGGAACGGTTCGGCCGCTTGGAAGCTCTGTCGAAGGTACCGACCGCCCATGTAGACCCCTGCGAAACCGAGACCAAAGCCCACGTCGAAGGGGGATCGCCCGATGGCATCGAGAGCGGCGGACTGCGCGTCGACGGCCAGCTTCAAGGGTGACTGGATGCCGAACTCAGCGTTCTTCGGGATGCTCGCGCTCGAAAGAAAGACGCCCTCGAAGGCCGCGCGGACGGCGAGGTGCTCGTGGGCCTCGAGGCGGCCCTCGACCGCGACGGCGAGGCCTGCTGGATTCACCTCGGACGACTTCAAGGGTGAGCGGCGATCGATGTTGGAGTCGAAGACTCGGCCGACGCTGCCGTAGCCGAGCCCGGCCCTCAAGATCAGCGTCTCGCCGTCTCCCTGTGGCGTGACATCCGAGACTTCTTCGGGGGGGGATTCTCTACCGCCCTTGGCTCCCTCGCCGCTGCCCGCCGGCTGACCATCGAGGCCGACGCGGCGCCCATCGGCGTCGTAGGTATAGTTGGACTCGCGGCGGTCTCGACCTACGTCGCCCGGCTTCCGGTCGCCCGCCCCCCGACCGATGAGCTTGATGTGTCGAGCGCGCAGCCAACCGCGCACCCCGCCCGCTTCGACCTCGATCCAATCTCCCCCGTCGTTGCGGCGTCGGACGTCGACCGCGTCGCCCGCGAAGAGCTTGCCGCGCACGACATAAGCCGCCCCGGGCCCACCCCTCACCTCGACGGAATCGGGCAGGATGGAGGCGCGCCGACTGCCCGGCGGCAGCTCAGCGGTCGTCAGGCTCTCGAGGGTCAGCTCGCTCGTCGGCGGCACCTCCGACTCCAGGTCCGGGCTCGTCGGCGGCACCTCGGGCTCGAGGAGCGCGTCGTCAGCCTCCTCTTGGGCGAGCGCGGGGCGGGGAGCGACGGCGTAGAGTCCGAGGGCAAAAAAGACAAGATGCTTGACCATTAGGAAGGCGGCCTTTCGTCGAAGGCCTCCAATCTTGAAGGCCCAGCGAGCGCCGCGAGCATCGCCTCGGCTTCGGCGCGGCGAACGCCATCGAGTCGAATCCGGGCACCCTCTCCGCCATCAAGCACCAGCTGCGACCGCCCACGCAATCGCCCCGAGATCCGGAAGATGAGGAGGTCTACGACCAGCCCCACGAGGAAGACGCCCGCAGCGGCGAGAAAGAACGGCCAATAGCCCGAGTGGAGCCCGTCAAGGGTCCACAGAACGCTGAGAAACGTCGCCCCCATGGCCGAGGCGAGCCCTACGAGCAGCGAGGCGACGCCGTGCCGTCGATCAAGGCGCGCGGCCACCGCAGACAGGGGGATGGCCACGGTTCGCTGAGATACGGACCGCCCGAGGAGGCGCAGGGACTCATCGTAGACGAGCCCCTGACGGGTGAGGCGCAGGTGCCCGTGCCGATGTAGGCCCAATAGGACCGCGCCAAAGGCCACGAAGAGACGCTCCGCCAAGGCCCATCCCGTCAGGCGGGAGATGAGGCGCTGCAGGGGCGTGCCGAGGCGGACCGCCCGACCGCTCACCTCAAACGATGGGGAGCTCGGCTCGTCGTCGCTGCTGTCGTGCTCGAGCGACGCGCCTTCTGGGGCCTCGTTGGGTTGGACTTCTGGCTGGACTGGGGTGGGGACTTGGAACTCCGTGAAGACCACGGCGCCCTGGCCGAGCAGATCGGCGTCGGTGAAGGGATCGAGGATGCCTACAAGCACGAGGCGACCGGCTGGCGACGGCCCGCTCGAGATGAGCGCGCGAGCGACGGCCCGCCGGTCAGCGCGGGGGGCTTTGGCAAACAGAGTCGCCCATCGCATCAAGGCTCCGTGCGGCACGATGCCCGCCACCTCTTGCTCGCGTCCGAGGCCCAGTACGGTGCCGCCCACCAGATCCCAGACCATCTGCCGCTCGGTGGCGTCGAGCACGATGAGGTTCGCCAGGACACGGACGCCAAAGGCTCCGACGAGGAAGTCGAGCGTCTCGCGTAGGCCCTGCAGGAGCCGCTGACGTCGGTGGCCGAGCGAATTCTTGAGCCGTCCCCGCAGGCCGAGGGCGAAGTAGAAGCACAGGATCTCACGGTCCTCCGGGCCCTTCGGACCGTGGGCGGCGATGGCGACGAGGTTGCCGCAGATCGTGTCGCAGTCCTCAGCCCGCAGCGAGAGCTCCGCCAGACGTCGGCGGACGACGAGCTCGCCCAAGGCTAGACTTTGCGTGCTCGCCATATCCTGAAGCAGCAGCCAGACGAGCTCGGTGACGTCGTGCGCCGGCAGCTCCGCGATGGACCCTGCTGGAGCCTCGACCCCTCGCGTTCGCAGCCGAAGATACTCCATGCGCGGAGCTTAATGTGCCGGTGGCCTTCTCGCCAATTTTAGACGAAATACCGTATTATGCGGCGAGGGCCCGGCTCTCAACTTGCGCGGCGGGGGCCTTGCAACTACGGTTGCGGGCGAAAATGTCCGCACCCACGACCACTGCGCCCACGGGCCTGCCGACGCTTGGCGAGCTCATCGACGAGAAGTACTTCATCGAGCGGAAGCTGGGTGAGGGGGGGATGGGCGCGGTCTTTGCGGCCAAGCACCTGTTGACGGGCAAGCGCGTCGCGATGAAGTTCTTGCTGCCGGCGGAGGCGAAGAAGCCTGACACGACCGCGCGGTTCCGTCGCGAGGCCAAGGCGGCCGGTGCCGTGAACCACCCCAACGTGATCAACGTCTACGATGTCGGGTCCTGGAACGACGCTCCGTATCTGGTCATGGAGCACCTGCACGGCAAGTCGCTGAGGCAGTCGATCACCGACGATCTGCTGACGGCCGAAGATAGCGTGCGTGTGATGCTCGGCGTCGCTCGAGGCGTCGCGGCGGCTCATGCGCGTGGGGTCGTGCACCGGGATCTCAAGCCGGACAACATCATCCTCGCGTGCACCGAGGACGGTCGGCCGCTCGGGCCCAAGGTCCTGGACTTCGGCATCTCCAAGGTGGCCGGCATCGACGAGGACACCGGCACGCCGCTGACCGAGGCGGGCGTTGTC
>SHZC01000103.1 GCA_009692505.1 Myxococcales bacterium
GACGAGCGCGGCACACTGGGTGTCCTGACCCTCGGCGACGTGCAGCGCGGGGGCCTCGGCAAAGGCGCTTCGATCCTGGCTGGGCCGCCGATCTTCGTAAACGCCGACGACGATCTCGCCGAGGTTGTCCAGAAGATCCGACGCTCGAGCCAGAGCGGTGCCATCGTCAAAGACGAAATGAACACGATCATCGGCGTGGTCACCGCCGAAGATCTGGCACGCGCCGTCACGTTGCGCCGCGCCTCGGAGACAGGTCCTTCGCCAAACGATCGCAAGACCGTCGCCGCCCCCTCCGACTTGACCTAAGCTATACGGGTGATCTCCACCTTCTTGTCCCTCGTGGGCCGACTCGCCCTGCGAATCGCCGGCTGGCGTTATGTGCATGAGGCCCCGCACATCCTCAGGGCCGTCGTGATCGGCGCGCCTCATACCAGCAACTGGGACTTCCCCTTCACGGTCTTGGTCGCCTGGTCGCTGAACGTGCGTTTCCGCTGGCTGGGCAAGCACAGCCTCTTCGACTTCCCCTTCGGGACCTTCTTTCGCGTCTTGGGCGGGATCCCCGTCGTGCGGCATGAGCGCAAGGACATGGTCTCGTTCGCCGCCTCGCACTTCGAGAAGTACGACCAGTTGGTGCTCCTCATCGCCGCGGAGGGCACGCGCAAGCGGGTCGAGTACTGGAAGAGCGGCTTCTACCACATCGCGATCAAGGCCAAGGTGCCGCTGCTGTTGGGGTACTTCGACTACAAGAACAAGGTCGCAGGCTTCGGCCCCGTCTTCTACCCCACGGGAGATATCAAGGCCGACATGGACCACCTGCGCGCCTTCTACTCCGGGATAGTCGGTGACGTGCCCGAGAACTTCGGTCCGGTTCGGCTTCGCGAGGAGGTCCCTGTGGAAGTTGAGGCACCGGCCGAGACGTCCCCCCAAACGTCCGGCCAGACGTCCAGCGAAAATAAATTGGAACGATCTTCGAGGTGAGCCGTCGAAGGGAGGAGTAGCCCTCATCGACCTCCAGGAGAAGAGCCCATGTCTCGCCTCGCACCGCTCACGATCGCCGTCGCCTTGACCCTCTTTGCCAGCGTCGCCGCGCAGGCCTGCGCCATGTATCGCCCCCCGCAGCAGCCCTCGTCCAAGACGTTCGCCGTCGCCATGACGCTCGAAGCGGGTGGAAACGAGAAGGCCGCGATCAAGAGCTACGAGCAGGTCATGAACCACGGCAAGGCACTGCTCGAACAGCGGGTGGTCTCGGCGATCCACGCCGGTCGGCTGCACCAGAAGGCCGGCCACAAGGACCTGAGCCTGCGCCGCTTCGAGCGCGCGGTCGCCCTCGACGCCAAGTCTTATGAAGCCCGGCTGGCGTTAGGGTGGTCTCTCCTGCACCGAGGCGAGCTCAACGACGCGGAGCGTCAACTGACCACTGCGGTCGCCCTCGGGGACCGCATGAACGGCGAGGCCGGAGACGCGCTCGCGGCCCTGTCCATCGTGCTGTCGAGGCAGGAGCGACACTCCGAGGCCGTCGATCAGTTGGGTGCCGCCCGCCTGATGGGCGCGTCAGCCACGAGCCTCGCCGAGGCCGAGGCCGCCGTTCTCTCGCGAGCGACGCCCACTGCCCTTGCCATCCAGATCTAAAACGGCTGGCCTCGGAGTGCCTCGCTCGTTGAAGGCCGTAGCAAGCTCCGCGTTGGCCGCTTGGGCCCTCCTTGTTGTGCTCGTAATCGCCCTGCCCGTCTTTGCCGACGCCGGCCTGAATCAGCAGGAGGCAGAAGGCCGTCGGGTCATGCAGCGCGCTCAATGCAACCGCTGCCACGAGGTGAGCGCGAGCGACAATCGCCCGGCGGCGGACGGCCTGCCCCGGGCCCCGAGGGAGCAGAGCTGCGTCGACTGTCACACTTGGATCCTCGGGACGCGAGGCGACACCCAGGCCATCGAACGGCAGCGGCGCGAGTACCCCGACTGGGACCGCTACCTCCAAAACATCGTCCACCTTACGCGGCTGCCTCACTTGGGCACGGTCGCCCGGCGCGTCGAGCCCGCCTTCCTCCGGCGTTACCTCGACGGGCCGTTTGACCTTCGCCCGCACCTTGAGGAGTCGATGGTGCCCCTGCGCCTGTCCGCGTCGGAGAAAGACGCGGTCGTCGCGTATCTCGTGGCCCTCTCCGGTCGCCGGAGCTCCACGCCACCCTCCGTAAACGAGGCCGGAAGTCCCAAGCCCGAGGTCGTGTCCCAGGTACGAATCAACGAGGGGCGGCGCGCCTTCCTCGGCGCCGGCTGCGCGATGTGCCACGTCCTCGGGGGCGAGCGCCTCGTCGCCGGCTTCACGCCCTCGTTCTTCAAGGCCCTCGGCCCGCAGGCGATGCTCGCGCCGAACCTCCAGTTTGCCCGCGAGCGGTTGAAGCGGGAGACGTTTGTCGCGTTCGTACAGGATCCTCAATCCATCGATCCTCATGTGACGATGCCGAACCTCGGGCTGTCTCGAGAGCAAGCCGAGTCCATCGCCGACTTCGTCCTGAATACGCCGATTCAGTTCGCAGTCGCGCCGCCACCCGTGCCACCCGCCGTCCCCCTGCTCGACCGCGAGGTGCCGTACTCGGAGGTCCACCGGGAGGTCTTTGGCCTCATCTGCGTGCATTGCCACATGGATCCCGCGAGCAACCGGGGAGACGGCGGCGCGGGCAATACCGGCGGCTTGGGCTTCAAGGGCAAGGGGCTGGTCCTGGAGACCTACGCGGGCCTCCGACGAGGCCTCCGCCGCCCCGACGGGACACGGCTCGACGTGCTCGTCCCAAGGCCAGGCCAGACGGAGAGCTTCCTGGTCGAGGTCCTCCTCCGACGCCATGAGGAGGCCCGACGCGACGGCGTGCCTGCGTTTGCCACGCCCGATCTTCAGCGGAGCCCCATCGACCCCGATGCGCCGGGTATGCCCATGGGCCTGCCTCCCCTGAGCCTGTCCAAGCTGAGCCTGGTCAAGACGTGGATCGCCCAGGGTGCCCGACCGTGAAGCGGTCGCCGTCGGAGAGTTAGGCGGTGCCGGTCGACTTGGCGCTGGACCCCCTCGCCCCACCTGCGCTCTGCCCCACCAACTCCGCCAGCCGCCCCGGATCCCGATCCAGCAACCGCAGCAGGTTCGCCATCGACTTGGTGATCCAGTCCGTGCCGCTCCCCTCTGTGCCAACGTACCTAAGACGGCGCTGCTTGGAATTTAGGGAAGGGGTGGGGTGCGTTCCCGCCACCTGGTCGATCGAGATCTCGCCACGCCGACGCGACGACGTGCCGGCGTTTGTCACGCCCGATCTTCAGCGCCGCCCGGCAAAGACTCAGGCGGTCGTCAGCCCCTGCTGCGGCAAGGCGAGGCGCAGCAGCTTCTTGGCCACGCTGCCGAGCTGCGCGCCGAAGGGCCCGGTCGTATATCGCTGCCCGTAGCGAGCGCAGATCTCGCGGATCCTGGGCGCCAGATCCGGATAACGCGACGCCGGCAGATCAGGGAAGAGGTGGTGCTCGATCTGATGGCTGAGGTGGCCGGTCAGGAGGTGGAAAAACGAGCCGCCTTCGATGTTGGCCGAGCCGTTGATCTGCCGGGCGTACCACTGACCTCGGCTCTCGTCTTTGGCCTCGCCTTCCTTGTAGTAGGTGACGCCCTCGGGGAAGTGCCCGCAGAAGATCACGCAGAACGTCCAGAGGTTGCGGATCACGTTCGCGAGCAGGTTCCCGATGGCTACGCGGGGCGCATTGCCGAGCGCGAGCGCCGGAAAGAAGCCGTAGTCTTTGAAGAGCTGCCAGCCGGCCTTACGCAAGAAGGGCACGACCCGCTGATGAAGCTCGGTCAAGGTCTTTTGGCCTTCGAACTTCTCGGGAAACTTCACGCCGTGCATGGCGATGCCCCACTGGAACCCGAAGGCGAGGCCCGTGGCCAAGAGCGGCTGAAGGAGGTGCATCGGCCGCCAAGGCTGCTCGGGCGTCACGCGGAGATAGTGGTAGCCGACGTCCCGGTCCTTGCCGAGGACGTTGGTGAACGTGTGGTGCTCGTAGTTGTGATACTCGCGCCAGTCAGCGCCGGCGCAGACGAGATCCCACTCGTAGGCGCGGGAGTCGAGCGCCGGGTCGAGCGTCCAGTCGTACTGCCCGTGCATGACGTTGTGCCCGATCTCCATGTTCTCGAGAATCTTGGAGAGGGCGAGCGCCGAGGTTCCGGCCACAAACGTGAGCGGATCGAGGCCGAAGTGCAGGAGCAGTCGACCGACGATCTCGCTGGCGCGCGAGAGGCGGATGACCGAGCGGATGTGGTCGACGTCGGCCTGACCGAGGTCTGCCTTCAGCTCCCGATGCAGGTCGTCGAGCTCCTTTTCGAGCGCGTCGGCTTGTTCACGGGTCAAGGCGGTGGGCTCGGGCTGCTTCTTCACGTCGTTTCCTGAAGTTCGAGGTGGAGGTCGGACATCGCGGCAGAAACGCAGAGCTGGATGGCCTCGCCGGCGCGGCTGGAGGTGAGCCCGGTCAGGAGGTTCATCACGGTGCCGCTGCGTTTGGTGCAGGTGCAGGTGTGGCAGATGCCCACCCGACAGCCGAACGCCGGTCGCTCACCGACCGCTTCGAGCTGCGCGAGCAAGCTGCCGCGCCCGCTCGTCAAGCGCGTCCGCTCGGGACCGGTGAGCCGCACCTTGACTGGGCCGTCGTGAGTCGGCGAGCCGAGCGGCGTGGGGCTGCCGAAGCGCTCCAACTTCAGCCTCTCCGTCAGGCCGCGTTGCGCCCACATCCGCTCGACCCGAGCCATCAAGCCGCTTGGACCGCACAGCAGCGTGTGACGCGAGGCGTAGTCCGGGACGAGGGCCATAAGCCCCTCCTCGGTGAAGCCCTTAGAGCCGTCGTCGCCCTCATCGAGGCAGAGCTCGAGCCGCAGCCCCGGTCGCCGTCGGGAGATCGACAAGAGCTCCGCCCAAAACGCCACGTCGATCGCCCGTCGCGCATGGTGAACAAAGACCACGTCGCCGACCGCGTCTCTCGCGTCGAGGTCCCGAAGAATCGACAAGACAGGCGTCACGCCGCTGCCGCCGCTGAGGAGCAGGAGGCTCTGCGACGCGGCCGACGGTACCGCGTCGAGCACAAAGTCACCCGATGCGTGACCGATGTTGAGCACCGCGCCCGGCCTGACCCGCTCGTGCAGGAAGGTCGAGACCCGCCCACCCGGCACGCGCTTGACCGCGATGGACAGCCGACGGGACGACTGATCGGACGACGCCGAGGTCAAAGAGTAGCAGCGGCGATGGCGCACGCCGTCGAGCTCGACGTCGACGGTCACATACTGGCCGGCGCGGTGCCCCCTCCAGTGCCGATTGGCCTCGAGGACGAAGGTCTTGATGTCGGGCGTTTCGTCAATGACCTTGACGACCCGCGCCCGCAGCTCTCTCAGCGAGCGGGTGGTGCCGAGCTCGTCCAAGACAAACGAGGCCGATCGATCGAGGAAGAGCCGCTGCGCGATCTTGAGCGCGGTCGATCTCAACTCGCGGCCGAACGTCGTCTCTCGCAAGGGGTCTGACTCTCCATTCGGCGGACTGCACCTACGGGACAGTAGGTTACCGATGCGTAGATGTGCGTCAAGGGCCGGAGAATAAACGCTGTAGGCGGGAGGGTAGGAAGGCATCCCGGATTGAAGAAGTTACGCGGACGTAATACGGTGCGCCCATGGCCACCGTAGGACTCAAGCGGCTGCCCGCCCTCGAGCGCCGCGCCCAGCTCATCGAGGTCGGCCGCGCCGCCTTCGCCAAACACGGCTACGAGGCGACCTCAGTGGAGGAGATCGCCAAGCGGGCGAAGGTCTCAAAGCCCATCGTCTACGAGCACTTCGGCGGCAAGGAGGGTCTGTACGCCGTCGTCGTCGACCGGGAGATGGACTACGTCGTGCGGCGGATCGCCGAGGCCATCGGGGAGGGATTGCCGAGGGAGCGGATCGAGCGCGCCGCGATCGCGTTCTTGAGCTACGTCAAAGACCACCCCGACGGGTTCGCGGTGATCTCCCAGGACTCGCCGATGACGACGTCGCGCGGTCGGCTGTCCAGCCTGCTCAACGACCTCGCCGAGCGCATAGGCGACCTCTTCGCCGAGACCTTCAAAGACGCCGGCTACGACACCAAGTCGGCGCCCATTTACGCGCACGCCCTGGTCGGCATGGTCACGTTTGTGGGCAAGTGGTGGATGGATAACCGCAAGTCCTCCGTCGAAGACGTCGCCAGTCATGTCGGCGCGCTCGCCTGGATGGGCCTGAGGCATCTACCGAAGCGGCCGAAGTTGAAGATCAGGCCGACGGGGGCGTGAGGGGCAGGACGTGAACCGAGTCGGCACGACCTGCGCCGTTTTTCACCGCGCCTTGGGCTTCGTGGGCCTCTGGGTCTTTGGCTCACTGGCCGCACAGCTCGACGGCCTCGTCGGCCCCAACGGGATCAGGCCGGCCGTCGACTTCATCGCCCGGGTCGTCGAACACTTCGAAGCGCGGTCAGAGTCCGCGTTCCTCGCGCTGCCCACCTTGACGCTCTTCGTGGGTGCCGATCCGCTGGCCCTGCACGGCCTCTGCGCCGCTGGCCTCTTCGCCTCGGTCTTCCTGCTCGCCGGCCGCCCGAAGCTGCCCTGCCTCATGGTCATGTGGGTGACGTACCTCTCGCTGACCCAGGTCGGCGCGGAGTTCTTCCGATACCAGTGGGACGCGCTCTTCCTGGAGACCACCTTCGCGGCGATGTTTTACACCCCGCGCCTCAAGGCCTCGGTGGTCTTGCCCCGGCTCATCTTGTTCAAGCTCATCTTCTCATCGGGGGTGGTGAAGCTCCTCTCGGCGGACCCGACGTGGGCCAACCTCACGGCGCTCGACGTGCACTACTTCACGCAGCCGCTCCCCAACGTCGTGGGTTATTTGGCCCACTTCGCCCCCGGGCACACCGCGGCCTGCCTGCTCATGTTCTTCGTCGAGCTGCTGGTCGCGCCGCTCATCTTCTTCCGACCCGCCTGGTCGTTCCTCCCGATCGCCGGGCTCATGTTCGCTATCAACGGCACGGGCAACTACGGCTTCTTCGGACCTCTGACGATCGCGTTGTGTTGCCCGCTCCTCAGCGACGCGACGTGGGCGCGCCTGCTCCATCGGGTGGGGATCGTCGCGAGGCCGGCCTCCGTCGCTAAACCTCGCCTCTGGACGCGGGTCCACGTCCCGGCGGTCGTCGCGCTCGCCGTCGTCCTCGCCATGCCCGTCGTCGGGCTGCTCGGCCGTGGCGACCCCACCTCGCCGTTTACCCGTCTCCGGGCCGCCGTCATCGATCCCTTCGACGGCTGGGGCATCGTCTCCGGCTATGGGCTGTTCGCGCAGATGACCACGACACGAGACGAGATCACGCTCGAAGGCAGCCGCGACGGCTCGACCTGGCTCCCCTATCGGTTTCGCTACAAGCCCAACGATGCGAACGACGCGCCCCGCTCCGCGCTCTTCCACATGCCGAGGCTCGACTGGCAGATGTGGTTTGCGGCCTTGGGGACCTGCGACCACAACCGGTGGTTTCTGGCCCTTGAAGACAAGCTCCTTGACCATTCGTCCGCGGTGTCCGGCTTGTTCGCGGTCAACCCCTTCGGCGACGCCCCGCCGCTCTTCCTTCGCTCCCGCGTCAACCGCGTGAAATTCGCGCCGCTCTCCGCCCTTGCCTATTGGGAGGTCGACGCCGAGTCGCGGCCCTATTGCCCTGAGGAGGCGCGCCCGCCTGCGCCCTGAGAGAGCGACCACTTCACCCACGTCGTGCCCCCGCGATCGTCGTGCGTGACGACCCAGATCGCGTCCTGCGCCGTGGGCGCCCTCGGGGGCTCGTAGTTTACGGACAGCTCGCGGGCTGACCCGGTCGGGCGCCGAGTGTCCACATCGTCCTCGTCGAACCTGCCCGCCGTGGCGAAGAAGTTGAACGACAGTCGCTCCTCGAGCTGCTGCCAGCCCGGAGCCCGGCCCTCTCGGTCGGGGAACGTGATGACCGGGTACGTCTCGACCTCCAGGCTCGCCTCGAAGACCGGCTCGACCCTCAGCGGCCGCGTCGAACCGCCGAGCGGGAAGGGATCAAACGGCGTGACGATGGCCTCATCGACCCTCAGCGACGACAACCGTGGGTTCTGATTCGTCCGACGCTCCGGCGGCGGCGGCTCGCCCTCACGCCGAGTGATGAGCGCGGTCTGATAGCTGATGATCTTCGCGCCTCGAACCGTCTCACCCGACGCCATCTTCAACGTGAAGTCGACTTGAACATAGAGGCCGCCGAAGCCGCCGTACGGATCCTCGGTCAGGAAAACATTGAGCTGCTCGGCGGTCGGCTCGAAGTCGAAAACCAGCGACTCGAGCGACCCCTCGCCCTTGGCGACCGGGAACGTGGTGGAGGCCCGCGTCGACCCGCCGCCCTCGTCGTCGCCCCGGCTCGCGGCCCCACCCGAGCCACACCCGATGGGGCCTTCCGCCAAGCACGCCCAGACCTCGAAGGACACCCGGGCATCGTCGAGAGGTCCCACCCGCGGATCAACCACGAGCACGGAGACCCGCACGCTCTGGGGGTCACTCGCGATGGTGAAGAAAGGTAGCCCGGCTCGGCTTGGGCCGAGCTCGACGAAGACCTCGGGTGGCTCAGCCTTGGCCGCCAGAATCCGCAGATCGACGACGAGCGTCTCGTCTTCAAAGTCGCTGCCACAGGCGGTCAGCGCCCCGACGACCCCGACCGCCGCGAGTAGCCGCCTCAAAGGTAAGTCCCCCGCACGCCAAGCGTCGGCAGGACCGGAATACCGGGCACGGGCGCCGACTCCCGGAAGCGGTAATCCCAGGTCGTAAACTCGGCGTTCGGCGCGTTTTCGACGTTCTGCACGTCCAGATAATACGCGAGCTTGAAGTCCCCGTAGTCGGCCGTCTTTTCCACGCGAAGATCAAGCTGATGGTACAGCGACTGCCGGATGGAGTCGGGTGCGCCGGTGATGGCGGCGTAGTTGGACTGATCGGCGTCGAAGACCCGCCCGATGATCGGCGTATCGAGGTTGCCGGAGACGAGCTGCAGGCGCATCCCGACCTCCCAGGAGGAGGGCAGGCGACGGCTAAAAACCGCGATGAGGTGATGGGTCTGATCGAGCGGGAAGAGCTCGTACTCAGAGGCGTCGTCAGGCCGCTCCTCGGCGCGGGACAGGGTGTAGGCGATCCAGCCGTAGAAGCCCTGCCCGAGCTCGCGCCGAATCAAGAGCTCCAGCCCATACGATCGACCCGACGCCGTCGCCGCAAACCGCTCCGGGGCGGCCCCATCAGCCGTCAGCGTCGGCGTCTCACTTGGAACTGAAAGATCATGCCGACGGGCCAGAAAGGCCGTGGCCTCAACGGACATGAGGCGCGTCGTCTTCAGCTCGAACCCGAGGGCGTAATGCTCCGCCCACTCCAGCGGGAGGAGGGGGTTGCCGAGCTCCGGATCGAGCCTCGTCTCCGTCGGGTTCTGGCTATACAAGCCGGCGCCGCCCTTCAGTGAGAGCGAGTCCGTCAGAGCGAACCGAGCATTGACACGGGGATCAATGGCGAACCGCCGCTGATCGAAGTAGGCGAACAGCTCCGCCCGCGCGCCGGGTGAGAGCGTCAGCGGCCCATCTCCCGGCTTGAACTCGGCCTCGGCGAAGAGGGCTGCGGTCGTGAGCGAGACGGTGCGCTTCAGGGACTCGGGCTCGCGATCGCCGGCGTTCGTATTGGGAAACGGCCGATAGCGGGGCACGTTCAGGGGCACGAACGCGGAGAGCTCTACATCCCGCGCGAGCACATCGAGGCCGGTGCGAACCTCCAGCGTCTCGAGCGGCTTCAGCTTCAGATCGACCCGGAGCCCGTACTCCATCGCTGTCGCGTCGATGGATACGGCGCCGGCCCCTAAGCTCGTCTGATCGATGCCGACGACCGGGGAGACCTCGAGCCGCGCCTCGTTCGTCAAGTCGATTGACCACTCCGCCTTGGCCCGATGAAAAGCGATACGCGCGTCCACCCCGGTGTCCGGCCCGGAGCCCGAGGGCTCACCGACGACCGAGAGGTGGTCCTCGGAGCCGAAGAGCAGGAGGGTCAACGCTTGCCTGCCGGTCAAGGCGTGGTCGATGCGGGCCTGATAGTCATAGTAGACGGGCAGGACCGCCGCGACGGGCTTACCCGAAGCCGAAGCGGCGCCGCGCAAGATCGTGTCGATATAGCTGCGGCGCGCGGAGACGGCGATCGACGTGCGGTCGTCGACGGGCCCCTCGACGAAGAAGCCCGCATCGAAGAGATCGATGTCGACCGCGCCCTTGAACTCGTCGCGTGTGCCGTCGCGCGTGGTCACGTCGATGATGCCGCCGATGGCGCGTCCGTAGCGGGACGAGAAGTTTCCGGGGAGGAAGTGAATCTCGTGAATCATCTCCGCGGCGAGGATCGAGGGTCCACCGAGGAAGTGATAGGCCAGCGGGATCTCATGTCCATCCACGAAGACCGCCGAGTCCCCGGGGCCGGTCCCGCGAACCAGGAGTATTCCCACGGAGTAGGGCGCGCGACTGATGCCTGGGAGGTTCTGCACGGCCCTTAGCGGATCACCGAAGGAGCCCGGCACACTGCGCAGGACCTCGCGTTCCAGGGTGTAGCGCGTGAGGTTGCCCGCCGGCCTCCGGGCCTTGACGATGAGCGTCTCGCCGTCACCCGACCGGGCACCTCCCTTCGCCTTTTTCAGAGGAGACAGGCGCAGCTCGAGGGACAGCACACCGTCGCTCAAGAGCGTGACGCGAAACGTGAGCACCTCGAAGTCGGGCTCATCAATCATCAAAACCAGCTCGCCGCTTTGAATGGCCTCGAAGGCGAAGGTGCCGTCCGCGAGGGAGTAGGTCTCGAAGACGTTGTCGTCGGTCGCGATCCGCGCGCCGATGACCGGTTGACCGGTCGAGTCGATCACACGGCCGCCGAGGCGCGGCGCCTGGGCCCAAGCCGGCTGGCCCATGAGCGCGCCTATCAGCATGACCAGAACAACGACGCTGGGCCTCAGAAGGGCTGCCCGACCGCCGCACAGAGGAACGCCAGGTACTCGCGTCCATCGGCGAGCAGGGCCGTGATGACCTCGGGCGCGTCGGCCCGCTGAAAGACCTCGAAGTCGAGCTTGCGCAGCGCGATGAACGACCGTCGCTTCACTTCCTCGGCCGAGGCGTGACTCGCATCGAAGCCCGCAGGCACCCGCTTCAACGAGTCGCCGTGTTGAGTGAAGTGCTGCTTCATCGACGGTGCCTCGACGATCGCGGAGTAGCGGTCCCAGTTCTCGACGATGAAGCGGCGAATCCGCGCGAGCTCGTCGGGCGGCGGCTGCCAGAGGCCGAACCCCACAAAACAGTCGCCGAGCTCAAGGTGAACGTAGACACCGGGCGCATGCGCGTCTTTGCCCGCGCCGTGCCGAAGCTGAATCCCGACGTTGGTCTTGTAGGGCGTCTTGTCCTTGGAGAACCGCGTATCCCGCTGCACCCGCATGAGCGAGCCGCCGACCTTCCGATCATCGGCGATGAGGTGGACGCTGAGCTCGGCGAGTGGACCGCTGAGCGCGCGGACGAGCGCGCGGGCGGGCTCACGAACCGTCTCCTCGTAGCGGGCCTGATTCGCCTTGAACCACTCCCGGTTGTTATGGGCCGAGAGGGCGGCGAGATAGCCGGGCAGGTCCGCGCTAAAACCCATAAAGACCTGATTCAACGTCGCTCCTCCTGCCCCAAGGCGAAGCCATTGTGGCGCAGGACCGAGGCGATGCACGCGAATCCGTCCAGGCAATCGTCGAGGGGGTTTCGCTCGCACTCGAAGACGACGGCTTTCAGATTCGGCGCGCGGGGCACGACATACTCCAGAATCTCCCACGTCTCGTCGAGCACCGTGGGACGGTGATCATCTTCGATGTAGTCCCGCCCGAGGTGTTGACCACGCATGCCCCCGGCGACGTGCAGCTCGACGACCCGCTCCAGGGGGAAGCTCGACAGGCCGTCGAGAGGCGGCCGCTGCATGAAACACTGGTAGATGGCCAGGTGCGCGCAGTCGAGCACCATCCCGGTATCGGCGGCCTCCAGCACCTCGGCGTAGAACTCCAGCAGCGAAAGGTCGCCGACGAACTGGTGGCCCGGCGGGTTCTCGGGCAAGACCTCGAGGCCCGTGCTCGACCGCAGGTGCGCGATGCCCCGGGCGAGGGCCAACGCCGCGTCCGACCGCAGGAGCGGCGGCAGGAGCATCATGGCGGCCGGATCCCGACGGCCTAAGTGCCAGAGCCCGGCGTCCCCACACAGCCAGGCCGGGCGGCACTCAGAGATGAGCGAGCGAACGTCGTCGAGCCAGCCCTCATCGAAGCTCAATGGATCATCGAGGTTGACGTCCAGGAAGTGATACGTCGTGGCGCCGCCGCTGTCGATCCAAGCGCGCGCCTGTTCGTCAAGTCCCTTTACCGTCTCCAGACCAACCTCGAGAAACCCGGCATAAGAGGGATAGACCCGCCGCAGCCCGAGGACGTCGAGCGCGCCGGTCGATTGACCCGCCCCGTACTCCGTGGAGACGCCAAGTCCCAGATGCGGGAGGTTTCGCGCGCGTTCGAGGAAGTCCACGGCTGATTCCACGTTGGGGGCCCCCTCAGAAGAGGATGAGCTGCCGGTCCTCGGCGTGGGTGTCTTTGGCTTCACCGAGCAGCCGCGTCCGCCATGCGAGGAGCCCCTGGGCGCGGTGGCGTGCGGTGGCCGGACTCAAGAGGCCAGCGGCCCCGACCGCCGCGGCGAAAACATCGAGGGTCGGCGCGGGCGTCGCGAGCATCATCGAGGCGAAGGGGCGAAGCGGCCCGCTCTCGAAGCCTTGACGCAGGAGCTCGGCCTCCCCTTTCGAGTAGGGGGTGGTGGCGAGCAGCTCGCTGCCCGTGGACGTCAGGGTGACGAGCACCGGCTCCCGGGACATCGTGACCATGCCGAGCGCGCGCGCCGCGTGGGTCCGGTAGTGGACGTGACGCTTCGAGAAGCTGGTCAGCTCCATGAGGTTCGGCAGCGTCATGGGCCCTTGGCCGGCGACCTCGATCACGCGCCGGATCGTGTCCAGGTCGCGCGCCTGAGGGATGTCCAGGCTGTTCACCCGGACACGTTCAATCGACAGAGCCGCAGAGGAGTCACTCATTGCTACGTAATCAGCCTCCCGTTCTGGCTTTTGTCAAACTGTCTGCCCTCGTCTATCCTCCGCCCCCATGTCGACGGCCACCCCAGAGCTCATCGCGGACTTGACGACCCGGCTCGAGCAAGCCCTGCGGCGCGCGGACCTCATGGAGCGTCGAATGGCGGTCTGGGAGAAGGATCTCTCGGCGCTGCAGGCGGACCTTCGCCGATTCGCCGGCCAGACCCAGCGCGTCGACGAGTCCACCGACCAGGTGTCCGAACTCGAGGCGCGGCTCGCACGACTGGAGAATCGCAGCCTTCATGCGGGGGCACGAAACGCGGTGTCGACGCGGAGCACCGCCGTCTCCGAGCCGAGTCGACCGGCCCTGAACCTCACGGGCACTGACGACGCCAGCGCCCTCGTCTTTGCCCGGTGGGTGCCCATCGAGGCCACCTCGGGCGAGGCCGTCACGCTGCGGGTCAAGTGCGACGGCTTCGAGCCCGCAGACATCGTTCAGTTCATAATCACCGAGTTGGGCGCCGAGGGCCCACTCGAGCCCCTGCGGTTCCCGGTCCCCGAGGGGCGGATCGACGAGCTCAGCTTCCAGTGGCGGTCGCCGAGTGTTCCGAAAGACACGCACCGGGAGTACACCTTCGTCGCCCGGGGGCGAGGCCACGAGGCGCGGTCACCGGTTCTCACCGTCCGAGGCTGAGTCCCACAAGTCGGAGCGGGACCAGACGTTTGGCCCCAGGCAACGCAGCGGCACGTCCCAGCGCGGCACGGCGGACAGCGAGGCCTCCTTGGGCAGGAGACCCTCCCTTACGAGCCGGCTCAAGTCTGCGCCCAAAGGCGCGCCGCTCCGAGAGATGACCTCGTAGCCGAGGCGTTGGAGGTAAGGCGGGACGACCTCGCCGGCCGGCACCCGCAGCGCATCGAAGGCGAAGGTCGGGTAGAGGTCGAAGCGGCCCTCTTCGCTGGCGGTCATGGCGTCGAGCACCCCCTGCGCGACGCGCTCGTGATCAGCGAACCGCTCGACGTAGGCCCGCCCACTCACGGCGAGCTCAGACCGCAACGACCGATCCGTCAGGACCCGCCGAAGCTGGCTATTGAGGGTGGCCGGATCGATGTGCAGCGCGGGTTTAAACGCCGGCAGGGGCATCGCCGCGGAGAGGTTGCCGGTCAAGACCGCGCAGCCGCTGGCCATCGCCTCGTGGGCCAGCAGGGCCGGGTAGGTCGACATCTGATCGAGCACGATGTCTGCGTCGGCGAGGGCCTCACGCACCTGCTCATGCGGCACGCCCTCGAGCAGCCGAAGCTCGAACTTCAGGCCTTGAGACGCCAGCTCGTCGAGGGCGGCGAGGAGCAGCTCGGTCTGCTTGAAGCTGCGATTCGAGGGCGCGTGCAGCACGACGGGGATCTCCCGGCCAGGCACCCGATACTCAAAACGCTTGAGGTCGAGGGGGGCGGGAATGCATTGGTAGGGCCGCAGCCCCAGCCCCATGAGCTCCGGCGCGCCGAAGAGCGTCTGCGCGTATCGCTCCGCCTGCCGGAGGCTGTGCAGCTTATTGGCGAAGGTGTCCCGATAGAGGTCGGGTCGACCGTTGGGCAGGACCACGCCGGCCATATCCTTCGAGGTGCTGCGTAGGCCCGCGTCTCTCGCGGCCGGGGGCAGCGGCGAGCCGAACGACTGCCAGATGGGCCCCGCCGCGGAGTGGTGCCGGGCCTCACTCCCACAGACCCAGGAGACCAGCCGTTTGCCTCTGCGGGCCCACCGCTCGAAGTCGAGGTTGCCCGGGAGGAAGCTGTGCGAGGCCACGCAGACGAAGACGTCGAAGCCGTCGAGGAAACGCTCGAGATCGGCGGAGAGTTGGGAGCTCAGTCTGCCGTCCGGTTGGACATCGATAGAGCTCCCTTCGAGCAGCTCCGCGAGTTGGTGATCGGGACGAAACGAGCCGTAGAACTTGTTGTCGTCCGTCAGCACGCTCTCGACGTGATGGCCACGAAGGCGGAGGCCCGCCGAGAGGTTCTCGACGTAGCCGGCGATGTTCTTTGTGCCGATGAGGAACCGTATCGGGCGGGCGCTCGGCTCGGGCAGGGGCGTGATGCTCGACGTGAACGGCGAAGGCAGGCCCAGTCGCGCGGCGAGGCGAGCGTATTCGGGATCGGACTTCACGCGGGGGTGCCGAGCTCCGGCGTCTCTCATCAACGCCCGGGCTTGGTCAGGCACCTTGACGACCCGCCGGTCCACGTCGAAGAAGAACATATCGAGGGGTGCCTCGGCGCGGGAGAGCAGGCGCTCTCGAAGGTCCGGCAGACGCTCGGCGTCCCCGAGCTCGATCGCGAGTGCCAAGAGGCAGTTGAGGAGCGGCGGCCACCCCTCGCTCGCAGAGGTCTTCGACCGCAACGCGATGAGGAACGCGGCGTAGGACTCTTTATACTGTGCCGCGGCCCAGTAGGCGTGGCCCAGCGCCTCGTGGGCCTTGAAGAGGTGAGCGCGCAGCTTGCTCGACTCCGTACCGACCCCCTTCGCACAGAGATCGATAGCTTGTTTCAAGGCGACGATGGCGTCGGCCGGCGCGCCGAGCTCGTGCAGGCGCAGGCCCGTGACGAACCAGAGATCGGCGTTTTGACCCGCGTGGGCGAGAACCTCGCTGGAGACGGCGACGGAGCGCTCGGGCGGGAGGTCCATCGCCTCGTAGACGTAGAGCAGCTCGGCCGTGGCGTCGCCAAGAAACCCACCGCCGAGGGCGCCCGAGGTCTTGAGTTCGAGCAGCTTCTCTACGCTCAGCTCGAGGGCAAGGCGAGCGTCCTCGAGGCGACCGAGGAGGAGGTACTCCCGACCGAGGTAGAAAAGCCAGGTCGGATCATCGGGATGCTCGCGCGCGGAGGCCTCCAAGAGCGGGAGTGAGCGCTCGGACTTCTTGCGCGCCCGATACACCTCGGCGTCGTAGCCCAGATGAATGATCTTCGTGCCCGTGACCCGGCTCGCCGAGATCGTGGGCACTCGTGGATCCAGCGAGGCGAAGCGGTTGTGGACGCGACCCTCGTAGCCCAGGCGCGGGTCGTTCGGGAAGATCCGGACGCTGAAGAACTGCGAGATGGGCGTGCCATCGACGGATGTGTTGTTAACCTCGAGCAGCCACGCCTCGAAGGGATGCTGCGGCCCGGGGCGAAGTGCTAGGCGGAGCAGGGCCGGATCCCCGCCCTCAAGGCGTTCGTCGGCGTCGAGCACGAGGATGTATTGCCCGCGACAGGCGCGAAGGCTGGCATTTCGAGCGGCCGAGAAGTCATCACACCAGGCGAAGTGCTCGACGCGGGCGCCGAAAGACCGGGCGATCGCGACCGTCGCGTCCGTCGATCCGGTGTCGACGACGACGAGCTCATCGCAGAATGGAGCGGCGCTCCGCAGGGCGTCGGCGAGGAAGTGCTCCTCGTTCTTGACGATCATCGCGAGGGAGAGAAGGGGGCGCTGCTCGGTCATGGTGGGCACGCAAGCACGAAGAAGGGGGGGGGTCAACCGGGACGCAAGTGTCTTGTGGGTACCCGAGGCCACCCATACCGTTCGGCAAGTTCGCGTGAGGAGACTGAGAGGGTAGACATCCTCTGCATGTCTTGGGTTGGAGTTCGGCAAAATGGAGGTCTCATTAGAGTCGGCAAGTGGACCGATGGGTTCTTGTTTCTGGCTATGGTTCCGGGGGTCGTGATGGCGGACCCGGAGGTCGCCGCGCCGACGCCCTCAACCGAGCCCGCGAGTGCCGCTCCGCAGGCCAGCGCACCCGAGGCCATCGCGGCCCCAATCGTCGATCCGGTCGCCGAGCCGGAGCAGCCCGCGCCCCCCTCCGGTTGGGGCTCAACCACTTCCTGGGCCGGCGGGGGCGACGCCCGGATCTTCGACGCGAAGATCTACGGCTTCATCGACTCCTACTTCGAGAAGACCGCAGAGACCCCCGAGGGCGTGGACGAAAACGGCAAGACGGTCTGGGAGGAGAACGCCTCCGAGTTCGACGTCGCGAACTTCAACGTGATGATCCAGGGCTCGATCAGCCAGACCTACCGCTTCCTCCTCAACTTCGCGTCACCCGGCTCCGGCGGGCACGCGGGGGATGAGGCCTTGGGCGTGCGCAACGCTTGGGTGGAGGCGCCCCCCGCCGGTCGTTACCTCTCACTTCGCTCCGGCAAGTTGTACCGACGCTTCGGCCTCTACAACGAGATCCTCGACGCCTCCCCCACGTTCATCGGGATTGAACCGCCGGGAATCTTCGACAAAGACCAACCTCATGCTTCACGGCTCCGTGGGCGTCGGCGACAACACCTTGATGTAAAGCGTGTCGACCGGCCAGGACGAGCGAGGCGGCACCGATCTGCCCGTCGGGGCCGACCTCTACCTGGACTTCGATGGCCGAGGACAGCTACGAGGTCATGGGCGGCTACGCGCAGCTCACGAAGGGCGGCCTCACGCTGCAAACCGAGTACTGGCGCGCGCCTCACGACGCGGTCCGCGACCCCGAGGCCGTCGCAACGCTCGCCGACGTCGGGCTGAACGCGACGCAGATGAAGCGATACTTTATCGACGGTGATCCCATGAAGGGCACGACGGCCAACGAGGTCGAGTACACCGTCCAGACGGTCTACGTCCGCGCCGGTTACCCGTTCCCGATCGGCGACCGCGCGAGCCTGACGCCGTACCTCCAGTGGGACGACTCCGAGAACCCGGAGACCATCAAAGAGAGGGACTTCGGCGGGGACAACGAGGCCGGCGTCGCCGACGACAATCGCTTCACCAAGGTCACCGC